>WFTG01000053.1 GCA_015485655.1 Patescibacteria group bacterium | reverse complement strand
ATCCAGCATTGAAACCTAATGCTAAGCGCATGATTGAACCCATATTGCCTGGATCTTGAATATTATCTAATATAACTACTTTGTCCATTTTTAACACTTCTTCTAGAGTGAATTTGGGAATTTTAGCAACACCTGCGAGATTCTGAGGGGTTTTAGTTGTGACTATTTCATCAAATATATCTGTATCATCTTTGGTAAAAGTGTATTGAATAGAATTTCCGGCAGTTTGTATGCATTTTTTACCTTCAATTAGGCACAGACCGTTTTTTTCACGGTAATTTTTTGAGTTTAGTTTTCGTATTTCTTTTTCTTGTTTTTTAGTGAGCATTATTATAGTTTAGTTGAATAAAAACAATTTTATCATGCCATACAAGTATTCATATTGTCAAAGCTTTTATTCTAGTCCAAATCACGATATACTTAAAGATATATAATTAAATATAAATATAATAAATTTATGACAAATAAAATTGTTGGTGTATTGATAACCTTGGCTACGATTGTCTTTTTGTTGTTCACACCTGTATTAACAACTATGTTTTCAAATAATTTATACCAACAGTTTTATTCAGATGATTTTCCAACAACCAAAGCAGACCAAGAGTTTTTGACTGAATTAGTTTTGGAATATATAAGAGGCATTGATGTTTCTATGATACCTTTTACTTCAGAGGAAGTAGCACATTTGCAAGATGTTCGATCATTGGTTGGTATAGGTGAAGAATTGGTTGTTGTTTCAGGATTGATATTGTTAATTTTCATACCTTTGACCTGGTGGCGAAAAAGAAATTATAAATTAGCTTTGAAACCAGTATTTGTTGGCAGTATAATAGTATTTGTTATTGCTTTGACAATTGCAATTATTGGTTATTTTGCATTTGAGTCAATTTTTATAGTATTTCATAAAATATTTTTCCCACAGGGTGGCTGGCAGTTTGCATCAAATTCATTATTGATTATATTATTTCCTATAAATGTTTTTAGCACTTTGGCTGAGCGTATTGTTTTTATAACATTGGGAATGTCTGGAGCATTGTCTTTACTAACATGGTTTTCTTTATATCGCCTTCGTTCTAATAATTAATATTATTTTATGAATAATATATTTACTAGATTTGTATTTCTTTTTTTGGTTATGATTATAGTTACAGCTTGCCAAAAAGTCCAAGTGCCAGAAGAGCAAGTACAAGAAAAATCTTCTCAAGTTGAAATAGCTATGATGTCTCAAAATCAAGATAGACAAGTAGTTATCAATCCGCAAGGCGGTGTTGCTATTCCGGATAGTTGGCCTATTGCAGATGTTATTTATTCTGGTGGTGATATTATCTTGTCAGAAGTAGCGGATGGTGTTCAGAAAATTGTAGTAAAAACAACAGATAGTATTGATGTTATAAAACCTTGGTTAATGTCAACAATGAAAAGTCAAAATATGAATAATGATTCAGATACTAGTGTGGGGAATTCATGGATGGCAACTTTTTCTAATGATAATTATAAGCTAGCGTTATTAGTTTTGCAAAATAATAATGAAACCAAAATAAATTATACTTTAGTTGAAAATAATTAATAATTTTTTATGAAAAAAGAAAGATTAGATGGTTTAGCAGATGGTATATTTGCTATTGTTATAACTTTATTAGTCATAGAAATTAGAGTACCAGAGTTGCATGGAATAGTTACAAATAGCGAATTATTATATGCTATATATGAGTTGTATCCATTATTTTTGGCATATGTTTTGAGCTTTTCTTTGCTGTTTACTTATTGGAAAGCTCATAATTATTTATTGTCTGTATATGCGAAAAATATCAATCCAGTGTTACTAAATTACAATGCTTTGTTTTTCTTTTTTGTAGCTTTGGTTCCTTTTTCATCGCACATGTTAGGTAGGTATAGCGATACTCAGGTTGGTGTTACTATTTTGGGTCTTAATACAATTTGTATTGGATTGACACTGATGTTTATGAGGAGGTATATTTTGCAATCAAAAGATATAGAAAATGCCGAAGAGGCAACAACAGCTCGCAATATGCGTCATGGTACTATTCGTACTCTTGTACCAGTGATTGTGTCTGCTTTGGCTATTGTTTTGAGTTTTGCAAATATTCAAGTAGCTTTGTTATTGTTTACTATTGCGGTATTATTTAATCTAATACCTCAGTCAGCCAGCTGGGTGGATAAGATTTTTTTTCGTAGCAAGCTTAGAGAAGAGATTAATATGAATAATTAACTATATGACAGCAGATAAATTCTCAGCAACTTGGGTGTCTCATACTTCTATTTCTGATTTTTTAGAATGTCCACGTTTGTATTATTTGAAAAATATTTACAAAGATCCAAAAACAGGTCACAAGGTTCAGGTTATGTCTGCACCATTGGCTCTTGGTCAGGCAGTACATGAAGTGTTGGAGGCGTTGTCTGTTATCCCGACAGATCGTAGATTTTCAGAGCCGTTGTTGGATAGGTTTGATATTGCTTGGGAAAAAGTTTCAGGTAAGAAAGGAGGTTTCTGGAATAAAGATATAGAACATCGTTATAAGGAACGAGGCAAAGCAATGCTACGTCGTGTGGAGCAAAATCCTGGAGTTTTGCAGAATAAAGCTATCAAGATTAATATGGATTTACCTTGGTTTTGGTTGTCTGAGGAAGAAAATATTATTTTGTGTGGCAAGATTGATTGGTTGGAATATAATGAGGAGGCAGATACTGTGCATATTATTGATTTTAAAACTGGCAAACATAAGGAATCAGGAAAATCATTGCAATTACCTATATACACATTACTTGTTCATGAGTGTCAGCATAGAGAGGTGAGCGGGATTAGCTATTGGTATTTAGAAACTGATGATGCGCTAGAGGCAAAAGAAATGCCAGATTTAGAAGACTCTCGCAGAGAGATTTTGGACATAGCACGCAGGATTAAGATAGCTAGAAGTTTAGAAAAATTTGATTGTCCAAATGGCACCTCTGGTTGTTCTGCTTGCCGTGATTATGAAAAGATTTTGTCAGGTGATGCTGAATATGTTGGTGTTGGTGGCTATAAACATGATATTTATATTATTCCTCAACAAGGTGATGTGGTAGATAAAGAGGATAGTAGAATTTTGTAACTTTGTGCTATAATTTGTACAAACCATTAAATTTATATTAATGGATGCTACAATCAATTCATTTATTATATTTTTATATATTTTGGGTATAGCTACATTGTTTGGTGGGCTTATTGCTCAGATTGGAGAAAAATATTATCATGTTGAACGCGCCTTGTTGTATGGCGCTTTTTTAGAGCTTTTATCTAGCATTGCTTTTGTTTTTGTAAATGGCATTACCCATGGCTTTTTTATTACTATATTGCGTTTTTTTGTAATAGTGATAATTTTGTTTATACTTTTATGGTATTATCACAAAAGAAAATTTACTTGGAATGCAATACATCTAGTTTTGTTATTAATTTTGGTAGATATAATTTTGGCAGTTTTTTGGTTTTAGTTTAAATTTTATTACAGCCACACATTGTTAGTGGTTTTTGTTTTTTTCAAAAATTGTTATGAATTGTGGTATTATTAAAAGTGTACTTATTATATTGATATGAATAGAACTCAAGAGCGTGTTAATAAAATAACCAAAGTTGCACAAAAGCGCACAACTGGCGTGGTTGTTTTGGAGGATATCGTAGATCCACATAATGCAGCGGCTGTTTTTAGAAGTTGTGATGCTTTTGGTATACAAAATGTATACCTTGTATTTGACAAACAAGATTCATTTGATCCGAAAAAAATTGGCAGACTCAGTTCCTCCTCTGCAAACAAATGGCTTGATTTTCATATATTTAATAATATTATCGATTGTTATCATGAGTTACATAATCAGGGATTTGTAACTATTGCAACAGTTTTGAATAAGAATTCTAGTAGTGTATACGATATAGATTTTACAAAAAATAAAAATATTGCTTTGGTTTTTGGTAATGAGCATGGTGGGTTGTCCTCTGACGCTATCAAAGGCGCTGACCAGACAATGTATATTCCTATGAATGGTATGGTACAAAGTCTAAATATATCTGTTACAGCTGGAATTTGTTTGTTTGAAATGTCACGTCAACGTAATAAATCAAATGATTTATTTTATTTATCAGAAGCAAATCAAGAAATTTTAAAAAATTCTTTATTAGAGAGATAGTTTATGTCAAAAAAATTATACAAATCAAAAACTAACAGGTTGTTTTCTGGAGTTGCTGGAGGGCTGGCAGAGTATTTCAGTATCGACCCTATTTTTGTTCGTGGTTTGTTTGTTGTGATGGCTTTTGTAAATGGAATGGGATTTATGATTTATTTTGTTATGATGTTGCTTGTGCCTGATGAGGATGTAGTGAAACAAAATGAAGGTGTTATAGATATATCATCAGGTAAAAAATTTAATTGGTTCAAAGGTGATGATGGTCGTCGTAATTTATTAGCTTTGATAATAATCTTGATAGGATTGGGTATGTTAGCTAGTAAAATATGGCCTAATATTTTGTCTGGTTTTGATTTCTTTTGGCCTTTGGCTATTATTGTTTTTGGTATTTTCTTATTAGCACAAAGAGCGAAATAGGTAGTCAAAAAATAAAACTTGTGCTAAGGTATTTTCACTTAAAATTTTATGGATATTACTGAACAAACATATTTAGCAGCTATTGATCTATTAAAGAAAAACACAACCGCTTTTGGGTTTGTGGCTGCTGCCAAATCAGATAGGGCAGATAAATTAGGTTATCGTGCTGTTTTTACGCGTGATGCTATGATGTGTGCTTTGGCAGCTTTAGTAACAGAAGATTCATATCTTATTGAGGCAGGTATGACTAGTATTGAGACTCTGGCACAATCTGCTTCTGATTTGGGTCAGATTCCCGTTTCAGTACAGCCAGAGACAGGTAAGGTAGAATATTTTTTACCACTCAATATAGACAGCTCTATTTGGTGGTTGATTACTTTTTGGCTGTATGTTGAAAATACACAAGATACATCTTTGAAAGCGCGTTATTATTTATTATTTCAAGATATTATTAAGTGGCTACAATACAGAATGCAACACGGTTTAATAGAGCAGGGAGAATCAGCTGATTGGGCACATACAACACCGCGTTCTGGGTTAGTATTGAGCACCAATGCGTTGTGGTTGTTGTTTTTGCGTATTATCAAGAGCACTGAACGTGAAACTATTGCAAAGAATTTTCTTTATTTTTTTTCTAGAAAATTATCTACTAGTAAAGGTTATACAAGTCTTAATCGTGAATTTCCATCATTTCGTAATAATATACAGTTTCAAGCGCTTAAAGGTGATAGTTTTGTAGCTGCAGTTTCTCATCATTCATTAGATGATTCTGTGGATGTGTTTGGAAATATCTTTGCTTGTTTATCTGATTTATTACCTAAGAAAAAAGTAGCAGTTTTGATAAAAGATTTATATGAAATATCTCGTTTAAGTCCTGTGCCTATACGTGTCCTCTCTAGACCAAAAAAATTAAAACAAGGACTTTTTGGACAAGAACCTCAGAACAAGCAGTGGGAGTATCATAATGCAGCTTGTTGGCCAATGGTTGGTGGTTGGTGGGTGTATATGTTGGCTCGGGAAGCGCGTCCGAAAAAAGCACGTGAAGAATTAGAGCGGTTAGCACAAGCCAATGCTATGCATAATTGGGAGTTTAATGAATGGTTTCATGGACGCAGTGGCAAGCCTATGGGTATGTGGCATCAAACATACAATGCAGCAACATATATTTTGGCATATAAAGCCGTGACAGAGAACAGATTTATTTTTTAATATTATAATATTATGAGTTTTCAATCTTTTCAAAAGTCTTTATTTTTATTTATATTAGTCGCGGCAACTGCTGTTTTTATATGGCTTATAAACCCATATATTATGGCAATATTCTGGGCTACTGTCTTGGCTTTGTTATTTTATCCATTGCGTAACTGGTATGTGAGTTTGATGCAAGGCAAGGTTGTACCTGGAGTACTTTTGACTATGCTTACTATGTTTGCTTTAGTGTTTGTTCCAATGTATTTATTGTCATTATCTATTTTGAGTGAGTTTACAGAGTTGTATGCAACTGTAAAAACTAATCAAGTTGCTTTAGTGAATTCTGTGAGTTTGCTAGATAATTATTTGCCTATATATGATACTTTAGGAACTTTTGGTATTACAAATGAGGATATAAAGCTAAAACTAGCTAGTACAATTGGGTCAGTTGGTGGCTATATAGCTTCTTCTATTGCTCAGTTTGGTCAACAGACTTTGAAATTTGCTATTCAGTTTTTTATTACCTTGTATGCTTTGTTTTTCTTTTTGAAAGACGGAGAAAACATACTGGAAAAATTGCAAAAATTATTACCTCTGGGGGATAGGCGTGAGCGTAGGTTGTATGATCGTTTTGCATCTACAGTGAGAGCTACTATGAAAGGTACTTTGATTATAGGTATATTACAGGGCATTATTGGAGCAATTTTATTTTGGTTGGTTGGTATTCCGGCCGCAGCTTTATGGGGTGTGATAATGGCTGTATTGTCAATTATACCAGCTATTGGTAGTTTTGTTATTTGGGGACCTGCTGGAGTGGTTTTGATATTATCTGGTCAAATATGGGAAGGTGTAACGGTTTTGTTAATTGGCGCTTTGGTTATTAGTAGTATTGATAATATTTTAAGACCTCCTTTGATTGGCAAAGATACACAAATGCCAGATATGTTAATATTATTATCAACACTGGGAGGAATTTCTGCTTTTGGTATTAGTGGGTTTGTTATTGGTCCTGTGATTGCTGCTTTTTTCTTAAGTCTTTGGAATATGTTTGGTGAAGACTATGCAAAAGATTTATCATTATTTGGATAATTTATGCATTTACTGAGAGCTAGATTTGCTAATGATATTGTTGTAGAATTTTTGCCTCCACATAAAGATGTTGGCAAGGTGATGATTTTTTGCCCTGGTATGCCTTCTGTGCCAAAGCATAAGGAGTTGTTGATAATGTTTGCTAAGAAAAATTACTGGGCTATTAGTATGCGTTATAGAGGTTCATGGGAATCAGATGGTGAATTTCTTGCTAAATCACCACATCTGGATGTTTTAGATGTGATTAATGAACTAAATAAGCCAGTTATTAGTTTGTGGGATGGTATGGAATATATAATAAATGCCAAAGAGATTGTTGTGCTTGGGTCTAGTTTTGGTGGACCAGCTGCACTACTTGTATCTAGGGATGAGCGTGTTTCTAAAGCGATAGGTTTTTCTCCAGTTGTGGATTGGCAGGTAGATTCACCAGACGAGCCAATGGATTGGTTAGAGGGTTTTGTGAGAGAGGCTTTTGGACATGCTTATAGATTTGATTCTTTGAATTGGCAAAAATTAGCCAATGGAGAGTTTTATAATCCAGTTTCAAATCAGCATGAAATTGATGGTTCTAAGGTTTTGTTATTCCATGCCCTAGATGATATGTCTGTGCCATATGATCCAACCAAGAGATTTGCTGATGTTACAAAATCAAAATTAATTACTTTAAAAAAAGGTGGCCATGTATCTGCTGGAGTTTTGGATAAATATTTTATGCGTCGTCAAGTTTGGAAATTTTTAGATAAATAATATGGCTAGAAAAACACCACCTGAATTTGAAATAAAAATTGATCAGTTAGTATTTGGCGGGGAGGGAATTGGACATTTTGATAATCGTCCTGTTTTTGTTTATGGTGTTTTACCTGGAGAAACTGTATTAGTTCGTCCGATTAAGGTGAATGGTAAATTTGTAAAAGCAGCAGTGGTAAAAATTTTAGAACCATCTCCAGATCGTGTTGAGTCACAAGAGTCTCATTATCTTACTTGTAGTCCATGGCAGGTAATGTCATATAAGCAACAATTAGAAGAAAAACAAAAAGTGGTAAAAAGTATGTGGCAAAAATTAGTACATAGATTGCCACTGAACAATGTGAGTATTACGCCTAGTCCTGCAGAGTGGAAATATAGAAATAAATTGGAATTTAGCGTGGTTGATAATGCAGGTGAGGTGTCGTTGGCTTTTCATCAAAGATTTCGGCATAATAAATATTATAACTTGGATGCGTGTGTGTTGGGTTCAGATAATATGAATAAAGTTTCAAAATATATTTTAGATACCGCAGTGTCAAATGGTTATAATGCTGATACAATTAAAAATATTCTTGTTAGGTATTCTTTTTTTACTCAGTCAACCATAGCAACTCTATATACAGTTAATCCAGATGGTAATATTTTTTCTGCAGAGTGTGAAGGTTTAGATGGATTTTCTATTGTTTATTCTGAGCCAAAAACTCCAGCTGCAGTCACAAGTTTAGTATTGTCTCAACAAGGAAAATTAGAATTACAAGAAAATATTTCAGGTATTAATTTGCTATATGGAGCCAATAGTTTTTTTCAAGTAAATCCAGATGCATTTACACTTTTGCTTGATGATGTAAAAAATAAATTAGTAAAAAAACAAGGAGTGTTATTAGATTTATATGCCGGAGTAGGGACTATAGGATTTGCTCTGAGTGATATTTTTGATAAAGTTTATTCTGTAGAGTCTAATGAAGAGGCTTCTGATTTTGCACAAAAAAATGTTAAAATAAATAAACTAGATAATATAGTTATTGAAAATGGTATGGCTGAGAAACAGAATTTAGATGATTTATTATCTCGTGTTGATGTAGTTGTTGTAGATCCGCCACGCGCTGGATTACATCCCAAAGTTTTAGAAAAATTAAGGGACAATGGTCCTGGTACGTTGGTTTATATATCTTGTAATCCATCTACTCAGGCACGTGATTGGGAGGTTTTACAACAAGTTTATCAGACAAGTTTTTGGCAATTGTATGATTTGTATCCTCAGACGCCACATGTTGAAAGTGTATTAATTTTAGAAAGATAAATTATGCTCACTACAGTTATTATTTCAGTTTGGTTTGCAGGATTTGCTATGCTTATTTGGTTGCGTATAATAAGTGCAATGGATAAGGGGGTTTTGTCTTGGCCTTTTGTGCCAATAGAACATTTGATTGGTAAAGAGTACAATCGTAATGTGCAGTTTGTGGTTGGATTGATGGTTTGGTTGTTGCTTGGAGTTGTAATTGGTGTGATTTATTGGCTGTTTGTAGAGAATTCTTGGTTGACTTATTATGATGCTGGATCTGTAGCTATTTTAACTTGGATTTTGGCATCTGTGACACAGTTTGTTATTTTTCCAATAACCAAATGCGGTATAGGCGCTTGGCGTTTGAGTGCTTGGGCTTGGCTTGAGAGCTTATTGGGTTGGCTTGTATTTGGGTATATATTTTTTATTTTAATTCGTATTTCTTAAAAAGTATTTTTATGTCAGAACAGAATAAACTAAATCATTTAGCAATTATTATTGATGGCAATCGTCGTTGGGCTAAAGAAAGGGGATTGCCGACTTTAGCAGGTCATACAGAAGGAACAGAGGCTTTGAAACGAGCTATAGCAGGTTGTAAAAAAAATAATATAAAATATCTAACTGTTTATGTTTTTTCTACAGAAAATTGGAAACGCACTAAAGAAGAGGTTAGTTATTTAATGAAGTTGGCATATAAACATATAGGAAATTCATTAGATGAGTTTAATAAAGAAAATATTCGTGTGAGAATTTTTGGAAATTTAGAAACTTTGCAAGATAAAAAATTAGCAGAGTCATTTCAAAATATTGTAGATAAAACAAAGAATAATGATGGTTTAGAGTTTAATATTTGTTTTAATTACGGCGGTCGTGAGGAGTTGTCTCAAGCTATAAAAAATATAATAAAAGATAATATTGAATACGACGATATAAATGATGAGTTAATTGGTCAGTATTTATACTCAAAAGATGTGCCAAATCCGGATATGATTGTGAGGACTAGTGGAGAAAAGCGTTTGTCTAATTTTTTACCTTGGCAGTCTGTTTATAGTGAGCTTTATTTTATGGATATTTATTGGCCTGATTTTGATGAGTCTGCATTGAATGATGTAATAGCAGAATTTCAGAAGCGACAGAGGAGGTTTGGGAAATAAAATAATAACTATTAAAAAAACACCCATCAAAATGATGAGTGTTTTTTGGTAGCGGGAGTAGGATTTGAACCTACGACCTCCAGGTTATGGGCCTGGCGAGCTGCCGGACTGCTCTATCCCGCGTCAATGACAGTAATACTATAATACGTGGTTATAGGTTTTTTGTCAAGATTTATTGGTTATTTTTAGCATAAAATTGTTCAGCTTCAGTTTTTAGAGGTCTCCACCATGATTCATTTTCTATATACCATTGAGTAGTTTTTTCTAGCCATTGGTATGTGTCATATTTTGGTTTCCAGCCCAAATCTTGGTTTATTTTTGTCCAATTAACTGCATATTTTATATCGTGTCCTGGTCTGTCTTTGACAAATTCAATTTTGTTATCATCTAGATTGAAAATATCCAAAACCATTTTAGCAATGTCTAAATTGGATATATCTTCATAATTACCACCGACGCAATATGTTTGTCCTATGGTTGATTTATTTAACAATACAGATTCAATAGCTCGGCAATGATCTTCTACATAGAGCCAGTCACGAACATTTTGACCATCGCCATACAGAGGAATATTTTTGTTGTCTATAAGGTTAGTTATTATTCTAGGGAGGAATTTTTCTGGATGTTGATATGGACCAAAGTTATTAGAGCAGTTGGTAATACTGATGGGCAGTCCATAAGATTCTGCATAAGACCGTACTAAATGATCGCTAGATGCTTTGCTGGCAGAATAAGGGCTATTTGGTTTATAGCTTGTTTGCTCATCAAATTTATCAGCCGTATCCAAATCTAGTGAGCCAAAAACTTCATCAGTAGATATGTGATGAAAACGTTTGATATTATTTTTTAATGACGCTTCTAATAGGTTATATGTACCAAAAATATTCGTTTGGATAAAAACATCTGGTTTATCCAATGATCTGTCTACATGAGTTTCAGCTGCGAAATGCACTACATTATCTGGTTTGAAATCTTTAAATATTTTATTTATTTCTTCTGTATCACAGATATCAACCTGAGTAAATTTGTATTTATTTGTTTTTATTGATGCTAAATTAGTAATATTGCCAGCATAGGTTAGAGAGTCTATGTTTAGTATTTCATCATTGGGGTGATTGTGTGTCCAATAGTGAATAAAATTAGAGCCAATAAATCCAGCACCACCTGTTATTAATAATTTCATAATATTTATTTAACTTGTTATGAATTAAGATTAACAGATATTATCAGTAGTTTAAAGTACCCCAAAGAATAGCCAGTTTTGTGCTATGCCTATTATTTTTTTAGTAACATGAAAAACATATATCGTAATATCTACATTATTTTTTGTTTTTAAAATATCAAAGTTAGGTTTTTTAGTGATGCTAAAATCTAATGAAGTTGCCATTGGTATATCTATTATACCGTCTTTTATAACAATCTGGTCGTTAGTGCATGACCAAGTATTATTTCTGTTACAACTATAACCTTGGATAATTTTTTCAATCTCTGGAGTACAGGTGTCAGTATTTATTAGTTGTGTAGTGTCATTGCAATAAGCCAAATTGTTAGTATTATTACGTGTTTGTAATAACTTGCCTTCTTCAGTACACTCATTATCAATCCAGTCGTCATATTCACATGTGCATAAATCATAATTTATTTGTTGTAGTGTGTCTGTACAATTGTCATCATTATAGGTTGTAGATTTTTCTGCTATACCATCATCTATACATGAGTAAGTAATTTGTGCAGGTGTGCAGTTGGATGCTTTGTCATTGCAAATAGAATTAATACTTTTTGGTGTGCCTGAGGCGTTGTTGCTGTATTGCCAGATGGATAGATTGTTACAATCTCTTTCCAGAGTTGTAGTAGTAGCATTTGTTGGCCAGCCAGAAGAGAAATCTACTTGATCTATAATTTCATCACCAGATTTCAGAGTAATGTTTTCACCACTATTTCTTAATGAGCCTGTATAGATAATGTCAGCAGGTATATTAGGAACAGAGTTATCATCAGTCCGTTCTAGTAAAATAAAATCTGTACTGGTTATAGTGATGCCAGTCAAATCTATGCTAGTGTTATTCCAATTTAGTGTCCAGTTATCCAGCGCAATATTTTGGTTTCCAGAGTTGTATAATTCTAGCCATTCGTCATTGGTACTAGTAGCATTTCCATTCCAATCTATTTCATTTATTATAACAGTTGGCGTGGTTGTTGCTGTTGTTGTGTTTGGTAAAAATATACCAAATAAAAAAGCACCAAGGAAAAAAGTGCTTAAAAAATATTCCCTCCTCATATATTTTATTTAATATTTATAGACTTGTATTGTACTAGTCAAATAGATTTTAGATTATTTATTGAATTTTGGCAAGTCAAGTATTGATAAGTTGTATTATTGACATAGAACATTCATTATAGTATTGTAAGAAGTGCTATAAGCTTATTTTTAAGCTTTTTTTGCTAAATATAATATGCCGCGGTGGCGGAATTGGCCTGCCCGCAACGCCTCGCAAGCTCGTCTTGCATGGCAGGCGAGTATTTATGTAGAATTATCTATAATAAAAATAAAAATTAAATAGAAATAATCATGCCGCGGTGGCGGAATTGGTAGACGCGCGGGACTCAAAATCCCGTTTGCTTTACGCAAGTGAGAGTTCGATTCTCTCCCGCGGCACCATGGCAGGGTAGCTCAGCTGGTTAGAGCGAGAGAATCATAACCTCTAGGTCGTGGGTTCAAGTCCCACCCCTGTCACCAAAAAAACTGCATTTTTATGCAGTTTTTTTGCTGGTTATTTTTTGCTATAATAAAGATAGAATTTTTATTTATATTATGGGAAAAGTAATTGCACTTGTTAACCAAAAAGGTGGCGTAGGAAAAACAACAACTGCTGTGAATCTAGCATCTTTTTTGGCGCGTCTTGGAAAAAAGGTTTTGTTGATAGATTTAGATCCACAAGCTAATGCTTCATCAGGACTTGGTGTAGAGTTAGGAGAGAATGATGGACATGTTTATCATGCTATGCTTGAGCCTGAGAAATCATCTGCCTATATCAAGTCAACTCAAGTAGATGGCTTACACGCTGTGCCTGCGCATAGAGATTTGGCTGGTGCTGCAATTGAGCTGGTTAATTTAGAAAAGCGAGAGTATAGATTGCGAGAGGCTATTGATTCTGTGAAGTCAATTTATGATTTTGTGTTGATTGATTGTCCGCCATCTTTGGGATTGTTGACCATTAACGGACTAGTAGCGGCTGATCATATTATTATTCCTGTACAAGCTGAGTATTATGCGTTGGAAGGATTGAGTCAGTTATTGCATACTATCAATCTAATCCAAAATCATCTTCATCCAGAATTAAATGTTTTAGGAGCGGTGATTACGATGTTTGATAAAAGAAATAAATTATCACAATCTGTAATGCAAGAGCTTTATGGATATTTTCCAAACCGTATTTTCAGAAGTATTATACCGCGCAATGTTCGTTTAGCCGAAGCACCATCGTATGGACAACCTATATCTGAATATGACCCAAGTAGTAGAGGGGCAAAAGCATACGATAGACTTGCGCGAGAATTTTTGACACATTTTTAAAAAACAAAAACCATGCCAAAGCCAACAGGATTAGGAAGAGGACTTGCATCTCTTATTCCAGACACAAAATCAAATGAGACAAAACCCACAGATCAGAAGATTAATCAAAAAGCCAAAGCTTTTTGGTCTGGTGGCGTTAACGAGTCAGCAGTAAAGGTGTCTGTAGTTGCAAATGACAATCATAGTCAGTCAGATAGCAATATATCTTTGTTAAATATTCCGCTTGCATCTATTGAGGCGAATCCTTATCAGCCGAGGAAAAATTTTGAACAAAGCGCTCTAGATGATCTTGTGGCTTCTATTCGTGAACATGGGATTTTGCAACCACTGGTTGTAGTACCTAATGGCGATGGTTATCAGCTGATTGCTGGTGAGCGTCGTTTTCGTTCTGCGCAGATACTGCAACTAGAAACAGTTCCTGTGATAGTGCGAGATGTAACTGAACAACAACAGTTGGAATTGTCTTTGATAGAAAATATCCAACGCCAGAACCTCAATCCTATAGAAGAGGCTCGTTCATATAAGCAGTTAGCAGATGAATTTAGCTTATCTCAAGAAGATATTGCAAAGCGAGTAGGTAAGTCACGTTCTAAAGTTGCCAATAGTATGCGTTTGTTACAATTACCTGATGAAGTTCAGAGGTTGCTAATGGAAGAGAAGATTACTGAAGGTCATGGTAAGCTCTTGTTAGAATTAGATAGTCCCGAAAAGCAGATTGCATTGGCAAAAAAAATAGTAAGACAAAATCTAACTGTCAGAGATACTGGCACAACAGTAAAAAAACAAAAAGGTATAAATAATGCAACAACTACAAAATCTAAAGATCCGCGTATCCAGGCTTGGGAGAAAAAGCTTGAATCATCTTTGGGTACAAAAGTTTCTATAGTGGATAGAAATAACAAAGGAAAAATAGAAATAGAATATTTTTCAAATGAAGAGCTTATGGCGTTGATTGAGCGGTTGAGTGATGTTGATGATTTTTAGGTATTTATCTTTATTGTTGTAATTTAATTGTACAAATTTAATGATTGAGTTTATTGGTGGTTCATTGTTATTTTCATATCCATTATTAGCTATTTTTGTGGGTGCTTTTTTCTTTGGAGAAACAGTAATAATATCAGCGGCTGTTTTGGCTGGTCAACATAGCATAGCATTATTTGATGTATTTTGGATTTCTTTAGTAGCTACAATTATTTCTGATGCTATGTGGTTTTTATTTGGTAATATTATTTTTAAATATATTAACAAACACGCAGAAAAGAAAAAACAATACAATAATTTTATTAAGAAGTTAGAGCTTCTTACTGGACATAGGCCTTTTTTATCTTTGTTATTTATCAAATTTTTATATGGTACAAGAATTTTAACTATCATCTATTTATCTATTAGAAAGATAGGATTTTGGAAATTTATTTTATTTGATACTATAGGAACATTTTTATGGCTTATAGTTATGATATTAATTGGTTGGTTAGCTGGAGTTGGCGTAATTAACTTGATACCTGCTTTTAATAGTATTGGTTATATATTGATGGTTATTGTTTTTGTTTTAATATTGGTTAGATATATGTCTATATGGTTAGAAAAAAAGGTAATAAAAGAATAACAGCTATAATACCAGCATATAATGAAGCTGATAGAATCGGTAGTGTTTTGGATGTAATGACGACTTATGCTGATTTTTTTGAAATCATCGTTGTAGACGATGGTTCTTCTGATGATACTGAAAAAATTGTAAGTCAGTATGATGTTATTTATATCAAGAATAAAATAAATAAAGGAAAAGGTTATTCTATGGATATTGGTGTGCAAAGGGCAGGGGGTGATGTAATTTTATTTGTTGATGCTGACGTTATTGGTTTGACACATGATATTATTGACAGTATTGTCAATCCAGTTATTGCTGGTGATGTTGATATGTTTATAGCTATGCGTAATCGTAAAATATATTATTTGCATAGTATTTTAGTTTTTATTCCTTTGCTTGGTGGTGAAAGAGCAGTGACGAAAGAGTTATGGAATAAACTTCCTATGTATTATAAAAATCGTTTTCGTGTTGAAGCTGGTTTGAATTTTTATGCTGAATATTATGGAAATGGTTTTAAATATAAAGTTTTTAAAGGTTTAAGTCAGGTTATAAAAGAAAAAAAATATGGTTTTATTCAAGGTTTGAGACAACGTATTTCCATGATAGCCAATGTTATTTCTGCTCAATTTAGATTGCAATTTGTAGATATACCAAAATCAATTAAAAATCAGCGTTTGCTTAGTTTAGTAGCTGTGCAGAGTTTTTTGCTTATTTTTTTAGGTTTTAGTATTATTCTTATTTCTATATATTTTGTGCCTAGTGATGTTGTTAATTATATATTTACTTCTGAGTTAAGAGAAGATCCTAGCGCTCCATTTGTGAATTTTTTATTTTATTTAACAAATATAGCCACTACAGGAACTATCATGTTTATTGGTTTTATAATTATGTTCACTAATTTATTTGTGTTTATTTTAACTTTTAAGAAATTGAAATTATTTTTAAAACGTATAGAGAATAGAATAAAAAGTAATTTGTAAAATTTATTTCTTCCGTAAATTAGATAAATCCAAATTAAATAAACCGCGAGAATTTTTTTTCAGCGCTGTT
>WFTG01000052.1 GCA_015485655.1 Patescibacteria group bacterium | reverse complement strand
TGAACTACCACCAACACCCATAGGTGTTGAAAGACCATGTTCAAAACCAGTTACCATAGGACCTGCGGTATAAACCTCAGTGTCAGGAATAGTTAGAACATCATCAAAACTAAATCTGTTAGCATAGAATGCTGATTCTGATTGGAATGCACGGTATGTATTGTTGTCACCGATCAAAAATACTGCTGGATCAGAAGCATATTTAATCAATTGACCTTTTACATGCCAATTAGCATTATCAATCATAGCACCCATTGGGTACTGGTCAACGAAAGCTTGAGAAGTCTCAAACACATCGTTAAAATCAAGACCTAGTGCATAAAACACAGTCTCTGAAATAATAGGACGCAATGTCCCATCTTCTACATAGTAGACATCTGGTTTCTCAAATGACTTCAATAATGAACCACTTCTTGCTTCTGCAGCAGAACCCATAGTGTAACTTGATAAGTCAACTGTTTTAACATTATCAAAACTATAGTTCCATGATTCAAAAATTGCAGCATTTGGGAAAAGGTGCAATGTAACACCATCAGCGTCTACAACATAGACAGTTGAACTCATTTCGGCTTTAACCAAGTCACCTGCAGCAGCAGAAGCAGTGTTGATACCAACACCAGCCAAAGCTGTAACTGCCATGACAAAAGCTAAAGTTCCGACAAAAAACTGTCGCATTGTACTCATAAACTTTTTTCTAATTAATGAAGATCATATATAAATGCATTTTATATATGAGCGATGGTTTGTGTTTATCTAACCAATAATCATTGTCGCTGATTCGACCTTTACTAGATTTAATAATAAAAAGTAAAAACGTAGTTTCAAACGACGATTATGGATTAGCACAATCCATCTTTTTAAGGTTTTGCCTTTCTTACAAAGGCTTTGCTAGCAAACCCCCTGCTTTTTTTAAATTCTTTGCAGGCATCAATATATAATGTCTTATATACTTGTGTCTGCAAAGACAAGCATGGGAATGCCAACTATTAACCATTAACAGCTAACTATCAAAAAATTGAAAGTTAATTGTTAATGGTTAAATAACTAATTGTCAAAGATTGACTGTGGTAGAAGAAACATTTGACTCATTGTCTAATACCTCTTCTTCGCCTTTTACTTGTTGTGGGTACATAATCTCATCAATCTGGTGTAATAGATTATCTATGTTATTAACTACTGACAATATTCCTACATAATCTTTTTCAGAAAATTTTTCTGAAATAGAAACAAACGCATTATCAATACTTGTAACCAAAGAATCTATTTTTTCTATTTGTTCTTGTACAACCTCGTCAGTTATATCTTGTTCTGCTTTCCACAAATCAATATCATAAGCCGAATATTTATCTTCTGTTTCTGCTACACGCTTTTGTAAACGATTTATAATATCTTCTTCTGCAACTGCGTCGTCACCAAGCTCGTCTGATACAATAACCTCTAACACTTGGTTGCTAGTATCCTCTGCCAATAACTCAGCTTCTTTTAGAATATCATCCATACTCACACTCACACCAGCTGGTAACTGCTCAGCAGTTTTTGCTATCTGTTCTGCTAGCTTACTTGTTTTTTGTTCTACATGTGTTGCCACTGCCAAAATCTCTTGGGGATCACCAGATTCTTTAACTTGTTGCAAACCTTCCTGCACAGCTGTAATATCTCTACGTAAATCTTCTACAGT
The DNA here is from genome assembly GCA_015485655.1 of Patescibacteria group bacterium. Classification (GTDB taxonomy): domain Bacteria; phylum Patescibacteriota; class Patescibacteriia; order S139-126; family S139-133; genus S139-133. The sequence continues at coordinate 5,111 of WFTG01000052.1, read as the reverse complement.
TTTGTCAAAATTCTGGGCTGAATCAGCTGGTTCATCAGTATATTCTAAACGTACTGCTAGATTGTTTAATTCAAATAATCTTTGTGACACACGATCTGTTTGTTTTTGAACACGGCTACCATCATCAACAGTCACAGCTAGGCTTACATTCTCTATAGCCTTTTTTAATGGATATAACAAATCTCCATAAGTAGTATTTTTAGCTGAAACAACCATGCCCCATGAACCCATAAACACAACCAAAACAACAGCAATTACATTTCCAACTGGACGGAAAATTGCTGGCTGACTCATAACACAACTAATTTTTTCTAATAAGGTCAATTCTTTCTTTTCTGATGCAATCGAAGATAGCAAAACCTCCCACTGGTCTTTTTGCCACTGAGCTGAAGGTTCTACTGAACGTAGTTTATTAAATTGTTTTTTTATCTCTCGCATCTATTCTATGATTTATTAGAATATATAATTTTTAATTTTTGAATTGCTCTATGTATTGTAACCTTAACCGCTCCAACTGACTTGCCAAGAACTATTGCTATTTCTGAAATACTGAGGTCGTCTACATATCTTAATTGTAAAACTTCTTTGTATTCAGTTTTTAACATATTTAGATTTTGTAAAAGTTTCTGCACTTCACTATCTTTCAAAATATCAGAGTGAATATCAAAATCATCTATAATAGCAACTGCTTTATCCAATCCTTGATGTTCTTTCCGAGTCCTGTAATAATCAATAATCTTATTTCGTGTTATCTTGTATATCAAAGCTTTTGTATTATCAATGTATGTACCAGATTGACACATCTGCCAAAACTGTAAAAAAACATCATTCACAATATCATCTATAGTTTCTTGTTCTTTTATTCTAAAAAATGCAAATCTGTATATTTTCTTAGAATAACGATTAAACAATATGCCAAACGCATCAGCATCTCCAGCTACAATTCTATCTGTCAATATCCTATCTGTTAATTTGTGTAGTGCGTTCATATAAGTAGACGAAAAACATTCATAAAAGTTACACCTAAAATTAGGCTAACATATAAGTAATTCATCTAACAACAATAGCATAAAAATGATATTTTGTCCATACCCATCACAAAAACCAATGAATTACCATGTAATTATACTGTATATATACAGATTATACTATATATAATAGTTTATTTAAGCGAAAAAGTTACAAAATTTAGCTTTATTAAATAATAAAAAACAACCTAGACAAAAATACATATAATATGTTATTATTAATTTAGTTCTAGAATAATCTAGAACTAAATTAAATATATAATACTTTATGCCAAATTCAAATATAGTAAGGGTCTCTGTATCAGAAGGAGCACGCCTTTTTGGAGTTTCAGAAAAAACAATTAGAAAAGCAATTGCAAATAATGAAATAAACTACATAGTTGTTCGCGGTCGCTATAAAATAAATTTTGCTTCATTAGTATCTTGGTCCCAAAAATCTACTCGTAGACGCAATCAATTGCAAAATCAAGGTATAGGACAATTTGTCACTGATTGGAAAATTTCTAATACCAAGTACTCCCCTTCAGAAAAATTATTAAAAAATAATTCATAAATTACACCTCTATCTTCACTATACTATTATCATGGTATAATTCTTGTCTTTTGGGTTGTAATACTTTTTCCAAATCTACAACCTTAACATGCTCTAGTGAACGATCTATAAAACGATGGTAAACTTCTACAAAATTTTTCGGAGTATCTGATACAAAATATTCTGTATGATTGTTTTTTGACAATTGACTATCTAAATTTTTATCTCTTTGGAGTAATTTTTTCAAATCTTGCGCAGCTTGCTTGGCTGGATCAATGAGATTCAAATTTGGATATAAATTTTCAATCTCTGAAATAAAATAAGGATAATGCGTACAACCTAAAATTAAAGTATCTATATTATTTTTTACCAAGGGCTGTAGATAGGTTTTTAAAATAGATTTTACAACATATTTACTCATATTGTTATTTTCAGCCAAAGGCGCAAGTAATGGACATGGATTAGAAAAAACCTTAACTGATGGCTCAAGTCTATTGAGATAATATTCATGTGATTTACTATTTACTGTAGCTTGTGTACCTATAATTCCAATTTTACCATTAGTTGTTTTTCTCAAAGCTTCTTTGACACCAGGAAATATGATATCAAGTATAGGAACAGAAAAATTATCTTGTAATACATCATACGCAACAGCGCTAACTGTATTACAACCAATTATGACAATCCGCGCACCCTGAGATAACAAAAACTCAGTATCTTCCAAAGCAAATTTGGTAATAGTTTTTTCACTTTTACTACCATATGGAACACGTGCTGTATCACCAAAATACAACAAATCATAACCTGGCAAATAACTAAATAAATGTTTTACCAAAGTTAAACCACCGACACCTGAATCAAATATACCGATTTTATTTCTCTTAATCATAAATTTATTCCAAATATTCTGTTATAACACGCAACGCGTTACTATAAGCTATTTTATAAACATCATCATATGAATATCCGTTTTTCATAATAAAATCCCAAAAATTCTGCATACGATGCAAAGATTCAAAACCTTGAACAGTTTCTGTAATTATTCCACCTAAATCGGTACCGATTGAAATATGATCTATTCCTATACATGACCTTAGAAAATCAATATGCTTTATCAAATCTCTAAATGTAGAATATTTATTATCACTTACAAATCTAGAAGATACAAAAATACCAATAGTACCGTTTGACCTAGCTATATGTTTTAATTGATTTGCAGAATAATTACGAGGATTATTTAAAACATCTGCCACATTGCCATGACTAACTAACAATGGCTTAGTTACAATTCTACAAACATCAGCAAATGTCTTTTTGTTCATATGAGCCAAATCAATAATACAGCCATTACTGCTAGCCCACTCAATAACCTGAGCGCCTAAAGGTGTTAAGCCCTTAGAACTATCCAATGTACCCCCACCCAATAGATTATTTTTATTCCATACTATACCAATAGATCTCAAACCAAGTGAATGCCAATAATTCAATAAATCCCAATCTTCTTGACTTCCATTAAACGCATTTAATCCTTCGATATGTAACAACAAACCATGTACATCACTATTTTTAACACTCACTATATCCTGCTTATTTTTTATTATTATAAACCTGCTATCGCTAGAACAAATCCTTTGGTACTGACACAAATCATTAGAAATCAAATCATTATTCCTGTAATCATCATACTCTAATCCAATTTCATACGGATATGCAGTCACTACAGCAATTTTTATATTACTGTCGATCAATTGATTGAAACTGGTTTGATTTTTTTGTTTATATAACTCAGGATGATTAATGTGTAATAACAAATCCTGATGCAAATCTATTGTTGGTATATTTTTTTGCATATAATTATTTTCTTTAAGAAAAATCATTCTACAATATATTCTTCTGAAAAAAAATAATTTATAGGTCAGCTATACACTAGTATAATATATAGCTGACCTTGAATGTTAATGGTTGTTATAAATTGCATTAAACAATTTCATTGCCTTACTAATATCCTCTAGCGGAGCCTCAATTGTCCAAGGATGGTAATACAAACTTTCTCCAGCCAGCATATCATATTGAGAAAAATACCTAGCTGAACGAATGTCATAAAAAATTACCGTACACTCAGATATAGCAATCTGCAATGCCTCACGTTCCTTTGCTCTCTGTTTCTTAAAATTATCAAACAGCGCACTACGCTCGGTAGAATCTGTTACTTTTTTGGCTAATGCTCCTCTGCTTATTTCTGCACTCTTTATATTGATATAAGCATCAATTAAATTATCAAGAGATTCTTTATAAGAACTAGGCACAACCAATCTGTTTTCAGCTACAGGAATCAGGTTAAAAATTATATCAACAGGTATATCTGAAGCGTCGACAACAGATTGAGCTAACATAAAAAACCTTTTATGCATATTGATATACCTAACCATATCAGGTCCAGAAAGATGAAAAACCTCATTACAACCTGTAACCACAGCTTCAATAATACCACTTAATAATATAGTTATACTATTGGGTATCAACCAGCCAAATTGACTATTAGTTAAACCAAAGATAAATGGTTCAACATCTAACCAACTTCCTGGGCTACGTTGTTGTAAAATACCAAATGTGTCAACGTATCTATTCCACTCAGATAAGATTCTAGGATCTTGATTTAGCATCTTTAATATTTTCATAACCAAGCTCTTATGTTCTTGTAAGTAGTCAGTGTAAGTTATTGCATCAATATCAGGAATTACTGTTTGTAAGGAATTCATATGAAAATCTACAATAGACATATCTTGGCACAACCCAGATATAAAACCCAAATCTTTCCTACAATTCACAACATTATGAGTTGTTAATATCTCTGGAGATGCTATGTCTATAGGATCTTCCTTAGCACGAACTACCCGATGTGGATGAAAATTAAAATCCTTATAACCAAGAGTACGATCATAAAATAACATTTTGATGCCTAAATCAGCAACCAATAAATTATTAAGATAAACATTTCCAACATGCGGCGTTTTTATAACACTCTTGCCAGAAGATTGTAAATTTACCAAATCAGAAAAAGACAAATCATTACGAATTTGAACCTTTAACATTTTTTCCTCCTCAATATAGTTAAAATCAAAGAACTAATTTATTATTTTTGTTTTATATAAAATGTCTACATTTATAAACTGCTTATATAAAACAAAAATCTCGACCTTTGACGGGCCGAGTATAATAATTTTCCTTTAAATAAAATTTATTTACACCAGCCCAAAACCGAGATTAAACAAAATAACCCAAATAAAGCTAGCAATATATGAACTAACCTGTGACATTATTTTATTTTGTGATGATAAAGTAATAATCATAATACAAATATAATGTATATATAATATAAAAAATATTTTTTATTGTCAAACTTTCGTTCTCTGTCATGTCAAATGCGACATAGCGAATTCATTAGGTGTTTTCATATTTAAAGACAAATGTGGTCTTCTGTGGTGATAATAGTCTAAATATTGATTAACTTTCTCTTGTAGATATTTAAGGTCTTTTTTCTGGTAGTGTAG
>WFTG01000051.1 GCA_015485655.1 Patescibacteria group bacterium | reverse complement strand
TCAGGTACTAGTGTTAGCTATACTAATTATGGCACTTGCGCCTGCCCAGATAATGTTGCTATTAATTCTAACAATACAACACCTAATGCATATCAATCATTACTTGCTAGTGTAGTTGATGTATTTTCCATTCCTTCAGCAAATGCTCTACCACAATGCTATAGCGACCAAGCATCTTGTCAAGCAGATGGATGTGCGTATTGTTCAGATTATGGTTGGTCATGTAGTACTGGTGAGTATCAGTGTTCAGGTTGTGTAGAAGGTGGTACTACAGCAGATGCTGCGCCTTGTGATGCAGGTGATACTGAGGATTCAGTTGTATCTGGTTTGTGCAATGGTTCTGCTTATGTAGCATCTAGAAGTTGTACTAAAACTACTACAAGTAGTGTAACAGATTATTTTCAGAAAATAGGATTCAGTGTATCGACAACTACTATATTTGACAATCTAAAAGCTGATAATAATGTACGTGATGATTGTAACTGGGAGGTAGCTGATAAATGTCCAGCTGGTAAGTTTCAAGCTGGTTATGATAAATTGTTAGATGAAATTTATTGTTGTAATTTATAATTGATAAATTATTTATACAATATTTACAAGCCTTTGTTTTCAAACAAAGGCTTGTTTTTATTGCGCTTGATTAATTTCAATTAGTTTTTATATTTATAATCCAAAGTACTATTTACTGTATTTAGCTTATTTTAGCTAAATAATACTATATCTATTGACAAAATATTGATAATAGAGTATAATAGTATTGAATTAACAATTTAATACAAAAAGAGGCATTAAGCCTCAAGGAGGAATACATAATGAAAAAGATATTGTTTTTACTAAGCATTATTTTTTTAGTTTCCTGTGACAATACTCTGCTTGTTGAACCTGTTGAGCAATGGTTTATCACGCCCAGTGATAACAATGTAATCACATACAGACTAGACGAGAAGAGTGATTCACTCCGACTTTATCCTCAAATAGCCCTTACCAACGGAAAGCAACTTCTTGCTAATGTAAGTATTAGCGTTAAAGACACTAGCATTGCTTATATAAAGCAAGGAGTGATCATCCCTGTGGCTTTGGGAACTACCACAGTAGTGGTTAGCTCAAAAGAGCACCAAGGTCATTCACAGAATAGCGTTGGACTTGAATATATCATGGTCGAGGGAGTCATTAATGTCACAGAATAATATTTAACAAAGGTCATCGTGCAACTATGATGACCTTTTTCTTTTTGGTTTATTTTTTAATTGATTTATTATAGCGCTGTTTTTGGTAATGTTAATTGACTTTTTATATTTTTAATTTATAATCAATTTATTATTATGCCCTCTAATTTTTCCTGTTATAATTTTTTATTTATAACAATATAGCGATAGCAAAATCACAACTAGCTACCAAGACAGACTTTTATTCTTTAAAAGAAGATTTAAGTAATTTCAAAGTCAGTACAAAGAAAAATTTTCATGATTTAAGAGAAGATTTAAATGATTTAAAACAAGATTTGAATAGTTTTAAAGTTAGTTCAAAAAAAGATTTAGAAGAAGGTTTAGCTAATCTGGAAGCAAACATACAGATAGATATCAAAACTTTGGGTGAAATTGTTATTGGTGAAATACAGTCTCTAAAGGCAATTCTGCCAGATAAACATTATCTTGATGAAAAAATAGGTGAGTTACGTGCCGAAGTGGTTATAAAGGATAAGAGATCTGTAAAAGCAATTAAACATTTATCGCAAGTAGCACGGCGTAATCATAATATAAAGCAAGCAGATAAAAAGGACATTGCTATGGTCAAAGATTTAATAAACTCTGCTTCTTGATTAAAATATAATAGCGCAAATAAATAAACACTCAAGCCAGAGTGTTTATTTTTTGTGTTATAATAACAATATATGAAATTAAGCAAATTTCACATTTACTTTTCATTTCCACTATTACTATTGTTGATATTAGCAACAGGCTTTTTTGTTATGACTAGTAGAATTGATTATGCCAGTTCAGCTTTGGGTGATAATTTGGCTGGGCATTCTTGGGATGATTATTATGGTTGGGGATCTTATAATAGCTGTAATTCTGGTTATACTTTACCTCTATATCCTGTGAATAATAATACAGAGAGATGTTGGGTGGGTAGTGATTGGGGGTGGAATGTTACCTTTAATACAGATTCTGACGGAGCTATAACTGGTGGTGAATTAGATGGATTTATGTGGCATGATAATTTAGGCTGGATATGTCTGGGCGCAACTTGCGCTAGCAATACATCTGCTTGTGGTACTGATATTACGCCACCAGCTGGCAGTTTGGCTGTGACATTTACTGGAGCTGGAGATTCAGCTGGTTGGGCAGAACTGTCTGGCTGGGGTAAAGTGTGTGCTTGGGGTGATGCTGGAGACTCATCGTGGATTTCTTTTAATTGTTCTAACACTAATACTTGTGGCAGTAGCGATTATGGTGTGTATGTAAATGTGAATGATTTTACTCTAGGAGCACCAGTGGCAGTTGATGTGGCAAATCGTGGATATGCTTGGAATGGTTATTCAGCTGGCAGTGACACTAGTTTGGGTTTTGGATTTATGCAGTTTAGTCCTGATAATTCTATTGCGCATCGTGTTCATTTTGAAACTAGAAATGGTGATGTTTATTCTGCGCAATCAATCAATGCACAAGTAGGTCTAGATTCTGGCAATACTGGTGATTATAATGCTATGTATTTGATTCTGGCAAACGGCTCTGTTACTAATTTTACCACTTCAGAAAATTTGAAAAGTTCAGGTGTATCAGATGGTTATATTCGTACAGATGTTGATTTTGGAGGAATTTTACAAGAAGATACTCCAGGAACCGGTGAATTTTATTATAATCAGCTAGGATTTCTAGATGTACAAGGTATTGAAAATGGTGATTTTTCTCCCACAACTTCATTAAATCAAAATGTAGGCGGTTCTTTGCAATTAAATGGTTATTCATTTATTAGAAATGGTGATATGAATGTTACATCGCCTCTTGTATTTCAGATTGCCAATGGTTCTACAAGTGGAGCTGGCACAATTTTGGTGAAAGGGGATTTGTATATAAATAGCGATATTACTTATGAAAACAATACAATTACAAATTTAGTTAATTTGCCGTCGGCTAGTTTTATAGTACTGGGTGATGTTATTGTAGATACTAGTGTTACAAATATTGATGCGAATTTTTTTGTATTAGGCAATGGTAATAATTGCCCTGCTAATTTAGAAACTGCTTCAGCTGGCTGTGGTAGATTTTCAACAGGTGATACAGATGCTAGTAGTTTGACTATCAATGGCATGGTGATGGCTAAGCAATTTAATTTGCAACGTGATTATACAGATGCTATTAACACTCCAGCGGAATTGTTTAATTTTGATGGTAGGCTATTGGCTAATCCTTCGCCTGGTTTTGCTGATTTTTCTACTAATTTTCCAAAATATGAGGAAAATGTGCCATTTTAATTTTTTAATTTATCAGACATTGTTTTATATGTTATAATTAACACCTAAAGTAGTAAGGATAAATTAACATGGCATTGTTTTCTAAAAATAAAAATGTAATTGGTATTGATATAGGAGTAGACAGCGTTAAGATGGTTGAGCTGGCAAAACAACAAGGCAAACCAGCGCTAATAACATATGGTATAGCAGAAGATTCTGTGGATATTGTAAGAGATAAATCTGCTGAATCAACTGCAAAGTTAGTACATATAATCAAACAAATAATTACTGAAGCGCGTATTAGTGGAAAGTCAGTGATTGCAGCTTTGCCAACTTTTTCAGTGTTTAGTTCTATTTTGAGTTTACCAATGATGCCTAAGAAAGATTTGGCACAAGCTGTGCGTTGGGAAGCGAAAAAATTCGTACCTATGCCTTTGGAAGAAATGATTTTGGATTGGAAGCTATTAAAATCATTAGATGTTTTAAAACAAGAAAGAGAACAAACCGCAACCAAATCAGATTCAGAAACCAAGGACAATTCTGGTATGGTAGATGATGAAAATAATAAAAACCAAGATAAGACCAGTGAAAAACAACCCAAGGCAGATCATCTACGAGTTCTAATAACCGCAGCTCCAAAAAATCTTGTATCTAGATATGTTGATGTTATTAAGTCAGCAGGTCTGGAGCTGAGTAGTTTGGAAACAGAGGCATTTGCAGTTACACGCTCTATCATAGGCAATCAAAAAGGCTCTGTGATGATTGTAGATATTGGTTCAGTAACTACAGATATTATTATTATTGAAGATGGTATTCCTATTCTCAATCGCAGTATTGATGTGGGAGGAAAAACATTGACAAATGCCATTGCGCAGAGTTTGCATATTGATATTGCCAGAGCAGAGCAGTTCAAACGTGATATAGGTGTGAACCTTAATGGTGGCAGTGCAATACCACGAGTAATGAAACAGACTTTGCAACCAATTTTGCAAGAAATTACATATTCACATAATTTGTACCTAAGCCAAACCAATCAACCAGTAGAGAAAATTGTCCTAACAGGAGGATCTGCGCTACTTCCAGCTATGGATCAGTTTTTGGCAGAAACTACAAATATAAATACATATATAGGCGACCCATGGACTCGTATTGGTTATAAGGATGAGCTCAAACCAGTATTAGATGAAGTTGGTTCACGTCTGCCAGTGGCAATTGGTTTGGCATTGCGTCCGCTTGATTAAAAAATTTTTTATTAGTCCCCATGTCTAATGACAAATCACAACAAAATAACGACTATAATAAGGACATTAATTTATTAACTCCTGATTTGAAAGAGAGTACAAAGCCAACTGTACGTGTTGATGATGTCACAAAAACACCTAAGCAAGATTTGTTGCATGAAAATGATGATGTAGTAAAAACCAAACGGTCAGAGTCATGGCTACACAAAATGCTTCATCATGATGAAGCTGATGAAGTAAAACCATCAGCATCTCAGAAAAAAGAAAAGCAAGTAGAGTTTAAAAAAGGCTCCAAAGATAGTTTTAATTTGAATATAAAAGAAAAATCAAAACAATACACACCAAGTACAAAACAAAAAAAGACTGTTACAATCAGTCAGGCTGTGAGTAAGTCTGATGCTAAGCCAGATAGTTCAACTTCTTTTGTTGGAAATCAGTCCAAGCATATTGATTCAAAAACAAACAAAACTACAAAACCTACTACACCAAAACAAGTATCACCAGCACAAACACAAGAGCCAAAAAAACATGATAGCACTAACATACCTTCTATTAAAGATTTCATAGACAGTGATAAAAAAACTGACACCAAGGAGAAATCTAGTCTTGATGTCAATCTTATTCCAGCAGAGTTACGTTCAGCAGAATCTAGTGTCAAAGCTATTAAAAAAATAAGTATAGCCGGCGGTATTAGTATTTTGTTGGTTGTGATTGTATTTTTGGGCTTGTCTTTTGTCGGTTCTGCTAATCAACAAAAAATCATCAATCTACAACAAGAAGTTAAATTATATGAGGAAGGAGTACAAGCTTCACAAGATACTATAGAACAGTTAACTATTTTTACTGAGCAAACACAAAAGGTAGGTGAATTGTTGCAGGGGCAGGAGAGATGGTCTAGACTTTTTGATATGTTGGAGCAAGATACTATAGATGATGTATATTATAAGTCAGTCAATATTGCATCTGATGACAAGGTTGTGTTACAGGTTGTTGCTCGTAGTTATTATGATTTGGCAAGACAGTATAAAATTTTTGATAACAATCCGAATATTAAGGATTTGACAATGAATAGCGCAAGTTTAGATATTTCTCTTTGGGAGTCATATGTTAATTTGTCTAAACAAAATTTAGCACAATCAGATGATGATGCCACATCAACTCAAGAATTTGTTTTTGATAAAGATAAGCTAAAGTCATTACTAACTGTTGAAAGCGCTATTTCTTTTGATTTTGTTATTAATGCAACATCAACTACTTTAGATACTTATGAATAGATTGAAGAATCAAAAAAATAAAAATAATAAAACATCTGCTAATAAAAAATCTATTACTACTTGGCAGTCATTTGTAACAAAACATCAGCAGTGGATTTTGATAATTGAAGTAACTGTTATTTTAGTTGTGGGATATCTGTTAGCAATCGCTCCAAAGGTTGAGTATATTACTGAAGCTACACAAGGTGATGTTGCGTATTGGGAAGAGCAATTAGCAATAGCAAAGACTAACAATGCTCGTGCCAAAAAATTAGTTGAGTTATATAACTCATTAGGCACAACACAGCGTGATAAATTGTTCAAAATTTTACCAAAAGATGCGCAAATTCCAGAATTAATGACTCAGTTGGAGGCGTTGTTTGATAGTGAAAATTTGTTTTTGACTAATTTTTCTGCATCTGAAGTTGATTTTGGAGAAGGTGCAGTATTGCCATTTAGGATATTGCAATTGCAGATTGTTTTTAATAAACCTGATGATTACAAAGCTTATCGTAGATTATTGTCAAAACTGGAAAAAAATATGCGTATTCTAAATATTCAGAGCATTAATTATACAGAAGATGCTGAACAGTTTGCTATTTCAGCATTTGCATATTTCTTAAAATAAATATTATTATGGCGAAAGATGAGAAAAAGAAAAATATAATATTGATTAGTATAATGATTTTGTCTGTTATTGGTACTTTGTTTTTGGTTTTCAAAAAAGATAAAAATGACGTAAATGTTGCTAATACTCTAGAGGATACTTTGGTAGATTTTCAATCTGGTCCTACAATCACTAATCGTGTTGAAAGTGACATTCTTTCTTCTTCTGAGTTTAATGAGCTACAAGAATACGGAACACTTGATTTTGAACTAGAGCCTCGGGGTAAAAAAAATCCTTTTAAAGGATTTGATGTATTGTCTGATAAATAATAGATATGATTTCAACATTTGACGCACAATTATTACAACGTCTTGTACAAGAGGAAAAAATTACTTCTGAACAAGCAACTCAAATAAAAGCCTTGGTAAACGATGGTGGTGACTTTGTTACTGTCTTAAAAGAAAACGGTATTAGTGAGGATGTGTGGGTGCCATTGCGTGGTCAAATTTTTTCTGTGCCTTTTGTTGATTTAACAGGAAAAAATATTTCACGTATGGTGCTAGATATGATTCCGCAGGATTTGGCTCAGAGTTATGAAATAATTCCATTTGAGTTTAACAAGACAAATAATATTCTAAAAATTGCCATGGTTGATCCAGGTGATTTCAAGGCTATAGAAGCAATTGAGTTTTTGTCTCGTAAAAATGGCTGGTCTCCGGAGTATTATATTGTCGGTCCAACTGTGTTTGCAGATGTTGTAAAACAATACGAGAGTTTAGGCGCAGAGGCAGAAGAGGTATTGCATACTATAAAAAATCGTTTTGAAGAAGAGCGTGAAAAAAAACAAGAACAAAAAGAAGAAAAAAAAGAGTCTTTTGAAGAAATGATAAAATCTGCTCCTGTTTCTAAAATGGTTGAAGTTATTTTTAAACACGCAGTAGAAGCTAAAGCATCAGATATACATATAGAGCCATTGGATGATGTGTCTGTGGTGAGGTATCGCATAGATGGAAAATTAAAAATATCTCTGGAATTGCCAAAACATTTACATAATTCTGTTGTATCTCGTATAAAAGTGATGTCAAATTTGAAAATTGATGAAACGCGTAAACCGCAAGATGGTCGTATTCGTATTACTGTAGATGATAAGGTTGTTGATTTGCGTATATCTACACTGCCTTTGTCTAACAATGAGAAAGTAGTGATACGTATACTTGATACTTCTGGAGGTAGTCTGAGTTTTGATGACCTTGGTTTTGTAGGTAAAAATTTAGAATTTGTAGAAAATAACATTGCCAAAGCAAATGGTATGTTTTTGGTAACTGGTCCTACAGGTTCTGGTAAATCTACTACATTATATTCTGCTCTAAATATCATAAACAAGGAAGATATAAATATTGTAACATTGGAAGATCCAGTTGAATATTATATAGAGGGAGTGAACCAGTCACAGGTTCATCCTGAAATTGGTTATACTTTTGCAAATGGATTACGTTCTATTCTTCGTCAAGATCCAGATGTTATCATGGTAGGTGAGATTCGTGATAATGAAACTGCAGAATTAGCTATCCATGCTGCCCTAACTGGACATTTAGTATTATCAACATTGCATACCAATAGCGCAATTGGCGCTATTCCACGTTTTATTGATATGGAGGTGGAGCCGTTTTTATTAGCTTCTACTCTTAATATGGTTATTGCACAGCGCTTGATTAGAAAAATTTGTGAGGATTGTAAAGAAGAGGTAGATTTGCCAGATAGAGTGGTGAGTATTGCAAAAGATATTTTACAATCCACTCCTAAGTCTGAAATTCCAGATAATGTGGATGTTGATAATTTGAAGTTTTTTCATGGTAAAGGTTGCGCGCGTTGTGGAGAAAGTGGTTACAAGGGGCGAGCTGCAGTAGTTGAGGTTCTGGTTATGACTCCTGAATTAAAACGAGCAATAACAGAAAATCGTATGTCTGATTTGAAAGATATATTTTTGAAACAAGGATCTCCTACAATGCGTCAAGATGGTGTCTTGAAGGCGTTGAGAGGTATTACAACAATGGAGGAAGTGCTAACTACAACTAAGTAAATATTTATGCAAACAACACAGAATATCACATTAAAAAGATTATTAGCACAAGCCGCCGAAAGAGAAGTGTCTGATTTGCACCTGATAGTTGGCAATAAGCCAGTTATGAGAATTGATGATGAGTTAGTAACTTTGGATGGAGAAGATGTTATAACACAGGACTTTGTCAGTTCAATTATTGACGATGTTTTATCAGAAGAGCAAAAAAATGAATTAGCGAAAAATAAAGAAATTATTTTTGTATATGATTTTATTGACCAAACACGTTTTCGTGTGGATATAACATTTCAGAGAGGATTATACTCATTAGTTTTTCATTATATTCCTTCAATAATAAAAAAACTACCTGACTTAGGATTTCCTAAAGAAATAGAAGAGTTGACCAAAAAGAAGCATGGTTTGATTTTGTTTGGCGGACAACATCGTTCTGGCATTTCAACTACATTGGCAGGATTTGTAGAAACTATAAACCAGAGAGAGGCGCGACATATTTTGATGTTAGCCAAGCCAATAGAATATTCTTTGATTAGTTACCAAAGTATTATTGAAGAGCAGGAAATAGGCAAGGATATACCTGATTGGTTATCAGCTCTGGATATTGATGAGCAAGATATTGATGTGATTATTATTGATCGTATTGATTCTGCGGATGTTTTGAAAAAAGCATTAGATTTGGCACGAAATGGCGTGTTGGTTTGTGTAGGTGCCAGAGCGTCATCTATTCAAAATATGATTGAATCTTTGGTTTTGTTATCTAGCGCAGAAGATAGAGAGAGAATCGCTGGTTTATTAGGAGAGGTATTTGAAGGAGCTGTGGTGCAAGCATTGGTGCCAAAACTAGGCGGTGGAAAAATTCTAGCCTTGGAGGTTGCGTTTAATTCTCCTAGTATAAAAAGAATTATAGCAGAGCAAAAGTTTGATCAGATTAGCAATATCATACAAACATCTAGGGCAGAAGCAATGATTTTGCTTGACAGATATTTAGCTGAATTGGTTAAGAACGGACAGGTTGATATTGATATTGCTCGTAAGTATGCATTGTATCCTGATTCTTTTGATAATGTATAAATTTTTAGTCTTTTTATACTCTGTGTCATATAGACAGGGTAGTGATGTAGCTAATAAATTAATTTTGTAAATAGTATTTATTTTTATGCCTGTATTTCAATACAAAGCAACAAATGATTCTGGTGAGCATGTTGAAGGTGAGGTAGAAGCAGTTGATGAGAATTTGGCAGCTTCTATACTATCAGATCGTGGTTTGATTGTTTTGTCCTTACAAGAAGGGTCAAAGCGTAATGGTGAGATTGATTTGCCTTTTTTAAATCGTGTTACAGTAAAAGATATAGTAGTTTTCTCTCGTCAGTTAGCTGTTATGGCATCTGCTAATGTACCTATTGTACAGGCTATCAAGATTATAAGAGATCAGACAGATAACCCTCGTATGCAAAAGATAGTAGGGGAAATAGGTTATGAAGTAGATGGTGGTTCCAAGCTATCCCAAGCTTTGGCTAGATATCCTAAGATATTTAGTGATTTTTTTATATCTATGGTGAAATCAGGAGAAACTTCTGGTAAGTTAGATGAGGTTTTGAACTATCTTGCAGATCAACAAGAAAGTGATTATGATATGCAACAAAAAATTCACGGAGCAATGATTTATCCAGCTTTTATTATGTTTGGCTTGGTTGCTGTGGGTTTTTTGATGAGTATATTTGTATTGCCAAAGTTAACAGGTATTTTGACAGAGTCTGGTACAGAACTGCCTTTTGCTACCAAGATTCTGGTTAGTGTATCAGGGTTTATGTCTTCATACTGGTGGGTGGCATTACTTGGAATAGTGGCTATAGTTGTTGGTTTTCGTTTTATCACAGGTTCTGGCGGGCCATTAAAATCTCAATGGCATCTTGTGAAGTTAAAAATGCCAGTATTTGGAGGTCTGTTTCAGAGAATTCACATACTTCGTATAACACGATCTTTGTCTACTTTGATTGTTGGTGGGGTTCCGTTGACAACAGCTTTGAAAATAACAGCTGATGTGGTAGGTAATGATGTTTATAAAGATCTTATTTTGGCAACTGTTAAGGAAGTGGAAGATGGCCGTTCTATTGCTACACTGTTTCTTGAGAGTGATGAAATACCAACTATGGTTTCACAAATGATGCAAGTAGGTGAGCAAACAGGTAAATTGGATAAGATTCTAGATCGTCTGACTAGTTTTTATTCTCGTGAATTAGAAAATTTAGTTTCTAACTTAACCACATTGATTGAGCCGTTGATTATGCTTGTGATGGGTGGGGCAGTTGGATTTGTAGTGATAGCTATTATTTTGCCACTTTATAATTTAAGTAATAATTTTTAATTATTGGAACAATCAGATAAATATTGTATAATATAAGTACTTATTTTTCTATAATTGTGGAAAAATACAAAGGTCGATTTTTTACACATCTATAATCATAAATACGATAAGCAACGTGTTTTTTCTTTTTTACGCTTGTCGAAAGAAGAAAGTAACACGTGATTTATGTTGATAGATGTTATTGAAAGTTATTCTTAAAGTTAAACATTTTATGAAAACAAATCAAAAAGGTTTTACATTGATTGAATTGCTAGTGGTAATTGCCATTATTGGTTTATTATCAACTCTAGCTGTTGTATCATTGAATAATGCTAGACAGAAATCTCGTGATGCTAAACGTGTTTCTGATATCAAATCAATTCAAACAGCACTTGAATTGTATTATGTAGATA
>WFTG01000050.1 GCA_015485655.1 Patescibacteria group bacterium | reverse complement strand
TGAACTTGCAAAAATTTGAGTTTTGTGTATAATAATAGCAGTAATAAGAAGCCCAGCAGTAAGGGCTTTTAAAAATGGTTTTTATCTAAAAATATGGAAAAATTAATTAATTATTTCAAAGAGTCAAAGGCAGAATTAACTAAAGTCACTTGGCCGACTAAAGAACAAGCAGTTAGAGCTACTATTATGGTAATTGTAATTTCTTCTGTAACTGCGTTGTTTTTAGGAGGTGTTGACTATGGTTTGAATGAAATTTTGAATTTAGTTCTTTCTCGTTAAATAAATAAAACGTATGGGACAACAATCAACAAACAATGAAGCACGTTGGTATGCTATTCATACATATTCAGGGTATGAAGAAAATGTTGCTAGAAATATGAAGCAACGTATTGAGTCTATGGATATGGAACATAAAATTTTTGATGTTCTAATTCCAACTGAAACAAAGATTAAAATAAAAAATGGTAAAAGAAAAAATATTCGGGAAAAGATTTTTCCTGGATATGTTTTGGTCAATATGATTGTAACAGATGATTCTTGGTATGTGGTTAGAAATACTCCCAATGTAACTGGTTTTATTGGTACAGGCACAACTCCAGCGCCATTATCTAAAGAAGAAATAGATAGTTTGAAAAAGAGAATGGGCGTGGAAGAGCCAAAGTATAATATTGATGTTCAGGTTGGATCTAGTGTGAGAATTATTGATGGACCTTTTAAAGAATATGAAGGCAAAATCGCAGATGTTGATGAGGCGCGTGGAAAAGTTCGTGTTTTAGTGTCTATGTTTGGACGTGAAACACCAGTAGAGTTAGATTTCTTGCAAATACAGAAAATTTAATCATCCTTATGGTTGATATAGCACAATTATTAGATGAAGCTGACTCGTTAAGGAATAAACAAGGTAATTTGTCAGGTGCGCTTGAGAAAATTAACCAAGTTTTAGAGTTTGATGCTAATAATGCTCTAGTTTTGGTTCAGAAATCTATTTTGCTTAGAGATTTAGGTAATTTAGAAGAAGCTGAGGAAGCATTGATTTTAGCTCTAGAGCAGGTTAATGAAAGTGACAATTTGATGATTGCTAACATTTTGCGATTGTCTGGCTTTATTTCTTTATTAAAAGGTGATATTGATATAGCTCTTGAAAAAGCAAATAAATCACAAGAAAAAGCAACACAGTCAGATTCATTAGAGATGCAGGCTAATGCAGAGGCATTGTTGGGAAATATTTACCAAACCAAAGGTGATTTAGATCAAGCCGAATTGCATTATGCAGAAGCTTTAGCAAAAGCAAAAAAATCACGATTTATAGAAAGAGAAATTACAGTGTCTATTAATATTGCTACTGTCAGTGCTGAAAAAGGTGATACAGACAATGCTTTGGGAATTTTGAATGAAATTATAGAGCGATCTCAGGGGCGTTGGCACAAGGCTTTATTCAATGCGTTGTTTGAAAAAGGTAAAATTTTATTACAAAGTTCTAGTGTGGATGATGAGTATATTACTGCATTGCAGTCAGCTTATAAAATAGCTATGTCCAATGGCTGGAGTGATGAACAAGGTAATCTGGCATTGCAGTTGGGTAGAATTTTTTATAAATTATCAGAGAATGATATTGCGCGTGAATACTTTCAGACAGCTCAGATAATATTTCAAAAAGCTGGTATTGATCATAAACTTGAAATAGTAAATAAAGAATTGCAAAAAATCTAAATTTTAGTTTAGATGCGGATATAGTCATGTTGTTTTCTTTTAGGAAAATAGCTTCTCATGACTAGTAATCGGCATTTGAATATATTTTTAGATTATTGAATAATTGTATATGGCAAAAACAGTACAAACAATTATTAAACTACAGATTCCGGCTGGTCAAGCAAATCCAGCACCACCAGTTGGTCCAGCACTTGGTCAACACGGATTGAATATTCAGGAATTTTGTACAAAGTTTAATGATGCTACCAAAGATAAAAGGGGAAATATTATCCCTGTAGAGATCTCTGTTTATGAAGATCGTACCTTTGATTTTAAATTAAAAACACCACCAGCTTCAGATCTTTTGAAAAAAGCAGCTGGAGTGAAGAAGGGTTCAGGCAGTCCTTTGAAAACCAAAGTTGGAAAAGTAACCAAAGCACAGATAAAAGAAATTGCAGAAATTAAGATGCCTGATTTGAATGCTGCAGATATTGAAGGCGCTATGAAGATTATTGAAGGAACTGCAAGACAAATGGGGTTAAGAGTTGAATAATTATAATCTTAACAATTAATCATAACTATATGTCAGAAGTTTCTTGGGTCAGGACCGTATATTTGTATTTGTTTGCCTTGGTAGGTTTAACAATCACAGTTATTGGTGCAACCATGCTAGTTAATTTAGCTTTGAAAACTTGGATATTTACAGAGGCTGATCGTAGTAATTATATAGACAGACCACCTACACCTTTGATGATTGAGAAAGATAGTGATTTTATTAGAGCTTTGAAAGAGTGTGGTGATGATTGTGAATTAACAACTACGCAGAAACAACAAATTGATCAGTGGTTTGAAGATTATAGCTGGTGGCAAGAAAATGTTAAAAATAATCAAAATAATTGGCAGACTCGCCAAAGACAAAGTCAAGCATCAACAGCTATTTCTATGATTATTGTTGGTATTCCATTATATCTATATCATTGGACAACAATTAAGCGTGATCGTAAGAAAAAAATAAAAAAAACTGAAGATGCTTAAATATTTATAAGTTAGTTTAATCAAGTGGGAGACATTTTATTGTCGCTTGACCACATAAAAAATAATCTTATGTTTAAAGGAAAAAAATATAAAAAAGCTTGTGAAAAATTAGAAGCTGATAAAGTCTATACTTTAGATGAAGCTCTTGATTTATTACCAAGCACATCAATAACTAAGTTTGATTCTACAGTTGAATTGCATGTAAAACTAGGAATTGATCCTAAGAAAGGTGATCAACAGGTTAGAGGAACTATTACATTGCCAAATAGTTTTGGTAAGACAAAGCGTATTGCTGTATTTGCATCTAGTGAGGCAGATCAGAAAAAAGCTAAAGAGGCAGGCGCTGTGTTGGTTGGTGGTGAGGAGTTAGTAAAAGAGATAAAATCTTCTGGAAAAGTTGATTTTGATGTTGCGCTAGCTACTCCTGATATGATGAAGCATTTAGCGCAAGTTGCTCGTGTTCTTGGACCACGTGGTCTTATGCCTTCTCCAAAAGCTGAAACTGTAACTACAGATGTAGTAAAGGCTATAGAGGATTTATCAAAAGGAAAATCTGCTTTCAAAAATGACTCAACAGCAAATATACATATGGCTGTTGGAAAAGTTAGTATGACTAAAGATCAATTGAAACAGAATATAGAATTTTTATTGGATGCGATTAGAGCTGCTAAACCAGAAGGTGCTAAGGGAACTTATTTGATTTCTGCAACTATAGCAACAACTATGGGACCAGGAATTAAGGTAAAACTTGCTTAGATTATATATGTTATAAACCCCGCCTTGTTTAGGCGGGGTTTTTGTATTTATTGTCTCTATTTGATATAGTAGATGTACATAGATTAGTGTGATAATATGTCATATCAGAGTAAAAATACATTGTGGTTTTTTGTGAAAAGTATAGTTATTATGTCTTTGGTTTTATGGCCGTTTTTTTCTATAGGAAAGTTATTATTATCTGGTAAATTTGTTAATCCTTGGACTAGTTATATTATAGACACTATTTTTGCACCAGCTGTGTGGATTTTTAATATTACATGCGCTTCAATGGGTTATTGTATCGCACAGGAATATCCTGGGATAGCTGTTATGATGCCTTTATACATATTATCTGTGCTTCTTTATGGTTATTTTATTTCATTGATTTGGCGATGGATTAGTGTACCAAATGTAAATTCACATTATCGTAGGCAGTATAAAAAATTTGATGAGCATGAAGGATTTTATTGATTTACAAATTATTGGCATAACAGGTACTCAAGGAGCGGGTAAAGACACTGTTGCTGAATTTTTGATGCAGAAGTTGGGGTTTGAACATTTGTCATTATCAGATATTGTAAGAGATGAGACTAGTAAGATGGGTTTAGAACAAAACCGTGATAACTGGAGAGAGGTTGCTGATTCATTACGGGCTAAGTTTGGTAATGGAGTGATGGCTGTGAAAATGATTGAAAAAATAACTCGCCTCTATCCAGATGATAGCGAGAAAAAAGGCCTTGATGTCAAAGGAGTAATTATAACATCATTTCGTCATCCTGATGAAGTTGATATAATAAAAAAGCGTTTTAGCTATTTTAAGTTAATTAACATAGACGCTCCTATAGAAACTCGTTATGAAAGAATATTGAAAAGAGGTAAAGCAGCCGACAAAGTAACTTTGGCAAAGTTTAGAAAGCAGGAAGAAAAGGAAAATGTAAAAGGTGATGTTGGTATGAGAATTCGTGAGGTGCAGGCCTTAGCTGATATTACAATAATAAATGATGGAGATATAAATAATTTGTATAACCAAGTACGTAAAATTTTATGAAAGTAAGAATAAAAAGAATAGATAAGACATTGCCACTACCTAAATATGAAACAGCTGGAGCTTGTGGATTTGATTTGGTTGTTAGGGAAGATCGGGTAGTACGACCAAATTCTCCAATGATTTTGCCTGTTAATGTTATTGTTGAAGTGCCTGAAGGATATATGTTGGCAGTTATGTCTAGATCTTCGATGGTAAAGAAAACTGGGTTGATTGTACCGCATGGTATAGGAGTATTAGATCAGGATTACCATGGTCCAGAGGATGAGGCTATGTTGTTGGTCTACAATCCAACTGATAATCCTATAGAGGTGAAACGCGGTGATCGTCTAGGTCAGGGTGTTTTTGTTCGTGTTGATATAGCAGAGTGGGAAGAGGTGGATGACAATCTAAAGGAGGAAAGCCGTGGTGGGTATGGCTCTACTGATAAATAATTAATATATCATTATATGAAAGCGTATTTAGGTATTGTGCAAAAAGTATTAGATCAAGGCTCTCTTAAATCAAATCGTACAGGTATAGATACTTATGCCATCGCTGGCGCTATTTTTGAACATGATATGTCAAATGGCTTTCCACTACTTACAACAAAAAAGGTGCCATTTCGTTTGGTTGCTTCTGAGCTTGAGTTTTTTATCAAGGGTATAACAGATAAACAATGGCTGATAGATAACAATAATCATATATGGGATGAATGGGCAAATCCGAAAAAAGTACCTTATGCACATGATGAAGAAACTAAGAAAAAGATGATGTCAGAGCGTGACCTTGGGGCTATATATGGTTTTCAATGGCGACATTTCAATGCTAAATATGACAATTATGACTCGGATTATACTGGCAAAGGTATAGATCAGTTAAAAAATGTAGTAGATACACTAAAGAAAAATCCAAATGATCGTCGTATGATTGTGTCAGCTTGGAATCCTTGTATGTTGGATGAAATGGCATTGCCTCCATGTCATTATGGTTTTCAAGTTACAGTCATAGATGGTAAGTTGAATCTGTTGTGGAACCAACGTTCAGTAGATACTATGCTGGGGTTGCCATTTAATATTGCTAGTTATGCTTTATTATTGCATTTATTAGCTAAAGAGTCTGGCTTGAAAGAAGGAAAATTAGTTGGATTTTTGGCTGATGTGCATATTTATGAAAATCATAAAACAGGTGCTATTGAGCAGTTAGGTAGAGATGTGAATAAATATAAATTGCCAACTATTCAAACAAATAAGTTTACATCTATTTTTGATTGGCAATATCAAGATACTGAAGTCATAAATTATGAAAGTCATCCAAGGATTAAATTTGATATTGCGGTATAAATAAGTTTATGAGTATTATTTTAATAGCAGCTGTAGCTGATAATAATGTAATTGGCAAAGATAATGATTTGCCTTGGTATATACCAGAGGATTTAAAACATTTTAAAAAATTAACAACAGGGCACACCGTTGTGATGGGTCGTAAGACTTACGAGTCTATTATTTCGCGTCTAGGCAAGCCTTTGCCAAATAGAAAAAATATAGTTATTACACGCCAAAAGGATTATAAGGCATTAGATGACGTGGTGAAGATTTCGGACATTAGTGAAATTCCAGATTCAGGAAATGTTTATATTATAGGAGGTAGTTCATTATATGAATCAATGTTGTCTAGAGCAGATATTTTAGAAATAACTCATATACATCAAGAACCAGAGGGTGATACTTACTTTCCAAAGATTAATTGGGAGCAATGGGAAGAAGTGCGCAGAGAGGATTATGATGGATTTTCTTTTGTAAAATATAAACGAAATTATTAGTAATAAAAGGAGAAAATAATGACTGTACATTTACAACAAAATGGTATATATGTTTTCGAAGGTATAGATGGATCTGGCAAGACAACACAATTTAATATGTTTGTTAATTGGTTAAAGAGTCAAGGAAAAAATGTAAAAACATTAAAATTTCCTCGTCATAGTACGCCTTTTTTTGGTAATTTAGTTGATGATTATTTGAATAATAAATTTGGCAAAGCAGATGATATTCATCCTAAATTAGCTTCAGTGCTATATGCAGCTGATCGTTGGGAGGCGAAACAACAACTGCAAGATTGGTTGAATCAAGGTTATTGGATTGTTTTGGATCGTTATGCAACAGCTAATATGGGGCATCAATTAGGTAAATTAAGTAGTGATAAAGATCGTTTAGAAATGCTTACTTGGTTAGAGGAGTTGGAATATAATGTATTTCAGATTCCTAGAGCTGATAAAGTATTTTGGCTTGATGTTCCTGTAGATATGGCATTAAATTTGATTGCAACTCGCGATAATAAAAGTTATATAGATGGTCAATCTGATGGACATGAAAATAAGCATCATTTAACCAATGCTTATTCCGCCTATGAGTTGGTGGCTAGTAATCAACCAGAATGGGCAAGAGTTCAATGTACAGATAATAATAAATTATTATCACCTGAAGAAATTCATAAAAAAATTCAGCTATTAATATAGAATTATAAGGGATTGGTTTTGCTAATCCCTTTTTTGTTGATTACGGTATATTTTTGATATAAAGTCAAATCTTTTTTTTTGGCTAAAAATAAGGTACAATTATCTTATGAATTTAGAAACTATTATTGGCTTGGAGATACACGTTCAGCCAAAAACAAAATCAAAAATGTTTTGCTCAGATGCAAATATGTTTAACCCAGATAAACCAAATGTGGCTATTTCACCGATTTCTTTAGGACATCCAGGAATTTTACCAGTGTTAAATAGACATGCAGTTGAATTAGGAGTAAGAGCTTCGTTGGCTTTGGGATTGCAGGTTAATCTTTTTTCAAAATTTGATCGGAAAAGTTATTATTATCCAGATTTGCCTAAAGGCTATCAGATTTCACAATTTGATCAGCCCTTGGCTTCAGAGGGTAGTTTAGAATTTTTTGTAGGCGGAGAAGTTATATCTGTAGGTATAGAGCGTTTGCATTTGGAAGAAGATGCAGCAAAAAACATACATGAAAAAGATTATTCATTGATTGATTATAATCGTAGTGGCGCTCCATTGATGGAGATAGTTTCTAAACCAGATATACCAAGTCCAATAGCTGCGAAATATTTTTTGCAAGAAGTTCGTTTGATTATGAGAGCAATAGGTGTGTCTGATGCTGATATGGAAAAGGGCCAACTGCGTTGTGATGCTAATATTTCTCTTCGTCCAATTGGTGAGGATAAATTATATCCAAAAACAGAAATAAAAAATTTAAATTCATTTCGTTCAGTTGAGCGAGCCCTTGTTTTTGAACAAAAAAGACAAACAGAGTTGTGGGAACAAGGAAATCCACCAACTCAAGAAACAACGCGTGGTTGGGATGAAAATAGTAATAAAACTATAGAACAGAGAACCAAGGAAGGTTCTAGTGATTATAGATATTTTCCTGAACCTGATATACCACCGCTTGTATTAGAGCAATCGTTTGTAGATAATATAAAAAATTCTTTACCAGAGTTACCTCAGTCTCGCAGGGCGCGTTTGATTGATGAATACGCGTTCAAATTAGAAGATGTGTTGTATATTGCTCAAGATAAGGATATGGCGGATTATATTGAAAAGGTTATATCAGAGTTGCGTGCTTGGTTAGAGTCACAAGATGTTGTAGAAGGAACAGCTGAAGAAATTTGGGAAAATAATAAATCAAAGCTTTGCAAACTAGTTTCTGGCTGGGTTTTGTCAAAAGCCTTGAAACTCATCAATGATAAAGGTTTGCGTTTTTCTGATATGCCAATTAGTGCTGAAAATTTTGCTGAATTTTTGACTTTGATTTTTACTAAAAAAGTTAATTCAACATCAGCACAGATTATTTTGGAAAAAATGTTTGCAACAGGTGGTGATCCAAGTGATATTATGGAGGCAGAGGATTTGGGACAATCTAGTACTGATGATGATATGGAAAAATGGGTTGATGCTGTTATTGTAAATAATGCTGTGCAGGTAGCAGAGTACAAAGCAGGCAAGGAGCCGGTATTAAAATTTTTATTAGGAATGGTAATGAAAGAGGCAAAAGGCAAAGCAGATCCAGTACAGGTTGAAGAATTATTGCGTAATAAGTTGAATAATTAGATTATTAAGTATTATAAATTTATGATTTTATCAGATCGTGATATAAAAAAAGCCCTAGATGATGGCAGTGTGGTGGTAGATCCTTTATTTCCTAATAGCATTCAGCCTGCATCTGTAGATTTGCATTTAGGTAAAGATTTTTTGGTATTTATGAACCATAATCATACTTGTATTGATGTTAAAGAACCCATGGATGATATGGTGAAAGAAGTAGAAATTTCAAAAGATAAACCATTTGTATTACATCCGGGTGAGTTTGCTCTGGGTATGACTTATGAAATTGTTGGAGTTAGTGATGCTATGGTTGGAAGACTAGAAGGTAAAAGTTCGTTGGGTAGAGTGGGAATTATTGTTCATGCAACAGCTGGTTATATTGATCCAGGTAATAAACTTAAAATTACATTAGAACTTCATAATATTGCTAATTTACCAGTGAAGTTATATTACAAAATGCCAATTGCGCAAATTTCATTTAGTCCACTTACAAGTCCTGCTGATGTTCCATATGGCAAAGATGAGTTAAATAGTAAGTATTATGGAGCTACTAAGCCTCAGGCTAGTCAGTATTATAAGAATTTTACAAAAAATAATGAATGGATTGATTTTGAAGGTTAGTTTTTTTGTATCAAATTTAGTATGTATACATACGCAATATTATTAACAAAAAATATATGTTGCAAACAATATTAGGAATAGTTTTTTTTATCATATTGATTAGCATTCGTCAGGTGAATCAATATCAAAGAGGAGTAAAATTTCAACTAGGTAAATATATAAAAACGGTTGAGCCGGGTTGGAGACTTGTTTTTCCTGTTATCCAAAATATGTCTCGTGTTGATATTCGTGTAAAAGCTGTAGACGTTCCTTTTCAAGAGGCTATTACCAAGGATAATGTTTCTGCCAAGATTAATGCAGTTATCTATTATAAAGTTTCTAATGCGGCTAAGGCAGTATTGGAAGTAGAGAATTTTCGTTTTGCAGTTTCGCAACTTGCACAAACTACTATGCGTAATGTATGTGGTGAAATGGAATTGGATGAATTACTTGCAAATCGTGATGCTGCAGCTGGTAGAATTAAAGAGATTGTTGATAAGGCAACAGATCCATGGGGAGTTAGTGTTGAGACTGTAGAGCTTAAAGATGTTATTTTGCCTGATGATATGCAACGTGTGATAGCAAAACAAGCTGAAGCAGAGCGTGAGAGACGGGCTGTGGTTATTAAATCATCTGGAGAAGTTGAAGCTGCTAGTAATTTAGCAACAGCAGCTGAGATGCTTCATAGCCAAACCGGAGCTCTGCATCTTCGTACTCTAAATACTCTTAATGATCTTAGTTCTGATCAGTCTAATACTGTAATTTTTGCCCTACCTTTGGAAGTTTTACGGGCTTTTGAGAAAATTGCTAGTAAATAAATTAGTTTTATATTTGACATTATTCCCAACCCCTTCCTTAATTTAGAAAGGGGTTTTAATTTTATAATATTTTTTTATCTTGCTAAGAATTTATCTGTCAAATTTATGGCATCACCCAAATTTTCTATCCATTTTATTCTGTTATTGCGTTTGAACCAAGTCATTTGGCGTTTAGCATAATTTCTAGAGTGTTGTTTGATTTTTTCAATAGCTGTATCAAGCGTTATTTCATTGTGTAGGTAAGATATTATTTCTGTATATCCAATGCCAGATAAAGATGGTAGAGTAGGCGGATATTTTGTAATTAAATTTTTTACCTCATCAATCAAGCCATCAGATATCATTTTGTCAACGCGCTTGTTTATGTTTTGGTATAAAATTTCTCTATCTACCTGTATTCCGATTTGTAAAATATCATATTTTGAATTAGTTTTATTTTTGACTCCTATAAAAGGTTGTTTATTTGTCATTACGTATTCTAGAGCGCGCACTACACGTCTTTTGTTGTTTTTGTCTATGATTTTATAAGTTTGTGGGCACTGTTTTAGTAAGTCTTGTTGTAATTCTTCAAGAGATTTGTTATCTAAAAACAATCTCAGTGCTTCATCTGTTTTTCCTGAAGGAATAGAGTATTCATCAGTGATACTATTGATGTACAAACCAGTTCCACCGACAATCATTGGTGTAGAGAATTTATCTTTTAAGTTTTCTGAGTCTAATAGCGTTTTGGTTTGTTGTTGCCAATCAGATAGCGAGTATTTTGTATCTGGCGTAATAAAATCTATGAGAAAATGAGGAATATTGTCTATATAATAAGCATTATCTAAGTCCTGAATGCCTGTATTGATACTCTGGTGAATACCTTTTGGTTTGGCAGTGCCAATATTCATATCAGTGTATATTTGGCGAGAATCAGCTGAAATAATGTAGTTGTTGTATTTTCTAGCTATATCAATAGATAATGCAGTCTTGCCAGATGCAGTAGGTCCTAATATTATAATTATTTTTTGTTTTTCAGACATTGAATCAAAATTTTTGTATTATTGTAGCTCACCGTTCAATCCCCAGGCTGCAGCTTTGGTTATCTTAACGTCTACAAATTCTCCAATCAATTTTTTGTTTTCTGATTTTATTTTAACAGTTTTATATTGTCTATTTTTTCCTATTAAATTGCCATTTTTATAAGCATCTATGAGTACTCGTGATTGCTGACCAATAAATTTTTTATTATATTCTGTTGCTGTTTTTTTCAGTATCTCATTTGCCTTTTGGTCGCGAGATTTTTTTTCTGACTTGCTGACATCATCTTTATAAGCTCTAGCTGCTCCAGTGCCTGGACGAGGAGAGTATTGTGAAATATAAGCCATATCAAATTTCGCTTGATTCATTAGGTCTATAGTTTTTTGGAAATCTGCTTCAGTTTCACCAGGGAAGCCAACAATAATGTCAGTGGATATAGAAATATTAGGTATTTTTTCTCTAATTTGTTTTAGTCTTTTGAGAAAGTGTTCTGTGGTGTGATGTCTGTTCATTCTTTTTAAAATTTTATCAGAACCACTTTGTACTGCTAAATGAAAATATTCAGTTAGGTGATTACGTTCTGACAGCACGTTTATTAGTTCATCAGACATGTCATAGGGATGACTAGATACAAAGCGTATCCAAAAATCTCCATCCCAAGAGTTTATTTCGTGTAACAATTCAGGAAATGTTAATTCTCCTCCGGATGATGATTTTTCTTTGATGCCTTTGGCAAAGCTCATTGATTTTTCTATTCGTCTATCGTTTCCATATGAATTAACATTTTGTCCCAGTAGGGTAATTTCTTTATAACCATGCGCTAGTAGATGTTTTATTTCTGTAAATATTTCTTCACTTGGTCTAGATATTTCTGGACCACGGGTGTAGGGAACAGCGCAAAAAGTACAGAATTTATTACAACCTGTCATGATAGGGACATAAGCTTTGTATTCAGATTCGTATTTTGGCTGTATTGATAGATATGATGTTGTTGGTGTAAAGTCGCCAAGTTGTATGTTCCGTTGTTTGAGTAGTTCTGGTAATTTCTGAATATCTTTCATATCTAGCAAGATGTCAAACTTGTATTTGAGTTTTTCTTTGTCATGTTTTAATACGCAACCTGTAAGCATGGTAATAAGAGGTCGTTTTTCTTTGACTAAATTCCATTTGTGTCCTTGGGCATAGATTCTGTCCATAGCGGCTTGTTTTACAGCACAAGAAACAACTCCTAGAAAATCAGCTATATCTGGGTTGTCTGTTTTAATATATCCACAAGATTGTAGTATTGCTTCTAGGCGTTCAGAATCTGATTTGTTCATTTGACAGCCTAGTACATATAGATAATAAGTTAGTTGTTTGGACATGTTTTATGGTGTATTTGTAATATAAAGTGGATAGAATTTATAGTTTTTGGCTATAAAATTATATTTTAGGGTATTTTTGTTTGTTTATTGTATTTATTTTATAAATCAAGTGCTTTATCTCTAATTTGAGTTTTGATCTTTTTTATAAAATCTTGTTTAGAAATTTCTAATAATTCTTCTTGGCCACGAACTCTTACAGATAGATTATCTGAATTCATCTCTCGATCTCCAATAACTAAAACATAAGGAATTTTTTGACCAGCTGAATTTCTTATTTTTTTACCAACTGTTTCATCTGTGTTATCTACAAAAGCTCTGATATTTTCATTTTTAAACTCTTGTGCTAAATTGTTACAAAATTCTCTATGATCACTGCCAACTGAAATGATTTGTATTTGCACAGGAGAAAGCCATACAGGAAACGCGCCAGCAAAATGTTCAATTATAACACCCATAAATCTTTCAGTCGATCCCATAAATGCGCGATGAATCATAACTGGGGTTTGTTTGGTGCCGTCTTCGGCTGTGTATTCTAGTTTAAATCTCTTAGGCATATTAAAGTCAAGTTGTATAGTAGAAAGTTGCCATTCTCTGCCGATACTGTCTTTTGCCATCAAGTCCATTTTTGGACCATAAAAAGCTGCTTCACCCTCAATAGCTTTGTAGGGAATATTTTTGTTTTTAAGAATTTGCTCCATTGTTGTTTGAGCTTTTTCCCACACTTCATCATCACCTAAATATTTATCTTTGTTATTAGGATCGCGCAAAGATAAGCTAATCCAATAATCATCAAGACCTACTGCTGAGAGAACTTTTTTCTGAATTGTCAACAGTGTATCAAATTCAGTTTCTATTTGACTAGGCATTAAGAAAGTATGTCCATCATCTTGTGTTATACAACGTACACGGGTGAGACCTCCTAATTGTCCTGATTTTTCATCACGGTATACTGTTGTTGTTTCGTGAAATCTAACAGGTAGATCTTTGTAACTTCTAGCTTCTGAAGCAAAGATTTGGGTGTGATGAGGACAGTTCATTGGTTTTATTGCAAATTCATCATTGGCGCCTTTGACATGAAATAAGTCATCTGAAAATTTATCCCAATGCCCTGATGTTTTATATAAATCTGTTTTTGTTATGTGAGGTATCCAGACTTTTTCGTAGTTGTGTTCTTTATTTAATTTAGCTACAAAATTTTCTAACTCATCTCTGATTATCGTTCCTTTGGGTGTAAAAAGAGGTAGTCCAGAACCAACTAAATCAGAAAAAGTAAAAAGCCCAAGTTCTTTGCCAAGTTTTTTGTGATCGCGTTTTTTTGCCTCTTCTAACATTTCTAAATATTCATCTAGATCTTCTTGGCTATCAAATGCTGTGCCATAAATACGTGTGAGCATAGGATTATTTTCATCTCCTCGCCAATACGCTCCTGCTAGGCTGAGTAGTTTAAAATATTTAAGTTTTTTATTTGGTTCATCAACATGTCCACCACGACAGAGATCGGTAAAGTTTCCAGATGTATATAATGTTATTGGCTCATTGCTAGTGGAGAATTCTTCTATTAATTCAATTTTATAAGGATTATTTTTGAAAAATTCTTTTGCTTCTTCTGCGGTTGCTTCTCGTCTTTCAAATGATTTCCATTCAGTTACTATTTTTTTCATTCTCTTTTCTATCTTTGGTAAATCTGAATCTGATATTGCTTCTTTGAATTCAAAATCATAATAAAATCCATTATCAACAGGTGGTCCGATAGTTATTTTGGTATCTGGCCATAGCTCTAGTACGGCTGCAGCTAGTAGATGGGCAGTGGAATGGCGTAGTTTTTCTAACTCTGTTAGTTGGTTTAGATTTGGTTTTGACATATGATTGTTATTAAAAATGTTTTATATAAAAAAATCCCAAAAAAGCAAAAGCTTTTTGGGACCACATAAATTGCGGCGGTTCCACCCAAATTCCTTGCATACACAAGGCACTCTAAAGATTGATTATATTTTATTTTGTTCTTAATATCTTGTTAAGAACACTAGTTGGTGGTTGGAATATAACTTATCTTTCAAAAAGCTTTCAGTCTAGGGCTTTTTGTCCCTTATAAAGAGTTTTTATATCAACTATAGTCTAGTAAGGCAATTATACTATTTTGAATAGCTAAGTCAAGTAGAATATTGACTTTATATTACTGATATGTTTTTATAATACGGTCGTTCATTGAAATATTAACTAAATAGGAGGAATTATTATGAATTTTCAAGTAACCAAAGCTCAGCTATGGCGTGGTCTAGATTATTTTGATCTTGTTGGTGCGCTGTCTCATGAGTCATGTCAGTATTTAGTTCAACAGATGCATGAGAAGCTTGATCTCAAAGAAAAGATTTTTCATTTTAATAGAGACAATAAGAACACTTATTATGTCTTTGCTCGTCATGGAGATTTGGTGCGCAATGGTCTTCTGGTAGAAGATGTTGTGAAAATAATTAATTCTATCCAAACTTCCGCAATTTTCGTGTGATTTAAGTCATTTTCCAAAAAGCCCGTTAAATAATAACGGGCTTTTCTTTTTGGTATTATATTAGTCTACAATTTCTATATAAACATGATCTTGTAGAGAAGGTACCTGTTTTAACCAGGATGGTGTAAAGGTTACTGAAACATCTGATATGCCTGGAATATTTTCTAAATAGGAGATTAATTCTTGGTATGTTTTACCTTTTAATTCTTTTATATCTAAATCTTCTTTTTTAAGACGACTAGCACTTTTGCCTTGTAGTGATACTTCTAGCGTAGCACTCTTGTCATTGATATCTACTGATTTTAGTTTGTATTGTAGAGTTGTCAAATCTGCTGATAGAAATTGTTGATAGGGAGGAGTTTGTGTAACTAGATTATTTACAGCAACACTTTCTAAATCTTTTAAGGCAAAGGTGATAGTTGTGACTGGAATTTTCACAGTTACAGTAAATGATTCAACAATGTCTCCAGGTTGAGCATCACTCGTCCATGTAATATTATCTTTATCAACAATTGTGATTTTTATATTATCTTGTTGGTTTGTTGTTTGTTCTAGTGTTTTAGTTACTTTTTGTGCTAGGTCTTTTGCGGATTGATCAATCAAATCTTGAGTAATAGTTTTTTCCAGTCTTTCACCTCCAGTGAATGGGGCAATACTCTCTGCATAAATGTCTTTTTGTAAACCTTCCCAAAGACCCGGTATAGTAAATCTAGTAGGAGCTATCTCAAATTCTTTTCCTGGTTTATCAGCATAAGCTTCTACAGTAATTTGACCACCAGCTGGCACAGTTATGGTTTTATTAATTCTGAATAATTTTCCATCTGGTGATAAAAGACGAGTTGTTTTTACTAGTGGTTGATTTTTGCTGTAGTTATTTATAATAGTTACTTCACCAGTTGCTACATCTGGCACTGGTGTACCACCTTCAATAGATATGGTTTCTGACCTTTCTTCAAATCCTGTTTCAATAACTGACGGTACGATATTTGTTCCAGCAAGCGTGGTTTTTACATCTGGGAGTAGCTCAACAGTAAAAGTGCTATTTAATTCAGATGCTTCTGGTTTTATTTTTATTTTTACTTCTGCGATTGTAAAATAAAAAATTAACAATACTAGTATAGAACTAACTACCAAAAAGCCTATGGTCATTTTTTGGTGAAAAGTTGATATGCGATCTTGTTTTTTTGGCGAACGCCGTTTTGTTGTTTTTGGTCGCGCCATATTGTTATTTATTAGTGTTTAAGAAATGTGTTCAAATAATAATAATTTTATTTGATCTTCTATATACTCATTATAACTAATAGAGTATTGTGTGGCAATTTTTTGTGTTTTGTTTTGGCGTCTGATATGTAAGTGCACTGTGTGTTGACCGGGATTTTTCTGGAATAAATTTTTTAATCTATCTAATAAGTCAAGTTTTGGTTGATGGGGAAGATGTAGTATAATTTTATCTTCCTTATGTTCAATAATAAATTCAGATTGTGTGGTTTCTTTAATTTTTTTTGTGGCTATATTTTTTATTTTATCTAAATTAATAGCATTAACATTTTCAGCTAGCATTTTTATTTCACCATCTTTATCAGATACTCGTCCTTCTATGGATACTATAGTACCTTCTATCCAAATATGTTGGGTAGTAACTAGTAGTTTTGGGAATATTAAAATTTCTATAACTCCTGTATGATCCTCTAGGGTGACAAATAACATAGGGTCGCCCTTTTTTGTTTGAATGCGTTGTAGTTTTGTTACAACTCCAGCTACACGTACATATTGATCAACGTGGTTTTTTAGGTCTTGGCATTCAGTAAAAGAGATGTCTTTTAGGTATCCTAAAAATGCATTCATAGGATGATCTGTTATATATAGTCCAAGATATTGTTTTTCCCAATTTAGTTTATCTTCTCTTGAAATGTCTTGATAAGGTTTTAAGGTGAGAGGGGGTAGTTTATTTTCCATCATTCCAAAAAGATTGGTTTGTCCATTGGATGCTTCTTGTCTTGCAATTCTGTTGTAGCTGAGTAAATTGTCCAAGTTTTCTAGCATTTCTCCTTGATTTCCTAGCGATCTCAGCGCACCTGATTTAATAAGACTTTCTAGGGATTTTTTATTCATATCTTTGTTTTGAACACGGAATAGAAAGTCTGCTAGTGATTCAAATGGTCCATTATTTTTTAATTCTTCACGAATGCCAGCTATGATGCCACTGCCTAGATTTTTTATAGCTCTAAAACCAAAGCGAATACGTGGTTTGTCAGAATGGATAGTTTCTTTTATTACTGCAAAGTCTGAAAAACTTTCATTGATATCAGGTGGTAAAACTTCTATGCCCATAGTGCGGCATTCTGTTATTTCTATAGCAACTCTGTCAGAATTTTCTTGGTCTGCTGTGAGTAGAGCTGCCATAAAAGCAACGGGATAGTTAGCTTTTAGGAACGCGGTCTGGTAAGCAATTAAAGCATAGCAGGCAGCATGAGATCTGTTGAAACCATAACGTGCAAATGGCAAAATAAATTCCCAAATACGTTTGGCAGTATTTTTATCTAGTCCGTTTTTTATCATGCCATCAATCATTTTATCTGATTGTTCATCAAGGAGTTTTTTTATTTTTTTACCTACTGCTTTTCTTAGAACATCAGCCTCGCCATAGCTAAAGCCTGCCAGTTCTCTGGCAATTTGCATGATTTGCTCTTGATACACAGCAATTCCGTATGTATTTTTCAAAATAGGTTCTAGGCGTTTGTCTAGATATGTTATTTTTTTTCTGCCATGTTTGCCATCAATATAGTCAGGGATAAATTCCATAGGTCCAGGACGATATAGAGCCACCATAGCAATTAAGTCTTCTAGTTCAGTTGGTTTTAGCATTTTTAAGTAGCGTTTTACACCAGATGATTCCATTTGGAACACGCCAGTTGATTCACCTCGTTGCAGTAGTTCAAAAGTTTTTTTGTCATCCAGGGGAATTGTTTCAATGTTTATAATATCTCCGTATACTTTTTCTATGATTTCTAAAGTACGCTCAATGATTGTAAGATTTTTCAAGCCCAAAAAATCCATTTTCAAGAGTCCTAAATCTTCTACAGGGTGCCCAGAGTATTGTGTGATTATTGTTTCTGTATCTCCTGATGGATGTTGCAGTGGCAAGTATTCTGTTAGAGGATCTTTGGTGATTACAACTCCGCAGGCATGAACAGATGTATGACGTACACCACCTTCTAATTTATGAGCAATATCAATTATATTTTTGGCTAAATCATCCTCATCGTACATTTGTTTTAATTCTGGAACATCTGCCAGAGCACTATCTAGTGTTGCAAACATAGGGATTAGTTTGGCTATGCGATCACATAGAGCATATGAAGCTCCTAGTACTCTACCAACATCTCGTACTACTACTCGTGCTGCCATAGTTCCAAATGTAATAATTTGGGCTACATGGTCGTGTCCATATTTTTCGCTAACATATTCCAATACTTCATCACGTCTTGAATCAGCAAAATCAAGATCAATATCAGGCATAGATACGCGTTCTGGATTTAGAAATCGTTCAAAGATTAATTTATAATGCAAAGGATCAATATTTGTTATACGTGTAAGGTAGGCAACAATAGATCCTGCAGCACTGCCACGTCCTGGTCCTACGATGATGTTATTGTTTTTTGCCCAATTAACAAAATCCTGAACAATTAAAAAATAAGATGCATAACCTGTCTTAGCAATGATGGACAGTTCATAATCTAGACGTTCACGTAGTTCTGGTGGTTCTTTTGGGTATAATATAGGAATATTTTTTTCACAAAGATGTCTTAGGTACTCATCATCTGTTGTTCCGTCTGGAACTTTAAATAAAGGCAGTTTAGTTTCTCCTAAAGTAAGCTCTAGGTTGCATTTTTCAGCTATTTCCAAGGTGTTTGTGATGACTTCAGGGTGGTCTATGAAGGCTTGTTTCATTTCATCTGGAGAGCGAAAAGATAGATTAGTATCTAAGAAATTTAGTCTATCTTCGTCGTTTTTCTTTTTTTTAGTTTGGATACATATCAATATGTCATGTGCTTCCGCATCTTCTTTATTGATGTAGTGTGAGTCATTTGTTGCAACAACAGGAATACCAGTTCTACGATGTAATTCAAATATACCTTCATTGATTTTGATCTGATTTTCTAGATGAGGGTGGTATTGCACTTCTAGGTAGTAGTTGCCTTGGCCAAAAAGTTCTGCATATTCTCTGACGCGTTTTTCAGCTTTGTCTATGTTGCCACTGAGTATTATTTTTGGTATTTCACCAGCTTGACAACCTGATAAACCTATTAGTCCTTGGCTATGTTTTTTAAGTAATTCCCAATCAATGCGTGGCTTGTAGTAAAAGCCGTTGAGTTGAGCTTCAGTAGTTAGTTTAACAAGGTTTTTATAACCTTCTGAGTTACGTGCTAACAGACCCATATGGTATCTCATAGAGTCTGCTTTTGAATTTTTATTAAGATGTCCGTTTGGTGCTACATAGGCCTCCATTCCAATAATTGGCTTAATCCCAGCTTTTTTTGCTTTTTGGTAGAATTCAATAGCGCCATACATAGAACCATGATCTGTCAGAGCAACTGCAGGCATATTGTATTCAACGGCTTTGTTAATAATGTCGTCTATTTTTGATAAGCCGTCTAATAGGGAATAGTGACTATGAACATGAAGGTGAACAAAGCTCATTATTTTTCAGTTTCTTTATTTTCATTTTCTTGAGAATTAACATCTCTTGTTTGACTGCTGTAATTATCTTTCTTGCGTTTGTCAATCCAGTCTAGGATTGTACCAAGTCCACTAGAGAGAGCCTTGAATTGAATAGAAAAAGTAGATAATTTTTCTTTGGCAGTATTAGCTACATCTTGTGCAACTGCTAAAGTTGTTTTTGTTTTATCAATAACAGATTTAATATCTTTAACAATAGATATGATTGAGTAGAGAAGCCAGGTTATTGAAAATGATATTAGGATCGCACCAAGCGCAAAACTAAGATGCATTATTTCTTGAGAATAAGTGATTAAAAACATAATAATTTTATTTAAGACTTTGTTATCTTTTAGTATAGCATAATTGAAAATTTACTTTAATCTTTAATATTTATATAAAATAATATACAATATATATGAGTTCTATATATTAATATATTCCCATGCCTGAAGAGTTTACAGATAAACAATTACAGTTTGCTTATTGGTTTACACGTCATAGTGTTACTATTAAGGCTGTATTGTTGTCTTTGTTATTTTTGATTTTTAGTATTTTGATTATATATAATACTAAGCAAATTATAGATTTTTATGCTGAAGATGAAATAGGTAGATTGCAACAGGAAATAAGTATTCCTAATAATTTTGATATACAGAGATACAAACCGCGACCAGTACAATTTGAGCAACCAGTTATAGTAGATAGAGGAGATGGTAGATATGATATTTTGGTAGAGGTTTTAAACCCCAATCAAAAACATCGTGTAAAACAATTGTTAATCACTTTCACTGTTGGAGGTTGGCAGAGTGAGGCAGTTGTTGATTATTTATTGCCAGCAGAGAAAAAAACATTAATGATTTTGAATGTAGAAGATAAACAGTTATCTAATGCTATATCAAGTGGAGCTCAGCCAAAAGTAAATGTAGGTAGTATCGCCTGGAAACGTATTAGGGATATTCAGTGGTTTGATGCTCGTGGTAATTTTATTGATATTGGTTTAGAGGCTAGGAATATCACCACACAACAAATTGGAGCAACAACTCGTGAAGTTAGGTTTGATTTAGAAAATAATTCAGTTTTTAATTATCGCAATGTTGATGTTAGAGTGTTGTTGTATAATGGAAGAGAGATTGTGGCAGCGCAACAGGTGAGAGCTCGTGATGTTAGGTCTGATACAGTAGCTGATTATGTTGTTAGGTGGTTTTATCCATTACCAAAGATAACTAACTGGAAAGTGGAGTTATCTACTAATGTATTTGATTCTGATAATATTTTACCTTTTACACTTGAACAACTTGGTGAGTAGCTATGTTAAAAAGATTTGTTTCCAGAGGTATATTAACACGATTGGACTGGTTGATAATAGCCAGTTCATTGTTATTGATTGTATTTGGATTAATTATTATATATAGTTTGGAAATAAATACCGGAAATGGCTTGGGTTTATTTTATAAGCAATTGGTATTTTTTTTAGTTGGAGTTGTGTTGTTTGTAATTATGACTTCAGTAAACTATATTCATCTCTCATCTTACCATTGGTATGTGTATGCAATTGGTATTTTGTTATTGGTTGCTGTAATGCTATTTGGTGTAGAGATTCGTGGTGTGCGTGGTTGGTTTGTAGTTGGTCCAGTTAGTTTTCAACCGGTTGAATTTGTAAAAATTTTTATAATTATATTTTTTGCAAAATTTTATTCTTTATATGGTCCTTTTATGGCGCAGTGGCGTTATGTTGCTATGAGTATATTATTGATTGTGCCATATTTAGTGTTGCTAGTTGTTCAACCTGATTTGGGTTCTGGTTTTATAGTAGCAGTTATTTGGATGGTTATGTTATTTTTTACAAAAATACGCGGTAGACAGTTGGCAATATTGGCAGGATTGGCATTGTTAATTATGTCTTTAGGTTGGCAAGTGATGGCTCCATATCAAAAAGCTCGTTTGACTACTTTTTTGGATCCTGACAAAGATCCTCTTGGGCAGGGTTATAACATAAAGCAAGCGTTGACAGCTATTGGTTCTGGTGAATTTTTAGGAAGGGGGTTGGGACTTGGTCCGCAATCACAGTTAAGGTTTTTACCTGAAAATCGTACTGATTTTATTTTCTCTGTCATTGCCGAAGAGCTTGGTTTTGTTGGTGCCGTTATATTGTTATTGTTATTTACTTTGTTATTGTATCGTATTATTATCACGGCAAAATGTACACATGAGCCTTTTGGATTTTATGTTGTAATAGGTGTGTCTGCTTTTTTAGCTATTCAAACATATATGAATATTGCTATGAATCTGAGTCTATTTCCTGTTACAGGCATACCTTTACCTCTTGTTAGTCAAGGAGGTAGTTCGCTTTGGTCTGTTTTGATTGTATTGGGCATAGTACAAAGTGTTGTCTTGAATAAGAAGAGAACGACTTCTTGACATATTAGTGAAATTACGGTAGAATTTGACTACTTTGTTAAAAAATATTTACTATTATTTTTACTGAATATGACAGAAAATACTTATTTATTAACTGCAGAAAATCGTGAAGCATCAGATTCTGCAGATAGCCTACGCATTGCTGGATTTATTCCAGTGGAGCTTTATGGTAAAAATGAAGAAAATTTACATTTAAAAGTTAAGGCTACTGATTTTGCTAAAATATTTGCTGTAGCTGGAGAAAGTGCTTTGATTGATTTGAAGATTGGTGATAATGATTTTGGTAAAATTCTTATCAAAGATGTACAAATTAATCCACTTAAAGATAATATAATTCATGCAGATTTGTACAAGATTAACATGAAAGAAAAGATTACCACTGAAATACCATTAGTATTTGAGGGAGTAGCTCCAGCTGTTAAAGAGATGGGTGGTGTTTTGGTTAAACAAGTTGATAAAGTTCATGTACAATGTTTACCTAGTGATTTGGTACATGAGATTAAGGTTGATTTAAATATTTTAGACACATTTGATAAAGCTGTATTGATTAAAGATTTGGTATTACCAGACGGTATTGAGGTTTTGAATGATGAAACTGTATTAGTTGTTAGTGTTGCTGAGCCTCGTAAAGTCGAAGAAGCTATAGTTGAGGCAGTAGCAGAAGATACAGAATCAGCAGATAGTTCAGAAACAGAGGAGAAAAAAGATAGTGACAGTGATTCAGTAGATAAATCAGAAGAAAAGAAAGAGTAGAAATTGTATTATTTATATAATTAACCCCATTTTATATTTTTATAAAATGGGGTTTTTGTATGTACTTGCCTGTGATATACTATATATAAATAATTAAAATAATTATGTATTTTAAAAAAAGACGTAGTAATAATCATTTTATTATTAGTGCTTTGATAATAGTTTTGATTACGATTGGTTTGGTTTTTGTTTTAGATAGACGTGGGCAAAAACAGCGTGATGCGCGTAGATTTGCTGACATGAAACAAATGCAAACTGTTTTAAGTTACCATCTTGAGTTGTATGGAGAATATCCACAAATTTCTGAATTTACTTGTTTTTCTGATATTGAGGGCTTGATTGAAGGATTAGTTCCGTGGCTTGTGACTTTGCCAGTAGATCCAAAAGGGGGCAATTCAGCTAATAATCCAGAATCTGCTTGTTATAATTATCGTTCTGATAATGGTCAGGAATACAAAATTCGCACATCATTGGAACAAAATGATTTTAGTATGCTTTATGATGGTGGTTCATCAGATGATTGGTATGAAGTTTTTACTTCAGGTGCGACTCAATGGTAATAAATAATTGATATGAGTAATTTTTCACAAAAGAGATCATCAAAATTACAAAAAAGTTTTGCTATGGTTATAGTAGCTTGTGTTTTTATTATATTTTTTGCTGGTTTTGATGATATTCAGGCAAAATCCAGAGATGCAAAAAGAATATCTGATGCCAAAGATATTAATAGAGCTTTGGAATTATATTTTGATAGATATGCAAAATATCCAGATACTGTTGATTCTGATTATGGTGGTTGGGATACAACAGTTGAACCTGAGGGGCATAAAGAAGAATTTATTCCACAATTAGTAAGTGAGGGTATACTATCCGCAAATCCTCGTGATTCTAAAAACACAACTACTTATTATTATAGATATCAAAAATTTCCTCGTGGATCATTTGGTTGTACTCGTCCTTTTGTGATTTTTCAGGTTTTTAATTTTGAAACAATTCAAGACATTCATGGTTCAGGGGCGTGTCCAAATAGAAATTTTGCTGACGAGGCTCCTAATGGCTTTACAATTCAGAAGTTTGAATAAAAATGGTTAAGAAAATTTTAGATCCAGTAACAATAGGACAAAAAACCTACCAACGTTTGCTAGTAGGTTTTCTATTGGTTGTTATCGTTTTCCTTTTTGTTATTGTTTTTATACTTATAAAATCATTTCCAAGTGATTTGTATAAAAATCAGGTTGTTGTAGAAGAGGTGAGTGTGGAAACTGTTAAACAAGATGATGTGGGTGTTTTTGATGTATTGCCTGTAGAAAATCCTAGTTATCCAGTGGCAGTGATGATTGATAATCATTTTGAAGCTTGGGATCAACAATTTGGTTTATCACAAGCATCCATTGTTTATTCTACTTTGGTGGAGGGTGGGACAACTCGTTTTATGGCCATTTTTGATGTTAATAACACAAATACTCGTATTGGTCCAGTACGTTCAGTTCGTCCTTATTTTATTCCTTGGGCACTTGAGTATGACGCATTGTTGGTTCATGTAGGTGGATCTCCTGAGGCTTTGGGAGATATTGTAGAGTTGAATGTCAATGATTTAAATGAGATGACTTCTTATGGGCCATTGTATTTTGAGCGTGATAATTACTATAATGCGCCTCATAATACTTTTACAACTTCTAACAATCTACAAGAAGCATTGATGGAGCGTAGTTTGAATAATGACAACCATCTATCTATTAGTCATTTTCCAGTTAATTATGATGATATTGAGGTAGCTGATAATAATCAGAGAGTTTTTATAGATTATGAAAATAAAAAGACTTATGATGTTGAGTATATATGGAATTCTGAGCTTGGAGGTTATATTCGTTATCGTTTTGGTGAGCCACAACGCGATGCTGAAACAGGGGATATTATATTGATAAAAAATGTTATTATCCAGAGAGTGCCAGAAGAAGTTGTGTTGGATGACAAATTAAGAATTGCTATGGATGTAGAAGGTTTTGGTGAAGCTTATATTTTGATGAATGGTAATTTAATACCTGGTACATGGAAAAAAGAGGACAAGGATTTGCCAACAAGATTTTTTGATTTAGATGGTAATGAAATTGCGCTGAGTCAAGGAAATGTTTGGATAGAAATAGTGCCTGAAGGGCATGGGGTTGATTTTTCTGCTTAAAATAAGTCATCAATAAAAAAGTCATCTATCTTCACTGTGGTATATGTATCAGGGTGTATAAGTATTGACTTTTTTATTTTTTGTGTATAGTATACACTTGGTAAAGGTTGTAATATTATAGTATTTTTTCAACTTATTGTCAAGTATACAAAAAATATGACACAGCATAAGCTTCTAAGAAAATTAGGGCTAGGACATATAGCTACGTCTATATATCTTTATTTGGTTGAAAATGGAGAAAATACAGTCTTGGGTATATCTAGAGATACTGGAATTTCTAGAACTAATATATATCACAATATAGCAAAGCTGAAAGATCTAAATTTAGTTAGTGATGGTTTTTTTAACAGTAAAAAAGTTATCATTCCAGAATCTCCGGATAATTTATTAAATTTAGTTAATGATAAGATTAAGATAGCTAAAGAGTTGGCAGATTTATTAGGTAGAGATTTTTATAAAAATAAAAAGAAGGTAGAGATAAAGTTTTTTAATGGTGTAAATGGTATAAAGAAGTGTTTGAATAACATATTAAATTCTGGTGATAGTGATATTTTTCATGTTGTTAATGAAAGTATTTTTGCACAGTTTTTTTCCA
Organism: Patescibacteria group bacterium; assembly: GCA_015485655.1. Lineage (GTDB taxonomy): Bacteria > Patescibacteriota > Patescibacteriia > S139-126 > S139-133 > S139-133. The sequence goes on along the minus strand of WFTG01000050.1, from coordinate 468 downwards.
AAAAGTATGTTAATTTTTTTCAGAAAGATATTAATATAAAAATATTAATGCCTTATTATAGTAAGTCTGTTTTTTTAGACAAGTACTCGCATTATAAAGATCGGCATATTATAAAATTTATGCCAAAAGATGTATTCTTTGATATATCTATCATCATCAATAATAATAATGTTTATATTTTCACCCCTTTTTCCGAGGGGTGTATTATTTGCATAAAAAATGAGATGGTTTCACAGAGTATGTTGAGTATATTTAATACAATCTGGGGTTTTTCTAGTACGGTTTGAAATATTGTTTACGTCATTTTGTCCATTAAACACTACAACACAAATTTGTATTTTTTTATCTAATTTGTCAATAAAAAATATTTATCCCCAATGTGTGTAGACATTATTTATATTTCTTCATTGACATGACATTATCTTTAGTTTAGCGTTGTAAGTGCAGGATTTTTGAGGAGGGGCTCTA
>WFTG01000049.1 GCA_015485655.1 Patescibacteria group bacterium | reverse complement strand
TAAATGATGATTTTCGCTTCCTCGCTACTGGCATCATTACTCAGAGAATCTTGATTAAAATTTACTACAGCAATAGCAGTAGGCGGTTTTTTAACAGGATCAATAGGATCAACAGGGTCAACAGGATTATCATCATAACAGCCCAAAAGTCCAAAAAACACAAAAAGCACGGCAAATAATTTAATCTTTTTCATGACTAAACTCCTTATTTTATTTATTTTTTAATGTACTTTTATAAAACAATTATATTTTATATATAACAAAAATAAGCATTTTTGTCAACTCAAGTTAGGCGTATTTTGCCTATAAATAACTAAAAACTTGTAAATAGTATAATGCGACCAAACTATAGCGACGGACGTGGGTCTAGCTTTTGTAATACATCTTGAGAAAAAGTGTGCGGTTTAACATTTGGATTTGGGTCTAGCTTTTGTAATACATCTTGAGAAAAAGTGTGTGGTTTAACATTTGGATTTGGGTCTAATTTTTTTAGTAAATCATCTGACATAACTTCAACCTCGCTAGTCTCAATCTCATCTATGACAGTATCTGATTGCTGTTCCAAAGAATCAATTGTCTTGTTTTCAATAAATCTAAACAAAATAACAAAAATCAACAAAATCAACACAACTGACAAAATAATGCTTATAAATATCAATACTTTATTTTCTAAAAATTTTATATTCATTTTAAAAAAATTATTAATCTTTCAACATCAACTGCACTCCATAAGTATCCCTAACCTGCTGTTTTATATAACTGGCCATCATAGCAACATCCTGCTCAGTCACAGCTTTGGTTGTATCTATAGGAGCAAATCCAGAACCGTCTTCTGTAATTTTTAAATTCCCCATTTCATAACCATCCAAGCCTACTGCCAAAACAAACAATCCAGGATCTACAGTATTATCATCAGAAATATCATTCATATCAAAGTCTGTAGTTTGTAAAAATTCAATTTCCTCTGGAGTAAGTTTGACTTTTTGAAAAAAATACATAAAATTATTTCTTTAATCTCTCAGCTAATTTCCATACATCACCCGCTCCCAATGTTACCAAAATATCATCTTCATCTAAATTATTTTCTAAAAATGAATAAGCTTCATCTTGAGATGATGCATAATTAGCATTATTAGAAAATTTGTTAATCGCTTCAATAAGTTGCTCAGAGCTTGTCCCGCCATGCTCCTCTCTAGCTGAACCATAAATATCCAAAATAATAGCTCTGTCTACATCTCTAAAAGACTGTGCAAAATCATTAAACAAACTAGCTGTACGAGAAAAAGTATGTGGATGAAAAACTGTTGTTATTTTTTTATTTGGATACATATCCCGAATAGTACGCAATGTAACCTGAATAGCTGTTGGATGATGAGCAAAATCATCTATAATGATTGCCCCTTTTTCAGTTTCTCCTATATATTCAAAACGACGTTTAGGGGAACGAAAACGCTTAATAGATTTCAAAATAATATCTTGGGAAATATTAAATTTAACCGCAACCACAACAGCAGCTAAAATATTTGTTAAATTAAAATTTCCTTGTAATTGGGTATTACCTTTTGCCCAAAGATTGCCTCTATGAAAAATAGAAAAATTCTGGGATTTAATGCTAGAACCTTCAGGATCATGCTCTATTCTCCACTCAGCAGAAGGGACTGTGCCATAAGGAATAATCTCAACATTTACACGACTGAGAACCTTCTGAATATTACTATCATCAACATTCGCAGCAATAAAACCAAAACTAGGAATTTTCTGCGCCAACATTATAAACTCATCTACATACTCCTCTATAGTAGAAAAAGTATCTGGATGATCATAATCTATATTATGCAAAATCAAAGACATAGGAGAATACTGCTGAAATTTATGCTTGTACTCACATGCTTCTATTACAAAATACTCTGAACCCCCAACTAATGCACTACCGTTAAACTGCGGAATAGGAGCGCCTACTAAAACTGTGGGATCAAAATCGGCCTGTTGCATAATATATCCTAGAATTGCCGTAGTAGTGGTTTTGCCATGAGTTCCAGCTACGGCAATACTTTTTTTATTTTTCATTAAAAGAGCATGTCCATCAGTCAATGTAATAGTTGGAATATTTTTATTACGAGCCACAACCAATTCTGGATGATCTTCTGGATATGCCACTGAATAAATCACCAAATCTATATTATCAGTTATATTATCTGCGGAAAAATTATTAACGCTAATTTGCAAATCATCTAGAATCTCTTTAGTAAAAAAATCCTCATCAACATCAGATCCTGCCACTTGTTTACCCAAACGTACAAAAACCTGGGCAATAGCAGCCATGCCAGTTCCCTTAATTCCTATTAACCATACTGAATTTATATTATTCAGGTCTATTTTGTTCAATTCTGTTTTCATATTCTAGTATTATATCACGCATTCTTTCTCGTGAATTTTGAAAAGATAATTTTTGAATCTGCTTATGTAAAAAAACTAATGCTTCTGGATTGTTTAACAATTCTCTAATTTCTTCTATAAAACTTTGTGCTGATAAATCTTTTTGTTGCAACTCTATCACAGCCTGATGTTGCTTAAAGTATTCTACATTTTTCTCTTGTTGTGAATCAGGAATAGGAATAACTACTGCTGGTTTTCCTAAAGCAGCCAACTCTGTCAGCGTGCCAATACCAGCTCGACAAATCACAACATCGGCAGCTGCAAAAATATTAGGCAATTCATCAACAACAAATTCAAAAGAATGGTACCGTTCTTCTTTTTCTTTTAATGCAATAGCTGGCACGCCCTTACCAGAACCTGTTATGTGAATAACTTGGCAAAAATTTAATAACTCAGGCAAGCTAGATATAGTCAATTTATTAATAAAAAGAGATCCTGTACCACCACCAAGTACTAATATAGTCGGTAATTCTGAATCCAGATTCAAAGCTGTATACGCTCTATTTCTATCACCTTGGAATAATAACGATCTAATCGGCGTTCCTATATGCTCTACTTTTTTTTCTGGAAATTCTGATACCAATTCTGGAAAACTCACAGTCACCTTGGATGCACAAGGAGTCATCAATGTATTGGCTAAGCCTTTCTTAATATCCAACTGATGAATAATAACAGGTTTACGCAAAACCCAAGCAGCCCAAGCCACAGGCACAGATACAAAAGCTCCTGCCGATACTACCACATCAGGATCAAAACGCTTCAAAATATACAAAGACTGAAAAAATCCCAAAACAATCAAAAAAGGATCTACAAAATTTCGCCAAGAAAAATATCTACGTAACTTACCAGAAAAAATTGGCATAAACTGGATTTGATTATTCATTACCAAAGTTTTTTCTGGTCCTCGAAAAGTGCCAATCCACAACAAATGACTATCTGGTTTAACTAATTGTATTTCTTGCGCAACAGCTATCAAAGGAGTTACAGGTCCAGCTGTTCCGCCACCACTAAATAATATTTTCATTTTTTATTTATTACTACAAAAGTATTATAACAGAAATTACCAAACAATAAACCTTGTCAGCACAATCTATATATGGTATATGTATTTACACGTATTTGCGTTATTTTTTTTGCCACAAACATCTTGAAATAATCGGGGATCGTCTAATGGTAGGACATCAGGTTCTGGTCCTGAGAATTGGGGTTCGAGTCCCTATCCCCGAGCCATAAAACCAAAATAAATTCTGTCAAAGATAACTCAAACGGTTGCCAGTGGCAATCCTAGCGAGTGACAAGCTCTAAAAGATGATTAGCCGCGTTCGTCTAGGGGTTAGGACGCCAGGTTCTCATCCTGGTAACAGGGGTTCGATTCCCCTACGCGGTACCATAAAAATCTCACTTTTTTTAAGTGGGATTTTTATTATTTCATTAACATAAACAACCATCAGAACTAATCACACAAAACTTATTAAAACAATAATAAACTCTCTACTCTAGATTTTACATACTACACTATGTAGTGTATAATATTATCTAATGTTTATTATTAAATATATTATATAAAATGAACAAACAAAAAAACTGGATAATCATAGCTGTAGTAGCTATCGTTGTATTATTAGGTGTGTATTTATCACGTAATAATACGACAGTACAACAAAATAACACCAATGATGGCTCAGTAACAAAAACTGAAAAAATAAGTTATCAAGAAATAAGTTCGCAAGAATTAGAAGACATGTTACCTAACAAAGATTTTACTCTTATAGATGTGCACATTCCTGAACAAGTACACATACCTAAGACAGATTTTATGGCTCCATATAATGAAATTGATGAATTGGTAGAAGTTCTACCTGATAAAAATGCTAAAATTGTTCTCTATTGTCGCTCTGGTGGAATGAGTGCTGTTGCGGCCCAAGCTCTTGTAGATAGAGGTTATACAAATGTACTAAATTTAACAAATGGTATGAATGAATGGCAGGCAGAAAATCGAGCAACTACACCAAAAGGTAGTGTACCTGCCAGACCATCTGATCAAGAACTTGCCTATATAGCTTTGGGACCAGGTAATAAAGTAGCAATTATAGATATTAACACTGGTGAAGTTGTCACAAACTCACTACCAGCTGGCAACAATCCACATGGTATAGCAGTAACAGATAAATATATTTTTACATCATCATCAAAAATGGGACCAAAAGAAATGTTAATGGAACCTGATCATGATGACGGAGAACCTATGGATATAAAAAAGATGATGAGTCTGGGATCTAATATAATTACCGTAACTGATAAACAAGGTAATATTGTTAAGAAAATAGATGTAGGCGGAGGTTCTCATCATATGGCAATAACCCCTGACAAAAACAAAGTAATAGCTAGTATCCCTTCTCAATCAGGTGTAGTAATTATAGATACCAAAACTTTAGAAAAAAGTAATTTTATAAAAACTGGTAAAATATCTAATTACATAACAGTGTCACCTGATGGAAAATTTGCATATGTCAGCAACAAAGGCGAAGATACAATCTCTGTCATTAATTTAAACACTGAAAAACTTATAACTAACATAAAAACAGGCTTGCGTCCTGATCATATTGCCATCAACAATAACGGGTCATTTATTTATGTTACCAATGGTGGTGATGACACTGTAAACATTATCAGCACCAAAGATAACCAATTAACAAATACTATCAAAGTTGGTGAATCACCTCATGGTATAAGCGCATCACCTGATGGTAAAAAATTATATGTCGCAAATTCTGAAAGTAAAACTGTATCAGTTATTGATTTATCAACTAATAAACTAGTTGACACTATCCCTGTAGATAACGAAATTGCCCATCTTGAAGTAGTTCCAGACGGCACAAAACTACTTGTAAATAGTGAAGTGGCACAATCTATATACGTCATAGATACTACTACAAACAAAATTATCAACACCATCAAACTCAATCAAGAACCCCATCAAATAGCTTTTTAATTTATTACCTAAAAAACTCCCTCACAAAATTGTGAGGGAGTTTTTGAATAAAATTTACTTTATTCCCAATCACTGCCCTGCCTGACTAAAACTTCATTAGCTTTTTCAGGATGAGCCATCAATCTCTTTACTACTTTTTCTAAACGAATTGTATTTTGTGAACCTTTAACCAATATCACATCACCAGTTGTAATCAAGCCCTCAACTGCTTGAACTATTTCGTCATGACTAGTCACATGTCTAATACGTTCTGGAGGCATTCCTGCCTCTTTTGCGCCATTATCTATTTCCACAGATTCAGTACCAAAAGTAAATACATAATCAATTCCAAGTTCGGCTAATAAATGACCAACTTCTCTGTGGCCTTGTTTTGAAAAATTTCCCAATTCACGCATATCTCCCAATATAGCAATACTTTTTGCTCCATTATGTTTTGGAAAATCTTTCAAGACAGTTAGCGCAGCTTTAGCTGCTTCAGGTGAAGAATTATAAGAATCATCAATAATCCATGTTTGTTTTTTTCCTTCTAATAATTTTAAACGACCATTAGGAGTCTGGAATAAACTCAAACGCTCTGTAATATCTACTAAATTTATATCAAAAATAACACCAACTGCGACAGCTGCCAAAACAGCATATAAAAAATGTACTGCTAGAATACCTGGAATATGAAATGGTACTGTTGAATCATTATAACTTAATTTGCCCTGCAATCCTTCAACAACAGGCAATCCATTAACTTCGGTAACTTTGTGCTTAACATCAAAAACTCGTACATCACTATCACCATCAAAACCATAAGTTAAAATATTTGCTTTAACTTTTTCTGGCAAAGCTCTCAATAACAACTGATCATCGTGATTAAAAACTGCATAATCATTTTCTGAAAGATGTGTTACTATTATCTGCTTTTCTTGTAAAACCTCTTCAACTGTATGAAAATATTCTAAATGAGTTGGGGCTATGGATGTCAATATACCAATATAACACGGTGCTATCTTTGTTAGATAGTCAATATCACCTGGATGATCAGCGCCCATCTCTAAAACCAAAATTTCTGGATATTCTTGCTTAAACACCAACAACCCAATCCCAGTAAAAATCAATGCTAACCATTTGACAACATTTTTACCTGGTGAATCAATTCCCAATATTGTCAATGGTAGACCAATTTCATTATTATAACTACCTCTAGTTGCACGTACATTAAAACTATTATTCAAAACTGTATAAATAGCTTCCTTAGTTGCTGTTTTACCTACGGAACCAGTCACACCAATAACCTTTGGTTTATACTTAGATATTATTGCTTTAGACAAGACTTGTAGTATTTTGTATATAATTTTTTTCATAATTTATAATTCAGTTGGAGGTATATGATAATACTTTAATATAAAATCTGCAATCTCGCCAAACAAAGGCGCAGCAGAATCAGATGAAAAACGTACAGCTGTAGGGGCATCCAACTTAACTAACATTACAAACTCTGGCTTATCTACTGGAGCAAAACCAATAAATGAATGAATTGTTTTATCACCATATTTTCCATTATCCCCAGCAACCTGGGCTGTTCCTGTTTTTCCAGCTACTAGATATCCTTTTACACCAGCCTTAGTACCATGACCATTTTTTACCACAGAAACAAGCATACCAGATAACATAGCCGATGCCTCTGGTGATATAACTTGACGAATTTTTATTGGCTCAGTTTTTTCAATTTTACCATCATAGTGTTGCACCTCTTTTACTATATAAGGTTTGTACAGAATACCTCCATTTGCAATTGCAGAAAATGCTGTTACCATCTGTATTGGTGTTACAGTAATTCCCTGTCCAAATGATGCTGTTGCAGTATAGACAAATCCCTTTTTGTCTAGAGAAGAAATATTGCCATTCACCTCACCACTCAGTCTGACACCTGTACTTTTTCCAAATCCAAAAGCTTCAAAATATTTTCTAAATAACTTCTGACCAACTTGCTCGGCAACATATATAACCCCTGTATTTAGCGACTTTTCTAAAACTTCTGTCATTGTCTGTTCTTGATATGCTTTTAAATCAGAATTTCTAATAGTAAATCCAGAAATTTTATATTCTCCTGTATCTTCATAAGTACTATCTGGCATAATAGAACCAGTGTCCAAACCAGCAGCCATGGTTATAGGCTTCATTATTGATCCTGGTTCATAAGCATAGCTCAACACTGGGTTTGAATAAACTTGAATGTCTTCTACTTTATTGTACTTATTAGGGTCAAAAGCTGGTGAGCCACACATAGCTATCAATGCACCTGTACTAGGCTGCATAATAACAACTGCTCCACCTTCGGCATCATATTTTTCAATATACTCTTCCAGCTTTGTACAAGCCATATACTGAATAGAAGGATCTATAGTTAATACAAGATCAGAACCATCATGCGCTTGTTGTAATGTACGTGGTGCTATAGAAATTTGAGAACCACCGGCATCTTTTTCACTTCTCAGAATTCCTTGTTTACCACTTAATATTTCATCCCAATAACCCTCCAATCCATATCTACCTTTTCTAACATCTGATAAATTACTAAAAAATCCCAAACTATGGCTACCAATTTTTTTATCAGGATAATACCTAGATGGAACTCCTATCCAATAAATACCTTTCAAATTTTTTTGTTCTAGTACTGCTATATCTTTTTTATCTACACCTCTCATCAAAGGCTCATAAGGGTCATCCGCCTTATTTAATCTATTAAACAAAGACGCGTATTCAGGATCTACAACTTCTTCTTCCTCCATATCATCTTGGACATCTTTATCTTTTTCATCAGACATCTCAGTAGACTCAACACTATCCTCATCTTCTGCAATCAATTCAACTGGCTCAACATTTTCTTCTTCAGGAATATCCCTAGCAATAATTTCTTGTATCCATGGCAAAATCACATCCACAGTTGTAGTTACATTATCTATTTCTTGAGGAACAGCATAAACAATATAAGTATCTCTATTAATAGCCAATGGGTATAATCCATCCTCTGTTTCAGCAAAAATTTCACCTCGCTCTGGCAATAATTGACGCAAAACTTCATGTTGTCCTGATGCTAGAGCATCATACAAAGGATATTCTATAACTTGTAAAAAAAATAAACGAGCTGTAATCAAAAAGCCCATCAGTATAAACCAACCACTGACGGCCTTCATTCTACCTGACGGACGTGCTACTGTATTCAACTCTCTCTTCCGCTTCTTAATCATACATTAATTATATTATTAACGTTTTGCAACAGCAGTTACAGATACTGGTACTGAAACATATGCTACATCACCAACACTAGTCATAGATAAATCAACAATTCTATCCTCCAGACGTGTAATACTTTGATATTCTGCAATCTCCAATTGCAAATCACGGCTTATCTCTCTGGACTGCATAAGACTTCTTTCTAATGACTGCATATCAAGTCCTAGCTGGGTTGTTGTATTTATTTGCGATAAATACAAAGAAACAACAATAATAAGTGCAATTGCAATAATGATATTGGCAATTAACATATTACTAAAAATAGGAGAAAATAATGCCTTTGCTTTTTGTTGGAACATATATTTTTTGTTTTTATTTCTTAAATTAAATTTTTTCAATAATTCTCAACTGCGCACTACGCGCTCGTGGATTTTCTCTCACCTCCTCTTCAGTTGGCTTGATTGATTTTCTCGTAATCAATCTAGCAATTGGTGTAAACTCTTCTGGCAGTGGTGAGTTCAAATCTGGTGGTGGGGCCTGTACAAACGACCTAAATATTTTTTTAACCAAAGCATCTTCCAGCGAATGAAAAGTGATAATACCAAGTCGCCCGCCAGGCTCTAACAACTCAAGTGCTTTTGGTATAAAATTTTTAATATTTTCAAATTCTTGATTAACTTCTATTCTCAGTGCTTGCCAAACTCGTGTTGCTGGATGTGTTGTGCTTTTTTTCTTAAACTTCATAGCATAAGTTCTTTTGCAAATATCTGATAGCATAGACCCTGTAATTTCATCTGTATTTCGTACCTTGCAAATTTCTTTAGCTATATTTCTTGCCAATGACTCTTCACCATATTCTTTAAAAATTCTTACTAACTCTTTTTCTGAATAAGTATTTACAATATCTTTTGCATCCAAACCCTCTTGATTATCAAATCTCATGGATAGCTTGCTATCTGATAAAAAACTAAATCCACGACTCTTATCATCTAACTGAGCTGAGGACAATCCCAAATCTGCAAGTATTGCATGTATAGGCCTGTCTCCCACTTCACTTATATGATTATCTACATTAACATATGAATCATTTTTCATAACTACCCTTTTGCCAAATTCTGCTAAATTCTTCCTAGCTACATCTACTGCTATTTCATCCCAATCCAACCCTAATAAAAACCCGTCAGGTGAACTTTGCTCCAAAATAGCCCGAGCGTGACCACCACCGCCAACAGTTGCGTCTATAACATTTGAATGTGCTTTTATATCTAACCCTTGTAAAACTTCATGAACTAAAACCGGAACGTGTATATATTTCATAAATTTATACTCCTAACTCACCAAGTGCTTCAGCAATTTCATTGCTTTGTTTTTCTGCATTTTTCTTATATTTTTCCCAAGCGTCCTCTGACCAAACTTCTAATCTATTATAAAGTCCAGCAACAACGGTCATCTTTTTCATGCCTGCATACTTACGTAAATATTCAGGAATGATAATACGACCCTGTTTATCAAAATCAACTTCCATAGCACCTGCCAACATCATACGAGCAAATGATCTAGTATTGGCTTGACTAATTGGCAAACTAGCCAAACGCTCTGCTAATTTCTTCCATTCAGCACCAGTGTATAAGAATAAACAATTATCCAACCCACGTGTAATAACTGCACCTTTTTTAAAAGAATCGCGAAATTTAGCAGGAACTGCCAGTCTGCCTTTTTGATCAATAGAATGATGATATTCTCCGATGAACATTGGCTAAAATAAAAGTAAATTATTTAAGTTATACACAGAAATCATTAGTTTTCCCCACCTTTATCCACTTTTCTACACTTCAATGGTATTATACCCCACCTAAGTTATATATTCAACCACTAGACAACACCAAAACTGTGTATAAATACAAACAAAACAAAAAGCCCTGCACTTGAATGCACAGGACTATGTATAAGTGTCAAACCTACTATTTTATCACAAATCTAAAACCTGTCTCAACACAGGTTCTATTCTATCAACCATTTTCAAATAACCCGCATCATTTGGATGAATAGAATCATATTTATATCTACTGTCAAAGAAAAAACCTTTATAAATATTATCAATATAATTAACTTGCAATTCAGAAGCTAATTCAGAAAACATATCATCATAAACATTCCCTAATAAACTACCCTTCACTCCTATAAGAATTACAGTTGCGCCTGTTTTTTTAATTTGCAAAATAATATTTTCTAAATTTTTACGAGTATTTTCTATAGGTATTTTTCTCAAGGCATCATTACCTCCCAAAAGAATAAGCACAACTTTAGGATTTTTATCCAGCACATCCGCTTGTAATCTATCTAAAGCTTTTGCAGTTGTATCACCTTTCACGCCAGCGTTTATAATATCTATATTCAATCTTTTTGACAAAACCGAAACCATATCATTGTCCTTGCTAGAACCAATACCCTCAACAAGACTATCACCTAAAAAAATAATATTCTCACCACTTGTTGGATAATAAATTTTTGTTTTATTTTTATTATAAAAAAACACAGATAAAAAAACTGCAACTATAACAAAAAATATAATAATAATTTGTTTATTCTTCATAAAATCAACCAATATTTGGCTCACGTCCATATTTAGGCATAACAAATTGTTTGTGATTGATAGAATTAGACAATCTAGCTAATACTAATTCATATAACTTATCATTATTATCAAACTCATCACCATGAGCAGTTACAAGCGGAATGGATAATGCCCATCCCAAAGTATTAGCAACTATAGCCCCAATCCTCAATGACGAAAAACTACCTGGACCATCTACAATTCCTATAGCCTCTAAAGCTGTGATTTTTTGTTCTAGTTCTTTCAACATTTCAGATAATGTTGATAACAAAAACTCTTCCTGCTCAAAAGGCGCTTCTACATCTCTATTCAATAAACATTCTTGTTTTTGCAACAAGGCTATATGAAATTTATTATTATTAGATGTATTGATTATTAATATCATTATAAAAGAATAAAAACTCAACTTATATTATTACCTTGGACTTAAAATCTGAGGTCTAGTTTATATTATTAGATTCTGAATTCCCGCTTTTGCGGGAATGTCAAAAGAAAACGGGAATGACAAAGAAAAACAAAAATTACAAATACATTATATAACATCTTCAGGTCTTATAACCTTATATTGCCCTTCCTTTAAATTACCTAAATGAAGTTTTTGAATTCTGACTCTACACAATTCTATTCTATCAAATCCAATAGCAGAAAACATTCTACGAATTTGTCGCTTCCAACCCTGGTGCATCACTACTCGTATCTTATGATTATCAATTATTCGTATATCATCAAAATAAGCCCTGCCCTCCTCTAACTCAATACCATTTTCTAAATATTTTTTATCAGATTTATAAAAAGGCTTTTTTGTAATTATTATATATTCTTTTTCATGTTCAAAAGATGGATGTTGAATTTTTTGAGAAAATTCACCGTCATTTGTCAAGATAATTAATCCTGTTGAATCTTTGTCCAATCGCCCAACTGGAAAAACTTTCGGCAAGGCTGGTACTAACTCTGTTACCAATTTATCTGCGTGATTATCAAAAGTTGTACTAGTATATCCAACTGGCTTGTTAACAGCATAATAAACAAAATGCTGAGGTTTTATCAACTCACCATTTATTTTGACAATATCTGAATCTTTAACCTGATATGATAAATCGTCCAAAAGCTTATCATTGACAGTTACTTGTGATTTTTTGATTAATTCATCTGCACCACGTCTAGAATAATCAGTACAAAAAGCAATATAACGATTAATTCTCATGTTTTATACTTTAGCACTAAACAATTTATCTACAACAGTAATTTTTGGATTATTCACTATGTTATAAATAAACCTATCAGTCAACTCACTACGATCGCGAAATTCTGCCAAACTCATCAATGTATAATTTATTTCTCTATCAAAATGCTTCTCCAGCTGTTTAATAATTTTTTTAATCTTTTGTTCTGGCAATTTATTACCCACAATAAAAACATCTGTTTCCACTTCATTGTTTTGTACAAACGAACCAGTTAGAACGCAATATTTTATATTTGCAACTTTTTTAATAGCCTCAACAATCTCAGCCTCTAACAGACTACGTGATTTCACAAACAATGCTGTTAATTCAGAAAATAAAACAAAATCAGTATTGACCTGATAATATTTTTTTTGATTCTGATCAAATGTAATAAGCAAACCAATAGAAACAAGATTCTCCAGCTCACGACGTACAGAATTAATTCGTTCATCTATATCACGAGTTAGCTCTCGGACATAATATTTATTATTTGGATTTAATAAAAACTTTTTCAAAAGCTTTACTCTCGTTCTTGAGCTAAAAAAGTGTTCAAGCATAATTTTGTTATACTATTAAATACTCTAAACAGAGCATAATAATTAATTTTTATGATAACACAAAATGTGTTCAATGTCCATTGATACAAGAATTGAAACCTACTGATTTACCTGCTACAATAAAGGCGTAAGGAGGACTTAGCAGTACTGACTATGGACGATAAAATCTGGCAACACCAGACATTTTATAATTCAGCCAATACGTCTGAAAATATTCTTGATTTCAATGTATACGACCTAACTGATGTAAACTTAGGTAGATTTGTTATTGGCATACAAACAACTCTTGATTTTCAAAAATTCGGCTCAATCAAAAATATTATCAGAGAGGGTGTTGAGCGCTTTGCTGTAATAGCCAAACCCCTTACTGTATCAGAAGGTCTGGAAAAATTATACGCATATATCAATAAGCATGGACGTGATATATTACAACCAAATGACTATCGCCAATTACATGTAGCTATAATATACATTACAAATGGTGAAATGCATTTTAGTGTGCAAGGAAATTTAAAATTAATGCTAATACGCAAAAATAACCTCTTTGACATTATTAAAATGACTTATGGTCTTTCACCGCATAACTATGACAAATTATTTGGCAGAATGTACTCAGGCTCTGTCAAAATAGAAGACTCTATCCTCGTAACATCCAATGAAACTTGGGATTGTTTTGACACTCAAAAAATTCCTGATATTGTCACCAGATTATCAGTGGATGGAGCTGTAGGCTTTTTTTCCAATTACTTGCCAGAACACAGTCCTTATAAACTAGGTGGCTTATTAATCAATATGTCCCAAACAGAAAAAGAACATGCAAGTGTTCTCAAACATGAATTATCACCAGTGGACTCATTGAATGAGCTGATATCTACTGAAGAAAAAACTAGTGAATGGATTTCACCAACACCAAAACAAAAAATAATTACTACAATTGAAACTGCGCGTCATGTCATAAGCAAATATATAAGTATTTTTAATAAAATAAAAAAATACCTCACCAAACATCGCAAAAATAAACTTCAGCCCATTCAACATCAACGTGTAACTACTCCAAGACCAGAAGTCAAAGCAAAACCAATAAAACAAAAACTAACTCCCAAAAAATTATATTTTACAAATCTAAAAAATAAAATAACTTCTATAAAAGATATACCAAAAACATTTGCGTATTTCTTTGACAGAGCTAAAAGACTCTATAGTAAATGGCCAAAAAGTACTAAATACTTATTAATAACAGCTATTGTCTTAGTTATTGCTCTAACCCAGAGCGTGTCCTATACCCAAAAACGCAATCACCAAAAAGAGCAGACAAATTTTTTCAATCAACAAACCCAAGACATACGCCAAGAACAAACTCAAGCAAATCAAGCCATTATTTTCAAAGACTTTAGTCGAGCCAGAACAATTCTCATAAATACAAGCAATAAAATTGCAACCCTACCATCACAAACAGAAGATCAACAAGCTGAAAAACAAGAGCTACAAACCATCAATCAACAGCTATTAGACAGAGCAAATCGCCAAACGCTTATAACAAATCCTAATATAATCGCCAATATCAACACATCATCACAATCACCAATTACAGATATTTCATTGATTAACAATTCTCTTTTTGTATTAACATCAAATGAACTAATATCTATCAATCCAGGCAGTAATCCTGTGACAATACCACTAGACTCAACACTAAAATCAATAAGCGCTGTAACAGTAGAAAGTCCTACTACACCAGAGAGCGAACTAATTGTTATGTATGATGATACACGAATATCAAGCGTCAATACTAAAACAGGTGCTGTAACAACGCTTAATCTAACCATCAATCACAGCGGTACTGTAGGAGCATCTATGTATACTAATCGTTTATATGCTCTAAACAAAAATTCAGAACAAATAATACGCTACAGAAAAGGTAGCGCGTCTTTTCAAGCTGGACAAAATTGGTTAGATATACCAGTTGACTTATCAAATGCAAAAGACATAGCAGTAGACGGATCTGTATATGTACTAGACGGAAAAGAAGGTATCATGCAATTCAACAAAGGAGCAAGAACTGCTTGGCGCTCAGAAAAACTTGAACCACCTATCACAACTGCTACCAAACTGGTTACCTCAGAAGAATCTGACTACCTATATGTTCTAGATCCAAACCATCAACGTTTTCTCATCTTTACTAAAGATGGTGAATTTGTACAACAATTCACTTCTCCATCTTTTACAAATTTAATTGATATTGCAATTCAAGAAAAAGAAAACAACACTACAGCATTTTTACTCAATGGCAAATCAATAGTTCAAGTAGATTTTAAATTAAAATAATATACTATTGCTAAAAATAAAAATAACTATACCAATGCTTCATACATATGTTCAATCTTATCTATAATTAACTTCCAATCATACTGCCTAACTGTCTTCAAAGCATTTTGTCGCAAATTATTTGCCAACTCATCATCAGTCAAAATAGAAATTACAGCTTTTGTTATAACCTCTGCAGAACGAGGCTTAATTAACAAACCATTTTTATTATTCTGAATAATATCTACAATACCCCCAACATTTGTCCCTATAACTGGCAAACCACACATCTGAGCTTCTATAAATACAATACCTTGACCCTCTGCCAATGATGGTAAAACAAAAACACTAGCTTCTTGCATTTCCAACAAAACTTCTTTGTGAGACTTGTTGCCTTTCAATACTACACTATCTTGTATTTTTAGATTATCAATCATAGACTCTAATTCACCACGCATATCACCCTCTCCCACTATCACCAACTGAGCATCTGGTACAGACTTTAGAATATCTGGCCAAGCTTGAAGTAAATATTCTAGACCCTTTTGTGAATTTAATCGTCCTACAGCCAAGACTTTGTTTTTTTGTCTTATAACAGTACTATCTTTGATTTTGCTAAAATCAACACCATTTGGTATTAACTCTATTTTTTCCTCTGAAATACCAAAACTTTTTGTACGTTTTATTAAAAAATTACTAATAGAAGTTATATGGTCAGCTGCGCTGTGAGTAATTTTCCAAAACAAATTCATCAAAAAAACTTTCCAAGCTGAATAATGATTTAAATCACTTTGCAATGTCAAAACTCTCTTTGCCTGACCATAGGTATACTTGCTAAAAAACAATGCCCCACCTGCATAACTTTCCATAATTGCGTGCACTATATCAGGTTTGTATTGACGTAATTTCCAACTAGCTAAAAAAGCATAAAGATATTTGTCCAAAAAATTACCAAATCCAACCCTCACAAGCGTAAATGTAGGACGCTCTTCTATAGTTTCTAAATTTGCATCCAAACGAGCTGTTATCAATACAATATCATATCTACTTCCTAACTTTTCGGCTATCTCTTTTACCATTTGTTCTGCACCAGACATAAAAGGCTCATAAAAAGCAGATAATAAAACTATTTTTTTCTTTTGTTCTTTCATTTTGTATTATTATTTATTACCAAATACTATAGCTATTTTACCACATACAACAACACCGTCTCAATAAAATGAAACGGTGTTGTTGTTGGTAATTTGAAAAAATTATTTCAAAGTAACAGAACCACCTGCTTCCTCAAGAGTCTTCTTCATAGCCTCTGCATCTTCCTTTGCTACATTCTCTTTAATAACAACAGGTGCTCCATCTGCTAAATCTTTAGCTTCTTTCAAACCAAGATCAGTTACAGCACGAATTGCTTTAATAACACCAATCTTATTATCACCTGTTGAAGTTAGCTCAACAGTAAAATCTGATTTCTCCTCAGCAGATTCATCACTACCTGCACCTGCTGCTCCTGCAACCATAGCAACTGGCGCTGCAGCAGAAACACCAAACTTGTCTTCTAGAATTGAAACCAATTCTGAAAGATCAAGAACTGACATTTTTTCAATTTCTTCTACTAAAGATTTGAATTTTGCTGGAACTTCTACGTCCTTTTTCTCTTCTTTAGTTTCTTCTGTCTTTTTTTCTTCTGACATAAAAATAAAAGTTAAATTAATTATATAAGCCCTTAAGCTTTTTGATCTTTGATAGCACTAAGAACACCAACAAACTGGCGAATATTGCCATTTAATACTCCTACTAATCCAGACATAGGACTTGCAAGAGAACCTACTAATTTTCCTAATAACTCTTCCTTGCTTGGTAATTTTGATAATGCCTTTACTTGATTGCCGTCAATAAAAGCAGATTCAAGAATACCACCACGGAACTCAATTGTTTTATGAGCTTTTGCAAAATCAGCAATTAATTTAGCTGGAGCTACTTCGTCAGTACCACTAATAGCAACTGACACATTCTTATCATGATCATCAATGATAGCATCTTTGATACCTGATTTTTCAAGCGCAATTTTTAAAAGACGCTTCTTAATCATGGTTAATGTAATGCCTTGGGAACGCAACTCACTTCTAAGCGCAGTTGTATCACCAACTGTCAAACCTTCATAAGAAATAAAAGCAACACCTTTGGCAGATTTAATTCTATCAACTAATTGTTGTATTTCTTGTTCTTTTTGTTGTTTTGTCTTTGCCATAAAAATATTATTATAGTCTTCTGACTATCCACCTTCACCTGAAGGTTACGGTGGATTGTTACTGCCAATAAAATGTACACATTTTAGCCAGTAACAAAAAATCTGTGGATTAAACCACAGACATACATATGTAAAACTCGACCTAATTTCTTATATAAAGAAGTTTTACCTCGATAGGCGCTAGAAATTTAGCATTAACCCTCTTTGGGAACCTATTGTCTGCAGTGATTCTTATATTACACACAATAACTTTTTTTGTCAAGAAAAAACCAGCTTCTTTTATTTTAAAGAAGCTGGTTGGCAGAATTAATTGGTTGTGACCTCTGCCAGGGTCGTTTTTAAGGGTAAATATTCATAATACGACCTTTCCGGTCAATAATAGACCCGGAAAAGGCCTTTATTCCATCCTTGGATTCAACTTTCACCAGAATGGCAGTAGCCTGCTCAATGCTAATGCCGTTTTTATAATACACATCAGACAAATCATCTGCTGTGAGATTGATTGTCTCAATTGTCCGATCTGCATAAAAAAAGGTTATGGTTCCAGAAACCGCGTTCTTGCTATGAATTGTAAGCTCATAACCAGGCCAAGTAACCTTGCGCAAACTATTGGGCTTGCCATCATCAGCATCAACAATCAACTTGCACCACGGAATGTCAATGGAGATGGTATCCGCAGGAATTTTTTGCAAATAACGAGTTATCTCGTTATGACGTCCTTCATTGACATACAAAACGGTCATGTCAGTGAAATAACCTGCCTTTTGCAAGGCAATTAAACGATTTCCTGGGTCAACTTCTCCGGTCCAGTCTGTGTAGCCAACAAACTGAGTATCAATCGTGGCACTGGCTCCAGACGGAATGGAATTGACAGTCAGTGTTGTCGGTGTGTTATTTTCTTTGACTGTAACTTTGACTGAATCAACAGCAAAACCAGTCGCAGAAATATTATAAGCTTTATACCAATACACACCTGGTTGATGATCAGCAGAAGTGATAATGGTTTCATCTTGAGAGTAGTACTGACTTCCCTCAAAAATAAAATAATCACCATTTTGACCAGTTAAATGAAAATTCAACTCATCACCGTAATTCACGCTGACTGATCTTTCACCATCAACCGTTAACGATAATGTTGGATTAACTTGTTGCGCTGGCGTGTCACCAATCATATTAGCAAAAACATATTGACGACCTCCCTCAGGAACATAAACTTCCTCAGTATAGAATTCGTAATTTTCTTTTTGCAAAAATACAAAATGGTTACCAGCTTCTACCTTAACTTTGATAAAATCTAACTCCGGCGTCTCTCCAACCAATACACCATCAATATAGGCATTGGCGCCACTGGGAATGGAACCAATGTAGATATACTGCTGGGATGGCTTATTAACAGGCTCTTTAGTCAAATCCACATACAAAGGATAAGACTTGCCAGCTTCGGTGTAAAAGGTTTGGGAAAATGTTACATAACCATTGCGCTTTACCAACACATTATGATTGTCATCTCCCTTAACCTCAACTTTCGCATATCCCTCACCAACCTTTTGGAAATCCAAAAAAATTTCAGCGTCATCCGGTTGTGTTAATACCTGCACAATCGCAGACGTGCTGGGTATGACACTGGACACCAACTGGTTGCTGGAGACGTAAGTTTCTCCTGCCTGAACAGAAAAAACATCTCCTATGACTTCATAGCCTTGCTTTATCAACCAGTAACCGTGATTTCCAGCTGCAAGTTCATAAGTGGTATTACTCTCACCTATTAACTCGCCATCCAGATACACATATGCAGTAGGCAATGACAAAGGCAAAAAATAAGCCTTATTATTACTAACCGGCAGTAATGTAAAATCAACCTCTTGATAATCCGCAAGATTGAATTGCACTGCGTCTGACTGATAGCCTGTTTTTTCCAACTTGGCTATATACACGCCTTTTGGCAATGTAATAAAACCATTGGAAGTTAGGATGCCAACAGTCTGGTTGTCACTATTTATAAAAGTTACAACAGCCTGCTCTGGATGCGTAATCACTGAAACCAAGCCATAGCTAGACGGAAGCTGTACTAAATTAGCCTGAATGGTCATATCAGAAGTTATCGTCACCATATTACTAAACACTTCATAACCCTCTTTTACAACTTCAACCACATATGAATTCATAGGCAGTTCAAGCAATAAGGAATTGTTGCTGAAAGTTGTATCAACAACTACCTTGCCGTCAGCCTTGAACAATACACGACCAGAGGCTATATTCGTCAGCAACTTAACAGTTGCAACAGATGTGGTATCCGACAGCTTACGCATATCCAATAACACCTCAGAATAGCCATTGGCT
>WFTG01000048.1 GCA_015485655.1 Patescibacteria group bacterium | reverse complement strand
TGGCTCCGGGGGCAGGACTCGAACCTGCGATATCCACGTTAACAGCGTGGCGTTGTACCACTCAACTACCCCGGAATAAAAAATCCGACCCTTATAATCAGGCTCGGTTTATGAAATACATATCAATAAACTGTCGAGCCTTACGGTCGATTATTATTAATATTATTATTGTTAACTGTGTATTTCATAGTGCTTATATATTACACAACACAAAATAAAAAGTCAAATAAAAAGCATTTCTAAAAAATTAAGAAATGCTTTTTGATAAAATCTATAACATTGATTATTTAGCCATTAGTTTTTTAAATTCTTCAACCATTGGAACTTGTTCAGCTTCTAAACCATAATTTTCAGCTGTATTCACTGCTGTCCAATCAGCCAATAACAATGAACTAAATATTTTTTCTGCTTTATTAGCTCCTGATACTGTAATAACCTCCACTGATAAACCTCTATCAGTATATAATTGCTCTAAAATTTCCATACGCTTCTGTACACGAGGGTGGTCGTCTTCATTTTTCAAAAATATGAAATAAAAACAACTAGATAATTCTTTAGAACTTTCCTGTACATCATAACCTGTCATTTCATTATGATTTAATTCTGGTAACACATTATAAAATGCTGGAATTTTACCAGTTTCATTGAATTTAATTTTCCAGTTATACGCCATGGAATAATATTGATCTGAAGTATATATAACCGGCACCTTACCTATTATACGATCAGCCAAAGCCTTGCCCTCTGCTTCTAATTTTTCCGGTTGTAGCACTGAAGCTAATTCACCAGCTTCTTTTAGCATATCTTCTTGACCTATCATCTTCAACAAAGATAAAAAACTATACCCTAGAGCTGAACGTGGCTGTATGCCTGTATCTGGCATCTGAATATACGGAACACCATCTTGCTTTGCCTTTTCTATTAATTTTCCTCCCACTGCAATAACACATAACGCCAAACCTTTTTCTTGGGCCTTATCATAGGCATCTATCACCTCTTCAGTATTGCCAGAATATGAACTAGCTATGATGAGACTTTGTTCCAACTCTTCATCACGCCAATTAGGCAAACCATACATTCTATGTATATAAATTTCTAATTCCGGAACTACATCTTTTAAAACATCACCTGCCAAATGAGAGCCTCCCATACCACAAACAACAAACTTGTTCTTTTGTATTAATTTATCTTCATTGACAATTTCTGGTAAAAATAAGAATTGTTTAGCAAAATCTCTAATTGCGTCTTGCATCATATATTTTGTAATTAATTAATAAATTATTTAACCAAACTATTCCAATCATCAGCAAATTTCTGCAAACCAGCATCTGTTAGATTATGCTGTATGTTAAAATTTTTCCAATCAGACTGCATATCTAAATCTTCATATTCTATATCTTCCAATTCAGCAGAATATTTATATGATTCATCTGGCACAGGCATACCAGCTTCTGCCCATTGGCGTAATATTTTTCCAGGTACTGTGACAATATCTGCGCCATAGGCAATACTAGCTAATAAGTGATCAAGACTGCGAATACTTGCTGATAGAATACTTACATGCTTATCGCTATTTTTATACAAATTATGTATATTTTTTATCAAAGACATGCCATTGATGCCTTTATCATCTAACCTACCAACAAATGGCGATAAATAAACTGAATCAGCTCTTGCCCCTGCAGTTGCGCTATAGACAGCAGCTGCTTGTTGTTGAGAAAAGCACAATGTCATATTCACTCTCACACCCTCTTTGGTCAAAACTTCAGCTGCTTCTAAGCCAGACTGAATGATTGGCAATTTTATATAAGCATTATCACTCCAAGTATTCATCTGACGGGCTTGAGTCAAAATATCTTCAACTAAAGTATCTTTATCTGCATAAACTTCAATAGATAGCGACCCTTCTGGAATTATTGTTTCAATTTTTTCAATAACATCTTTATAAAAATCATTTACCTCTTCTGCAGAAAATTTATCACCTAACTCTAAACGTTTCTGCGCTTCTGGATTTTTGGCTATCAAAGATGGATTGGTTGTCTGTCCGTCTAAAAATCCTAAAAGCTCCAAAATTTCTCTCGTCTCTTCTGGATTACCACTATCAAGAAAAATTCTAGTTTTTAAATTATCTGGTTTCATATTTTGTGTATTAAAAATTAATTTTGATCTGTAAAAACAATAACATCTTTCATATTATGCAATACACGCGCTGGTACTTCTGCAATACTACCTTGATTCTGTATATTATGCAGAGATTGTTTCTTATTATCTCCTACTGCATAGACAATACTCATATCTACTACATCTATTAAAAAAGTGATCGTCGTAGTAATTCGTAATGAATATTGATTTTTATCTTTTGCATCATACGTTGCTACCCAATTATCAGACTGAAAATTATCTCTAAAAAATTCCCCGTCTTCAGGATAAGGCATAATACCTGCTGTATGACCATCCGGTCCAATACCTTGAGTGATAACAATCAGACCATTTGGATTTAGTTTTTTCCAAATGCGCAATTGTTTTTCAAAATCATTGCCAAGCTCAATCTGCGACCTATTCATCAATCTAGTATCTATAAAATCACAACCAACAGATTGTGCCCTCTTATAAAAATCAGTCTGCATCAGCTGGCTGAAATTATTAATACTCTCATCATCACTATAACGCTCATCTAATACGCCTATAGTCATACTTTGACTAACATCTAAATTATCCAAAAGAGAAAAAGCCGAACCACCAGACAATAACAAAAGAATTGGTTTGTCCTTATTATTTTCTAAAATTTCTGAAAAATAATTAATTGCGTTTCTCAAAGCTTCTTCTGCGTCTGCATAAGATTTGATACGCATATACTAATTGGTAAAATGTTTTTGTAAATATTCAAAAGCTTCTTCAGCATTATCTACTAAATGAAAAATGTTCAAATCTTCTTTATCTATAGCATTATTTTCCTCATATACCTTATTTGTCAAAAACTCTAACAAAGGCGTCCAATAATCTCTACCTACCAAAACCACAGGTACTGGCTCTACCTTATTAGTTTGTATCAAAGTAACTAATTCAAAAAATTCATCCAAGGTGCCAAATCCACCTGGAAAATAAATATAAGCCTCAGATGAAAATGACAACATTACTTTTCTAGTAAAAAAGTAACTAAAAGATGCTGATTTTTTAACATATTGATTTGTTCTTTGCTCATGAGGCAATTGAATATTCAAGCCAATAGAATCACCTCCTGCTTCATAAGCGCCTTTGTTAGCTGCTTCCATAACACCTGGTCCACCACCAGTAACCACAGCATAACCCTCACGCGCTAACATCTCTCCTAGCTTTGTTGCTTCTCTGTATATTTTATCAGAGAAATCACAACGAGCCGTACCAAAAAAAGTAACTGAACGATCATAATGACTTAAAAATTCAAAACCTTGTACAAACTCACTCATAATCTTAAAAATACGCCATGAGGATACTGCCTTTTGATCATCAGCTGATAACAATCTTTCAATACGTGTACCAAGATTGTTTTCTTGTGTATCTTTTTTATTCATAATTTTTTACTTAATTTTATAAAATAATAATTTGTTTAATTTTTTTAATAATTGCATCTGCATCAATCTCTTCCATAGCTAACAACTCAGCAGGCTTGCCACTTCTTGGCATTTTTTGAACTGCCAATATATGAACAATTACATCCTGACCTGCCAAGCAGGCAGTTACAGCCTCTCCCAAACCTCCTTCTGGATAATGATCTTCTACAGTAATAATTGCCTTAGTTTCTTCAGCTGCCTGATGTAGTGTTTCTGTATCAATTGGCTTAATACTATACAAATCAATCACACGAATAAAAATACCCTGCCTCTTCAACTCATGGTAAGCTTTCAAAGCTTCGTGCAATGTTATACCTGAGGCAACAACTGTAACAGCATCCTTATCACTTGATTGTACTACACGAGAACCACCAATCCTAAAATCTGTATCATCAGCATCATACACATATTCTGTTGCAGCTCTGGTTGTTCTAATAAATACATTGCCATTGTGATTTGCTGATTGTTTCATTAATTCCTGAGTAGAAATTGCATCACTAGGATACAAAACCACTCCATTATGTAGAGATCTAAACAATCCAATATCTTCTAGAGCCATCTGCGATGCGCCATCTGCACCAATTGATACACCGGCATGAGATCCGACAAATTTTACATTACCACCAGAATATTGACTCATGCGAATTTGATCATGAGCTCGTGTCCAAAAAGCTGCAAAAGTAGAAGCAAAAGGAATCTTACCACGACGAGATAAGCCTAGAGCCACACCAGCCATATTTTGTTCAGCTATGAACATTTCAAAAAATCTATCACCAGCAACCTGCTTAATCATATCTGCATGTGTTGAGTTGCTAGCTTCTGCATCTAGTACAACAACATTGGGATTATTCTGTACTAATTCAAGTAATCCATATCCATAAGCTTCACGCGTTGCTATTTTTTCTTTGGTTTCAATCGGCATAACCGCAACCGTATCTGGCATTTTTGGCACCATTACATCTTGTCTCTCTGGTAATTCTACTGTGCCTATTTCTTCTAATTTTATTTCTCCTAATTCCTCATAAGCCTTTTTTGCTTCTTCTGGAGACAGTGCTCTGCCATGCCAACCATCTTTATCTTCAATAAACGATACTCCTTTGCCTTTGATAGTTTTGGCAATAATCATAACTGGTTTGTCAGATGTTTTTGCTTTGGTAAAAGCTTTATCAATTTCTTTCAAATTATGACCATCCGCTACAATAGCCTTCCAGCCAAAGCTCTCTACCTTTTCTTTATAAATCTTAACATTATGCCCATGCAATGTTTCACCTCGTTGACCAAGACGGTTCACATCTATAATTCCAATAAGATTATTCAACTTATAATGAGAAGCAATTTCCATAGCCTCCCAATTCGATCCTTCTGCCATCTCACTATCCCCTAACAATACATAGGTTCTATAAGGCAATTTATCTAAATATTTTGCATTAATAGCCATACCAACACCAACAGAAAGTCCTTGACCAAGTGAGCCAGTCGCCACTTCTGTATAAGGAAAATTAAGTGTTGGATGACCTTCTAAGTTAGAATCAAATTTTCGCAAACTTTTCATCTCATCCAATGACACCTTGCCGGCTACTGCAAAAAGTGAATAATACAATGGTGATGCATGACCTTTGGAAAAAATCAATCTATCATTATTATGGTATTGTGGATCGTCAAGATCAAAACAAAAATGACCACCAAACATTAAACTTGCCATCAAATCTACAGCAGACAATGATGAGGACGGATGCCCAGAACCTGCTTCAGTAGTTGATAAAATACTGAGATAACGAATATTTCTAGCTAGTTGTTCTAAGTTGTTTTTCATAAATTAAAATTATTTATATTTGAAAATTAAATTTAATCAGTTTCTTTTTTAACAACTGCATGACCACCAAACTCACGCCGAATGCCAGCGATAATTCTTTTGCCTAATATAAAATCATTTTCTGCTGAGCAACATCGTACATTTCTAGCATCCATAAATGCTTTGGCATGATCATGAGACTCAACAGACTCAACTGTTGCTGTTAATTCTTCCAAAGTTACGCTGCCTATATCTGGTTTAAGCTCATTAAAATCAGGACGCTGTAATGCTTCAACTGCCCAATCAAGCAATGCAGATGACACAATACTAGCTGGTTGCCAAGTTTTAGCTGCCTTTAATAAATCTATTTTTTCTGGATAATGAGATAATAAATCAAAACCCTCTGCCAAACCTTCTAGAAAAACATACTCTATGATATTATGTACACTTTTGACAAAATGACCAGCACCTACATTACCAAAATATCCATAACCACCCTCAGGCGCTAAATCTCTAACAAAATCTTCTATATAATGAAACTGATCTTCTGGACCACCTATCATAAGAGCATAACCTCGCTCCAATCCATGCACACC
>WFTG01000047.1 GCA_015485655.1 Patescibacteria group bacterium | reverse complement strand
TTGTAATAATGGCTTTGTCATAATACTTCTATCCACTATCCGCAAAGCTAAATCTAACCAATGATGATAATCCTGTTTTATATTAAAATCAGTAAATTGGTTTAATATTTGTTCTTCATCATCACCTAATAAACCATTAAAAATAGGCAAATTACTATCTATATCATATCTCTCTATATCCAAAATGACACAATCACCATTACTTGTAGCCATTAATACAGGTATCCCCATCTTTCTCGCCAAAACTCTAAGCATAATTTTCATATCAAGACTATCCATTGCATCTATAACTACATTTAATTTTTGACTAGTGCCTAAAAATTTTTTAATAGATTGATTATCAATTTTATTACTCCACAAATCTATTTCTAAAAACGGATCTATTTCCCAAATAGAACGCGCACTAACTAAAACTTTTTTTTCTCCTACATTTAATAAATTTGCTCTCATTCTATTTAAATTCGTAATTTCTATAGTATCAAAATCTGCAATCTTTAAATATCGTGGACCGCCTATTCTTGTTAAAGCATGTAATACAGAAGAACCAATAGACAATCCAATTATACCCACTTTTAATGATCTGAATTTTTCTTGTTCCTCCTCTGTTATTAAATTTTTATTCCTAGCTGTTCGCAAACGAATATAAATATCCTCCGGTACAATTTTTACAACAATATTACGCCAAGAATAATAGACCCAAATAGGTTGAATATCAATGTTAGTTTTAAATACTTTTTGTTTTAAAATTAAATCATCTGCGTCTTTGTGTTCAGGGTTGTCAATAATATATAATTCATCCAAGGCAGATTCAAACAAATCCAGTATCTTAACATTTTTAGGAATATCTTTTGAATTTGTAAAAAATTGTGGTTTCATACCATATATACTAATTGATAAATACAAAATCATCAATAAATTTCCTTGGGCTAAAAGGAATATTTTCATCCATTTTTCCAAAAACTATTATAAACAAAGGATTATCAATATTAAAACAATTTTTAATCTTATTTTTTGTAATCTCTGTTTCTAAAGAAGCTATAAATATAGCAGTTTTTAAACCTTTGCTAACACAATATAACATTACACGCTCCGCTAAACGACCAACTTCTAATACCACTTCTTCTCGATTGTTATCGCCAGAAAAAATCATCACACCAGAAGCCTTATTAATACTCTGAAAATTAAGTTTAGATAATAATGTTCCTAGATTAAAAAACCTAACTAAAAAAGGAAGAACTAAAGATAATAAATATGGAGCCCTCAAGCTATAACCATGTAATCCTGTTCTTCTTTTCGAAAAACTGGGCACAATCCATTTAGACATCTCTTTCCTAAAAGAGGAGGAAAAATACTTAATACGAATTGCTTTGGCAGTTAAAGTAGCAATTAAATTGATGTCCTTTTTATCTGTATATATATCTAAAAAAATATTTTTATTAACATTTAATTCTTTTATATCTCTAAGTATACTATTATCAATAATATTCTCTTTAAATTCACCTCTAACATTTTTTCTATGCATAATGTATGGAAATAAATTATCATTACCATGACTAGTATGTCCTTCACCAAAATATATTTTTATATCTAACAAATTGTTATATTTCTTGATATAGTTGATTCTCGTTGGAATATTATAATAGTTAGAAGCAATTAATAAATTCTCCACGAAACAACCCAGACTAATTAATGTATAAATATTATAAGGATCACTCTCAGATAATTTTATGTTATGATTATATTTTACAGTACAAATATTTCTATCAATATCACATAACCAAGGTTGAGAATTGTGTGTTGAAGGAGCAAATGAAGCGAACTGTAGTAAAAATTTAATACGATCCTCCCAACTACCCTTATCAGGATATGTACTAATTTCTAAATTCCTCATAAAAAATTAAAACTGGCTTAACCAGTCCATGAATTAATAAAAAATAAATAAATAAATTATTATCATCATACTCTAATAAAGTTGTATGTAAAAATAACATACTTAAAACCCTCCAACAACATCAACCAACCTATTGGCATAACCCCACTCATTATCATACCAAGCTACAACTTTTAATAAATTACCGCCAACAACATTAGTCAAAGCCAAATCAACAATAGATGACGCTGGATTGCCAATTATATCTGATGAAACAATTGGCTCATTAGTAACTTCAATGATATCTTTATAATCACCTTGTGATGCTTTTATAAAAATCTCATTCACCTCTTCCACTGTAACATCTTTAGAAATTAAAAAAGTCAAATCTGATAAAGAGCCTGTAACAACTGGAACTCTAATAGCCATACCATCAAACTTGCCTTGAATCTCAGGAATAACTTTACCAGTAGCAATAGCAGCGCCTGTTGTTGTGGGAATAATATTCTGAGCTGCGCTACGTGCACGACGCAAATCTCTATGCGGAGAATCAACTAAACGTTGATCTGCAGTATAAGCATGAATAGTCGTCATCATAGCTTTTTCAATACCAAATTCTTTTTCTATCACTGCTACAATAGGAGCTATGCAATTAGTAGTACAAGACGCATTAGAATAAATATTATTTGATTCTGGACCAGACTCTTTAACACCTTTAACAAGAGTAATAGTTTCATCATCCTTAGCTGGTGCTGAAATAACAACCTTTTTAGCTCCTGCATCAATATGTCCTTGAGACAATTCAGAAGTACGAAAAACGCCTGTACATTCAAGCACTGCATCTATTTCAAACTCACCCCATGGTAAATCTTTTGGATTTTTTTCGCTAAAACAAGGAATTTTATTACCATCCACTATAATATTATTTTCATCACTATCTACATCATACTCAAAAATACCATAAACTGAATCATATTTTAGTAAATGCGCAAGTGTCTTATTATCAGTCAAATCATTAATCGCCACCACTTCTAATTCAGGGTGGTCTAAAATTATTTTAAAAGCAGCACGACCAATACGACCAAAGCCATTTATAGCAATTCTTTTTTTAGACATAAAAATTTATAAATTATATGCTTATTATAGCAAAAATAATACAAATAACAAAACAAATTATTTATGGATGACAGTTCCAACTCTTTCGCCAGAGAGAATCTTGTTCATATTATCATCATTCCATTTGAATATAATCAATGGCAAATGATTCTTCTTAGCTAGTGCAAAAGCTGCTGAATCCATAACTTGCAAATCTCTTTGCAATACTTCATCATAAGTCAATTCATCAAATTTAACCGCATCTTTGTGTTTGTACGGATCTTTATCATATACACCTTCTACATGAGTTCCTTTCAACACTGCGTCTACACCAAGTTCTAGACCAAATAATACAGCGGATGTATCCGTACTAAAATGTGGCAAACCAGTACCACCAAGCAATATAACTTCCCCCTCTTCAAAATACTTCTTAGTTTCCAATGGCTTATGAATATTCACTATAGGTTGTATATGAAACGGTGACTCAACTCTAGATACAATACCGCGTTGTTGTAATACCATATGAAGCATTAATCCATTTATGACAGCACCAAGCATTCCAGCGTAATCTGGGATAACTGTAGAATATTTTTCATTATTTACAGCTCGACCACGCATGATATTACCAGCCCCCACAACACAAGCCACCTTAATACCCTGACTAACAAATGTTTTAATTTGATCAGCCAACTTTTCAATTTTTTCAATATTTATAGCTTCATCATCACCACGAAAAAATTCACCTGATAATTTTAACAATATTCTCTTGTACATAAATTAATTTATTTTAAGTTATAAAAAACCCTGCACCACAAGGGTACAGGGTAAAAAATTAAATTTGATACTTAGTAAAATCAGTAATTTGAATATTTTCACCAAGTTTTGCAATTTTTTCTGTAAGCCACTTTTCAATAGAAAGTTTATCATCCTTGATAAAAGGTTGTTTCATCAGACAAACCTCAGAATAATATTTTTCTAGTTTACCTTGAGCTATTTTTTCAATCATTTCTTCAGGCTTGCCGGAATTTTTCATTTCTTCTTTATAGATTTCAAGCTCTTTTTGTTTTACTTCCTCAGGAACATCATCTACAGTAATATACTGCGGGCTCATTGCTGTAATATGCATAGCAATATCATTTGCCAAAGCTTTGAAATCATCTGTACGAGCAACAAAATCAGTTTCGCATGTTACCTTGACCATAGCTGCTATCTTACCATTGGAATGAAGGTACATACCAATAAATCCTTCGTTAGTTGATCTATCTGCTTTTTTAGCTGCTATTTTTTGTCCTTTTTTACGAAGTAATTCAATAGCCTTATCAATGTCACCGCCTGCCTCTTCTAATACTTTCTTAGCATCCATCATTCCAGCACCTGTGGCAGCACGTAACTCTTTTACGGATTGAGCTGTAATTGCCATATTTTTATTATTAAATTATTAATTATTCAGATTTCTCTCCCTCCAGGAGATCTCCCAGAGGGAGATTTTTTATTTTACAGATTTAGTATCTGTACCCTTCTTTTGTTCTGATTTCTTTTTCTCAAAGACTGCCTGCGCTGATATAATAGTATCAGCTATAGTCTTGCAAAACAATTCAATAGAACGAACAGCATCATCATTTCCAGGAATTGGATAAGCAATTCCTTCAGGGTTGATATTTGTATCTGCAATTGCAACAATTGGCACACCACGTTTTGTAGCTTCTAGACGAGTGGTTTTATTTTCTTTTAAATCAATCATAAACACAGCGCCTGGCAATTCTTTCATTTTTCTAATACCCCCAACCAAATACTCAAGACGTTCAATTTCTTTTTGAAAATTCAATTGCTCTTTTTTGTTATAACGATTCAATACTCCAGTATCGCGTTGTTCTTCAAGTTTTTCTAATTTTTGAACTAATTTTTGGATAATTTCAAAATTAGTAAATGTGCCACCAAGCCACTTATCAGTAACAAAAGGACTGTTTGACTCTTCGGCATACTTACGTACTAAATCACGAGCTTGTTTTTTAGTACCGATCCATAATATAGATTTTCCATTAGAAACTTGGTCAAAAATAAAATCCAAGGCATCTTGAAGACGCTTGGCAGTTTTTTCCAAATCTATAATATGAATTCCTTGACGTACTCCAAAAATATATTCTTCCATTTTTGGATGCCATCTAGAAGTAGTGTGGCCGAAGTGAACTCCAGCCTTCATCATATCCAGAAGTTCTGGAATTTTGTGTTCTTTTTTAGACATATTTTTCCTTTATTTTAAGACTTTATTACAAGCCTGCCTCTACTTTTATCAATTTATACCAAAATCCTAAAACAATAGGACAAGGGCTGGCATAATCAAAAAGTATGTGAGATGAATTAAATTACTCTAAAATAAGCATAAAAATTAATATATTCTCATACTTAAGCTAAAGTATGACTAATAATAATACAAAATAAGATTTTTTGCAAG
Source organism: Patescibacteria group bacterium (assembly GCA_015485655.1). Lineage (GTDB taxonomy): Bacteria > Patescibacteriota > Patescibacteriia > S139-126 > S139-133 > S139-133. The sequence goes on along the minus strand of WFTG01000047.1, from coordinate 4,451 downwards.
AGGAAAACTATTGCACAACGCTATTGCCAATAATTAACTTTTATGATATTATTGGAGGACTTATTAGTCAGTTAAATTAAAGCTATGAAAAAAGACATTCACCCAGAATGGTTTCCTGAAGCAAAAATCACCTGCAATGGTGAGGTTGTTGCTACTGTTGGTTCAACAGTTGAAAAAATGGATGTTGAAATTTGGGCAGGCAATCATCCTTTCTATACTGGCAAAAGCACAGTACTAGATGCTGCAGGACGTGTAGATCGTTTCAAACGCCTTTCTGAAAAGAAAGAATCTGTATCTGCTAAACGATCAACCAAAAAAGCCAAAAAAGCAAAACAAGCCTCAGCTAGAGCAGAAAAAGATTCAGGTAAATAACATTCTCAAAAAACAAAACCCCCACAATAGTTTTTGCACGGGGTTTTTGTTATGATAAATATATGGATATTGAAAATACCAAACAAAATATAATAGATTTATCTGAAAAAATCCAAAAACTTGAACAAGATCTCTCAAGTAGTGTTGGTGATGCCACAAAAATGCAGACCATTGGCAAAGAGTACAACAAGACAAAAAAGCTTTTGGAATTATATGAAAAACAAAATGCCATACAAACAGCCCTCGCTGAAGCACAAGAAACACTAGATAGTAACGAACCAGAACTAAAAGAATTAGCCGAAGAAGAAATCGCCACACTAAAACCGCAACTTGCAGAAATAAATGAACAAATTAGTGACATTCAAAATCCTGCTGATCCTATGGATGAAAATGACATTATTGTAGAGATTCGTGCTGGCACAGGTGGTGACGAAGCAGCCTTGTTTGCATCTGATTTATTCCGTATGTATTCTCGCTTTGCAGAAAAACAAGGCTGGAAAACATCACTAGTCTCATCTAATCAAAATGGTATTGGTGGTTTTAAAGAAATTGTTTTTGAAATCAATGGTGAAAATGTTTATTCAAAACTAAAATTTGAATCAGGTGCGCATAGAGTACAAAGAATTCCAGAAACAGAAAAAGCCGGACGTGTACACACATCTGCTGCAACTGTTGCTATTTTGCCAAAGCCAGAAAACGTTGATATAGAAATAAATCCCAACGACATAAAAGTAGAAACATCAACATCAACTGGCAATGGAGGGCAATCTGTCAACACCACATACTCTGCTATACGCATAACACATATTCCTACAGGAATAGTGGTAAAATGCCAAGATGAAAAATCTCAAATACAAAATAGAAAAAAAGCCATGCAAGTCCTCAACGCCCGCTTACTTGCTCACGAACAAGCAAAAGCTCAAGCTGCAAGAAGTTCAATGAGAAAGCTACAAGTCGGAACTGGCGATAGATCTGACAAAATTAGAACTTATAACTTTCCTCAAGATAGATTAACTGATCACCGCATAAAACAAAGCTGGCATAACTTAACTGGTATTTTAGATGGAGATTTAGATGAGATAATAAAATCTTTACAAACATTTGACAAAGAAGAAAGAGCACAAGAAAAAAATCAACAAAAATGACCATAGCCCAAGCACTAGCACAAGCTACAAACATATTAAAAAATTCATCTACATCACCTCACCTTGATAGTGAGGTTTTGTTATCTTTTACATTATCAAAATCACGAGAATATCTTTTAACGCATACAGACAAAAAACTCTCAGCTCATCAATACAAAAAATTCACCAAATATATAAACCTTAGAAAAACAAAATTGCCAATTGCTTATATTACAGAGAAAAAAGAATTCTATGGCAGAAACTTCCAAGTGAATCAAAATGTACTTGTTCCCCGCCCTGACACAGAGACTATTATTGACTTTCTGAAAAACAATACCCAATCTCAAAAAAATATTTACTGTGATATTGGCACTGGTTCTGGCTGTATTGCTATAACTCTTAACTTAGAAATATCACAATCCCAAATATTTGCTTCAGATATTTCTAAAAAAGCATTGAAAATAGCAAAAAAAAATTCTAAAAAACATAACGCAAATATAAATTTTCTAAAAGGCAGTTTATGGAAACCATATAAAAAATACTTTAAAAAAAATAAACCAACCAAACCTATTATTATCATTGCCAACCTTCCCTATTTAGAAAAAAAATATATCAAAAATGACTTATTACACGAACCAAAAAAAGCCTTATTTGCCAGAAAAAAAGGCTTACAATTATACAGAAAACTTCTCAAGCAAATAAAACAGTCTAAAATACAACCTCAGCAAATTTGCTTAGAAGCTCTACCAGAACAAATGAAAATGCTAAGAAAATTTAGTAAAAAATATCTACCAAAATACTCTATAGAAATTATAAAAGATTTGAATAATCAAGAAAGATATTTGATATTAAATAAATAACATAAAACCCCCTGTACTTTTAAAATACAGGGGGTTGTTTGTTTTTTTCTTGTTATTTAATCAGCAACATTTTGTTGGTTTGAACAAAATTATCAGTGACAAGTTTATAAAAATACATACCACTGGGCATATTGTGTCCATTCCAAACTACTTGGTGATAACCAGCTTTTTTGAAATCATCAACCAATGTTGCGACCATTTGTCCAAGAATATTATAAACCACCAGTCTAACCTTTCCGTCTTGAGGCAAGTCATATTTTATGACTGTGGTGGGGTTAAACGGGTTTGGGGAGTTAGTATGTAGGCTGTATTTTGTTGGTATTGAATTTGTAAACACCAATGGTTGTCTATTATCACTGGAATTAGTTTTATTCAAACTATTACTACCAGAATCATAAGGCAAACCATCGCCGTTATTGTACAACTCAAGAACCTCATCAGAGGTTAATGCACGAGACCAAATACCAACATTCTCAATCAGGCCATCAAAGTACGCTCTGTGCGATCCTGATTCAGATCCTATGGTAAATTCTACAGATGAATTTCTACATCCCAAGGGACCATTCCGACCTGCAGTAGTACCAACCAAGACACCGTCTATATACAGATGAGAATAATCATAATCATACGTCACAACAATAAATGACCATTTATTTGTAGTGAATGGGATATCATACCAGGTATGTATATTATCCTTACCATACCTATCACTGGTATAGAAACGCAACTGCCAATTACCTTGGTCTATACCAATCATCAGCTTGTATGATCTTTGACCATTTTCGTCCCACTTACCAAGAACTGTTTGTAAATATGAGGTGCTTTTATTAACCCACAAAGCAAATGAAAGATCACCCTCTAAATCCAAACCAGTTTGATCTGCATCTGAGATACTTAAATATTTTGATTGCTTACGATAAAAATGACTAGCATATTCTCCAATATGACCTGTCTGATAATCAACAGAATTATTACTTGTTAAGTGATTATTACTATGACTATCAAATCTTGTGCCAGACATTTCATCTAATGGCCAATATGATACAAGTTCTGTCATCAAATTTGGCCGTAAGCTAACAAAATTATCATCAAGAGTTTTAAACGAATCAACAGAGGTGCTCCAATTACCTTCAGCGTTGTCATTATCCCAGAACCTGATACGCCAATAATATGTAACACTATTCATATCTAAAGCAGGTCCATTATAAGAAATGTTCATGCAACGATTATTGTTATAAACCAGTGTATCAAAGATTGACTTACCACTATCCCAATAAGGCTTTGACCAATCATTTTTACTAATAGATACTTGTATCTGATAATAATCAGAGTAAGTACCATACTCAACATCATGATAGACAGCACTAAAATAAGGAATGCTATCAACCAATTCAGCTGGATTTGACTGACCATTCACCAATAAATTAGTTGGCTCTGTGGGTGCATGATTAACACTATCATTAACAAATATATTCTTAGGATTAGACGGGCCTGGATTTGTCACTTGGTACAAAAACGACTCAGGATAAATCCAATTAACACCATCATTTGTATACCTAACACCTAATTTGTAAGTACCAGTATATGGAAAAACAAAATCATCATACATTTGCCAATAACCATCTGCATCAATACTGATATTGTACCAATTACCTAAATCATGCACAGCAACACCACTTGTATCGTGCAAGGTTAAACGTAAATCAGCAATATTGATGGACGATGTTCCAGATGTTTCAACCAATTTAACAGGAAAGTTATAAATACTATCAATTACAACCACACTGTCAGCTGGATAAAACTCACCCACCTTCACAATACCATTACCTGGATTTTGTTCTTCTATATAAAGGTTTTTTGGATTATCAACACCTGAACTGACAGAGATTAACTCTTCCACGCCAGCCTTTACTAAATAAATCCTAGATTCATGAGTGCCAACACCAGGAGCAGTAAAGTCTTGAGTTGCAAATACTTGTTCTGCACCAGAATCAATATTTACATCAAGCCATTCACCTACTAGCACCATATTGGCACCACCTGGCAATGAATAATAAACACGCACAGTATCAGAAACTACAGGATTATCAGTAGT
>WFTG01000046.1 GCA_015485655.1 Patescibacteria group bacterium | reverse complement strand
GAATTAACGTTAGCGGAAGCTTTTGAACAGGGTTCTATTTCTTTTAATACTGCCACTAAGAAAAAGTCTACAGAAGCTATATTGGATACAAGTAATAAAACAAAGTCAAATACTGTAGATAATAAAAAAATAAAATCTAATAAAAATCTTAACACCAAGTCACCTCAATCTAAGTTAGATAAAACAAACCCAAGTATTGCAAAGATTAATAAATTAGAATCAAACCCAAAGTCTGCCAATATTGAGTCAAATGATAATGGTATTTCTTTGAATGTGTTAAAAAAGCAAGATAATGTTGGGATTAGTCATACTGAAAAAGGTGATATATTTCCCGGTAATATTGTTAAATTTTAAATTATGTTATTAGGACAAGCAATAATCCTTGGTATTCTTCAAGGTTTGACAGAGTTTTTGCCCATTTCATCATCTGGGCATTTAATTATTATTCGTGAATTATTCCAATGGGTTGACCATGGTTTGTCATTTGATGCTTTTTTGCATCTTGGTACTTTATTAGCTGTGGTTGTTTATTTTAGAAAGGAGTTAAAAGATATATTTTTGGGCATTTGTACAAAAAATATCAAAACTATCAAATACAGACGTTTGGGTTATTTTTTATTGATAGCTTCAGTACCAGCAGCGCTGGCTGGAGTTTTGTTCGAGCCTTTTATTGAGACTAGTTTTCGCTCTGTTAATATTGTAGCTGTAAGTCTGATTGTATGGGCTGTGGTTATGTTAATAGCTGAGGAATATTCTAGAAAAGTGTCTAAGGAAAAAGGAGGTTTAGAAGATATTACAATACTGCAGAGTATAGCGGTAGGTTTTTGGCAGATATTAGCTCTGATTCCTGGCACTTCTAGATCTGGTATTACGATGACAGGTAGTTTGTTCACTGGTATGAATAGAGAGGTTGCTGTTAGGTTTTCTTTTTTATTATCCATACCTATTATTGCCGGCGCTGGTTTATTTTCTTTAATTGATCTTATACAGAGTACAAATGTGCTTTTTGATTGGCAGTTTGCAGTTGTAGGTCTTGTATCTTCTGCTATAAGTGGTTATATTGCTATAGCGTTAATGCTCAAACTAGTACGAATGTGGGGGTTTAAACCTTTTGCTGTTTATCGTATTATTCTTGCATTGGCTTTGTTATTTTTTTTATAGATTCAATATAATCACTAAGCAATATATAATTATTTATCTCTATGCACAAACTCGCCTTGCCAAGGCGAGACTCAAACAATTCTTGTTGCTACATAATTATATACTATCAGTGACTTAACTTTTGAGCTATATGAACCAAAAAGTTAAACAACAATCTTTTTCCCAGGATACGGCTGGTAAGAAAGTAATAGTGGGTATGTCAGGCGGAGTTGATTCGTCTGTTTCAGCTGCTTTACTTCTTGAACAAGGATATGAAGTCATTGGTGTTTTTATGAAAAATTGGTCTGATGATTTTGCACTCAAGAGTGGAGAATGTCCTTGGGAGCAAGATCAGGCAGATGCGCGAGTTGTGGCGGATAAACTTGGCATACCACTGTATACTCTCAACTTTGAAAAAGAGTACAAAGATTATGTTATAGATTATTTCTTCAAAGAATACCAGAGTGGCAGAACACCAAATCCAGATATTATGTGTAACTCTGAGATTAAGTTTAAAGTATTTTTTGAAAAAGCGCTTGAATTAGGTGCAGATTATATTGCAACCGGCCATTATGCCAGAGTTGTACATGGCGCATCTGGCAGTCAACTACTCAAAGGACTTGATGATAACAAAGATCAGTCTTATTTTCTTTATGCTATAGAACAAAAGGCCTTAGCGAAAACTTTATTCCCAATAGGTGAGATGCAAAAGTCAGAGGTGCGAGCCAAGGCAAAAAAATTGGATTTAGCAACTCATAATAAAAAAGACTCCCAAGGAATTTGTTTTGTAGGGGAGGTTGATTTACGAGAGTTTCTTTCTCAATATATTAAAGATGCCAAAGATGGCGATATTGTAGATGAAGATACAGGTGAAGTAGTTGGACAGCATGAAGGTTTGGCTTGGTACACTATTGGACAGCGCAAAGGTATGGGTGTAGGTGGCACTGGGTTGCCATTATATGTCAGTGGTAAAGATATGGATAAAAATATTCTCTATGTAGTAAAGGGAAATTATAATCCAAAGTTATTAAAAAAAGAATTAAATGTTCAAAATTTGCATTGGATTGATAAAATCCCTCAAAATGAACAAAAATTAAAGGCAAAAATAAGATATAGACAAAAAGATCAAGATTGTGTAATAAAATACACCAGTGATAATGCAATGCGTGTTGTTTTTTCACAAGAACAAAGGGCTATCACCCCAGGTCAGAGTATTGTTTTTTATGATAATGATGTTTGTTTGGGTGGGGGAATTATTCAATAATTTTTTATAAATTTATATTTTTATTATAAGGTAGAGACACATTGCATGCGTCTTTTATATAAATTTATGCTAATATTAGCCAATTTTTTTAATTATTTTCCTTTAGGGCTTGACAAGTTTTCCTATATGTGCTAGTATACAAATACTTTTAGTACCGTTTATTTTATTCAACCGTTAACCCAAACCAAGAAAGGAGGTTAAAAATGGTACGAAATAAAAGTTCCGGAATTGGAATTTTCATGTCAAATTTTTCATTTTTCAACATCCGATGATTCCGGCCCGGCCACACGTGTTAAAATAATTTTACGTGACGGCCACTGCCCGTTAAAACGTTAAACCCTTGAAAGGAGGGTCTATGCAGGCATTAAAAAGCCCGGATTAGCTGGGCATAAAAAATAACTTTTTTGCACAATTTTTTAGCCCCCTCGGCACCAGACGCATTGCTTAAAGCAACTGATCGTCGTTCCGTAATTAGGGGGCTTTTTTCTTTGCTCAAAAAATTGACAAAAAACATTTTTCAAATAATAATAAAATTAAGTTTTCTTGAAGTAAACAAAGTTGTTGGTCAAAAGTGACTTACAGTGTTTATTTTATATAGCGTAAGTCTGGAAATAGTCTAGGACATGCCTATCTTTCTAATAATCATTAGAAATCAGTACTAGACGTATGGATGTTCAAGGTGTAATTCTCGACAAGGATTGTAAGAGTAGCTCTTTTGACACTAGGGCAAAACCCCAACACAAAGCTATAGCTTCAAGGAACACCCCCCGCAACTACCACATCAACCTATAATAGGAAAGGAAAATAAAATGGATAGTCATCAGGGGTAAAGGGTTTGAGTAGATGTGCTTGAACCCTTTTTCTTTTTGCAAAAAAATAAAAAATTAGCTAATATAAGGTAATAGAAATAAATTAAAAATATGATTACAGCCAGTGAGCTCAGAACTAAATATTTAGAATTTTTCAAAAGCAAACAACATACTATTATCAGTAGTGCTTCGTTGATTCCTGAGAATGATCCAACAGTTTTATTTAACACTGCTGGTATGCAACCATTGGTGCCATATTTAGCTGGTGAGAAGCATCCTGAAGGAACACGTCTGGCTGACGCTCAGAAATGTATTCGTACGGGTGATATAGAAGAAGTGGGTGATGATACACATTTGACTTTTTTTGAAATGATGGGGAACTGGAGTCTTGGTGATTATTTTAAGAAAGAGTCTATTGAATTTTCTTGGGAATTTTTAACTTCTGATAAATGGTTGAATATAGATCCAAAAAAATTATCTGTGACTGTATTTGAAGGCGAAGGCAGTATTGAGAAAGATGAAGAAGCAGCTGAAATTTGGAAATCATTAGGTATGCCAGAGTATAGAATCACTTACCTAGGACGAGAAGATAACTGGTGGGGTCCAGCAGGTAACACTGGTCCATGCGGTCCAGATACGGAAATATTTTATTGGGTTGGCGAAGGTGAGGCTCCTCTAGATTCTAACCCAGGTAATGATGAGGATAATTGGGTGGAAATTTGGAATAATGTTTTTATGCAGTATAACAAGACTGCAGGTGGTGAGTTTGAGCCATTGAAACAAAAAAATGTAGATACAGGTTTGGGACTTGAGCGTGTAACAGCCATTCTCAATGGTTATAAAACAATTTATGAAGTAGATACACTCAAGCCAATATATGAAGCTGTAAAAAATATAGCTGTAGATAAGTCTAATGAAAAAGCCATACGTATCATTACAGATCATATGCGGGCTGCAGTAATGATTATGGGAGATGATAGAGGGGTTAGTCCTTCTAATCTGGACCAGGGTTATATTGTGAGAAGATTAATTCGTGTTAGTATTCGTCGAGGTAGAGAGCTGGGTGTGAATAATGAGTTTGTTTCAGATATTGCGCAAGTGGTAATAGATGTTATGAAAGATGCTTATCCAGAATTAGAAAGAAACAAAACTCGTGTTTTAGCTGAGTTAAAAGTGGAAGAAGAAAAGTTTTCAAAAGTTTTAGAAAAGGGCGAAATTGCTGTGCAAAAGTTTGTTGCAGATGGCAAAATCTCTGGAGAAGAAGCTTTTACTTTATATGCGTCTTATGGTTTTCCAATTGAAGAAATTCAAAAACTAGGTGTGGAAGTGGATATGGTTGATTTTGAACAAAGGATAAAAAAACACCAAGAAATTTCTCGCAAAGGTTCAGAACAAAAATTTTCTGGTGGTTTAGCTGATCATAGTGAGGAAACTACACGTTTGCATACAGCAACGCATTTGCTTCATGCAGCCTTGCGGGCTGTTCTTGGGGATCATGTAGTACAAAAAGGTTCTAATATTACTGCAGATCGTCTGCGTTTTGATTTTTCCCATCCTGACAAAATGACTGATAAAGAAAAGCAAGATGTTGAGGATTGGGTTAATGATAAAATTGATAAAAAAATCCCAGTTAATTTTCAAGAAATGACTGTAGAGGAAGCAAAAGCAAAAGGTGCTATGGGATTGTTTACTCAAAAATATGGTGAAAAGATAAAAGTATACACTGTTGGCAATGATGAGGAAACAGCTAGTATAGAAATATGTGGTGGTCCGCATGTTAAGAATACTTCTGAATTGGGACATTTCAAAATAAAAAAAGAGCAAGCAAGTTCAGCAGGCGTGAGACGTATTAAGGGGATTTTGGAGTAACTATGAAATTACAAATTGATAAACGTATAGAAAATGCCAAGTATTATCTCACTATAAGTATTAAAGATTTTTCTGTAGAAGATCAAAAACAAATGCAAAAATTTGGCTCGCCAATGGTTAGTATCTATCCCAAGGAGGCTCTATATAATAATGAGTGGACTACAGAGTTGCCATTATATGATTTTCATGCGACATTTGAATTTATCTCTTCTGATGCAGCTGAAGAGTTTTTAATAGAAATCAAAGAAAGAGTAAAATATTCTGTTGATTATTTACGTTCCCAAAAAGATACTTTTTCAAAGCAAGAGATAAGTGAGTTTTAGTTTGTTGTTTGTTAACCTAAAAACCAGCTAATTATAGCGAAATATTTATAAACATACTACACACATAATCAAGTGTTGACATAATTTTATTTTTTGCTATAATTTTTGTACTAGTTTTAAACAACTATAAAGTATATATAATTGCAAAATCTTTGGATTTATCATTTGATTTGCCAAAGGTTTTCTTTTTGTGTATTATAACTTAATTGCTATATTCGTCTTTATTTATTATTGAGGCGAGCAAGCAAGTTTATCAAACAAAAGATTTAATGCAAGAATTAAATGAAGTGCCTGAAGGACAAGAACAGGCGCCACAATTTAAACAAAACAAAAAAGGCTTCATAGAAGCCGAAGGAACCATTGAGGAGTTATTGCCTGCTGGTAGTTTTAAAGTCATTCTTGATAATGACCATGAATTATTAGCACATCTTTCTGGTAAAATGCGTATGCATAAAATCAGATTGGTTATTGGCGATAGAGTTCGTGTAGAGATGAGTCCTTATGATTTAACTAAAGGTAGAATAACCTTCAGATTGTGATATGAAAGTAAGAGCATCAGTAAAAAAACGTTGTAAAGATTGCAAAGTAATACGCCGTGAAGGTGTAGTGCGTGTAATCTGTAAAAAAAATCCTAGACACAAACAGCGTCAAGGTTAATTTGATTATTTTAGAAATTTAGAATTTAAAAAATATGGCACGTATTGCAGGAGTAAATCTTCCAAATAATAAACGTCTAGTCATTGGTTTGACTTATATTAGTGGTATTGGAAAAACCAGAGCAGAACATATTTTAGATACTTTGAAATTGGATCACAATATTCGTGTAAAGGATGTATCAGAGATAGATGTTGGTAAAATTCGTGATTTTATAGAAAAGAATTATAAAGTTGAAGGTGATCTAAAGAGAGAAGTATTGATGAATATAAAACGTCTAAAAGAGATTGCAAGTTATAGAGGTATTCGTCATGATAAGAATTTACCACTCAGAGGTCAGCGTACTAAAACTAATTCACGTACCAGACGTGGTAATAAACGTAGTACAGCAGGTTCTGGTAAAACAAAATTAACTAAAACATAAAAATAGCAAAGCATAAGAAGTATGACAGCTCAAAAAGTAAAATCAACCAAAAAGAAGAATAAGAAAAAACGACAAGTTCGTCGTGGACAAGCGCATATTTTAGCAACATATAATAATACTATTATTACGTTGACTGATCAAAATGGTGCTGTTTTGACATATTCATCTGCTGGTCAATGTGGTTTCAAAGGTCCAAAAAAGGCAACCCCATATGCAGCTGGTGTTATTGTTAAAAATGCAGTTGAAAAGTCAAAGGATTATGGATTGTCAGAGGTTGCTGTTTTTGTAAAAGGTGTAGGTACTGGACGTGAATCAGCTATTCGTTCATTGCATGCACATGGTTTAAAAGTGGTTTCTATTAAAGATGTGACTCCAATTCCTCATAATGGTTGTAGAGCACGTAAACCACGAAGAGTTTAAATTTTTTAAGTCAAATCACACGTATGGGTAAAGACATAGGTCCAAAGTTTAAAAAAGAACGTCGCGCAGGAGTAAAATTAATGTTGCGTGGCAAATCAAGTGACTCACCACAGTCACCGTTTGTTAAGCGTTCATATCCACCTGGAATTCATGGTCCAAAAGGACAAACTAGAAAAACACAATTTGGTTTGCAGTTAATGGAGAAGCAAAAGGCAAAATGGATTTATGGTTTGCGCGAAAAACAGTTTAAAAAATATTATGAAAAAGCTTTGACAAGTGAAGGTGATACTGGTGATAATTTGATAAAATTATTAGAAACAAGATTGGATAATGTAGTTTTTAGATGTGGTTTTGCAACTACCAGAAGACAAGCAAGACAATTTATCAATCATTGGCATATCACTGTTAATGGCAAAAAGGTCGATAGACCATCATTTGCTATTAGTGTGGGAGATGTTATTGCAATTCGCGAGAAAAGTCAAAAATCTCCAGTTTTTAAAGAAAATGTTGCAGGTATTATGTTAGAGAATATGCCAGATTGGTTGTCTGTAGATCCAGAAAAGATGGAGGGCAAGGTAATTAGCCTGCCAAAATCTGAAGAAACAAACAACGTGTTTGATCTTACATCTATTATTGAGTTTTATTCACGATAATTTATCTTAATCTACTAAACGTTTATTTATATAAATATGTTTAATCAGTCTATACCACTACCTAATAAAATATCATTTTCAGATGGCGACAAGCCAAATGAAAAGATATTAACTATTGAACCATGCTATAAAGGTTATGGTACAACTCTAGGCAATGCTTTACGCCGTGTTTTGCTGTCATCTCTTATTGGCGCAGCTATTACAGATGTTAAGATAAAAGGCGCTGACCATGAATTTAGTGGTATTGAAGGTGTTAAGGAAGATGTAGTTGATATTTTATTGAATTTGAAAAAAATTAGATTCAAAATGCATACAGATGAGTCTGTTAAGTTAACTTTAAAAGCTTCTGGTGCTAAAAAGATTACAGCAAAAGATTTTGATAAAAATCCTGATGTAGAAGTTATTAATCAAGATGCTTTAATCGCGTCTCTCAGTAGCAAGGATGGTAAATTTGAGATGGAGGTTACAGTTAGAAAGGGTCGTGGATATGAATCAATTGATGATCGTGAAACTGATGAAGCAAAGGAAATTGGTAGTATTGCTATAGATGCTATTTATTCACCAGTTGTGAATGTTAGTATGGAGGTAACACAAGCTCGTGTTGGTCAGGATATTAATTTTGATAAAGTTATTTTAGGAATTGAAACTGATGGCACTATTACTCCAGAGGAGGCAGTAGAGCAAGCAGGTACTATTTTGGTAGATCACTTTTCATTATTTGTTCCAAATACAGGTGAAGTGAAGAGCGAAGATAATTAATTTGTTAGTATGAGACACAGAAAAACAGTTATAAAATTATCACGAGATCGTGACAGTAGAAGAGCTCTGCTAAAGAATCTAGCAGATAGTTTGGTATTGTATGAACGAATTCAGACAACACCAGCCAAAGCAAAAGCTCTACGCTCATTTGTTGAACCTCTTATTACCAAGGCAGCTGAGAATACTTTAGCAAGTCGTCGTTATTTATTACGTCACCTACAAACTGAGAATTCAGTAAAAAAACTTATTGAAGTACTAGGACCAAAGTACAAAGACAGACCTGGTGGTTATACACGTATTTTGAAGATTGCCAATAGAAAAGGTGATAACGCACCTCAGGTAGTTATTGAATTAGTATAATTATATGAATAATCAGACAAGAAAACATCATACAATTGACGCAGAGGGGAAGGTTTTAGGACGCCTAGCTACAGAAGTAGCGCAATTACTTCGTGGAAAAGGCAAGGTTGATTTTCAACCACATATTGATAATGGTGATTTTGTGAATATTAAAAATGTTGATAAAATTGTTGTTACTGGTAACAAAATGGAGCAAAAAATTTACTATTCACACAGTGAGTATCCAGGTGGTTTAAAAGAAGTTCAGATGAAAAAACTTTTTGAAAAAAATCCAAGTGAAGTTTTGAAAAAAGCTGTATGGAACATGTTGCCAAAGAATAAGTTGCGTGCACGCTATATTACACGTTTAAAGTTTGTTAAATAATCCTATGGGTAAGAAATTAAATATTCCAGAGAAAAAAGAATCACCGGCAGATAAGATTACCGGTAAGTATCATTATGCTATTGGTCGTAGAAAATCAGCTATTGCAACTGTTAGATTGTATCCAAAGGGATCAGGTCAGATTTTTATAAATGGTATTGAGTTTGAAACTTATTTTCCTATTGATTCACAACGCCTTGCTATTACAGCTCCTTTGACTGTTTCATCAAATGATGGCAAGTTTGACATTACAATCCATGTAAAAGGTGGTGGTAAAGCAGGTCAGGCTGATGCTATTCGTCTAGGTATTGCTCGTGCGCTTTTGTTATGGCAGAGCGAACTTCGGCCAATTATCAAGTCTCATGGTTTCTTGACTCGTGATTCACGTGTGAAAGAACGTAAAAAACCAGGACTCAAACGCGCTCGTCGAGCTCCACAGTTTTCAAAGCGTTAATATATTATATTTTCAAACCCTGTACCGTATGGTACAGGGTTTTTGTCTTTATTAACGTGTATTTTTAGGATATAATGATTATACATGACAAATACAGTAGCAAAAAACACATCTTGGTTTACAGTAGCTTTGATTATCCAAAAGATTATAACTTTTGGATATTTTGCCTATTTAGCCAATGTTTTAGGAGCTGAATTATTAGGAAGATATGTTTTTGTTTTGTCTTTTATAACTTTATTTGCATTACTAGTTGATGTTGGAACAAATCACTATCTAACAAGGGAAGTAGCTCGTGATACTGGTGTGGCGCAAAAGTTGTTTTCAAATGTTTTAGGGTTTAAGTTATTTTCATCTGTTGTAGCCATTGCCATAGCTTATATTTCCGCAGTAATGTTAAATTATGGCAGTGATGTTATGCAATTATTATATATTGCTTTTGCTATTATGGTTGTGGAATCTTTTGTGTTGTCTACTTATGCGATTATTCGTGGTTTTCAGAATTTACGATTTGAAGCAGTTGCAACTGTGTTGATACATATCATTATTTTTCTTGGTGGTTTTTTAGTATTACAAAATACTAAAGATATAAGATTTTTGTTATTAGTCTTGGTCGTTGCGCATAGTATTAATATGTTTTGTGGAATTTATGTGCTACGTAATAAATTTTCAGTTTTGTTCAAATTTCAATTTGATAAAGTTTTATGGAAAAAAGTTTTTTCTATTGTATGGCCGTTTGCACTAGCCGCTGGTTTTGCAAAAGTTTATGGTGCTTTTGATCAGGTTATGTTGTCAAAGTTAGCATCTGAAGCAGAGCTTGGTTTTTATGCTGTGGCTTATAAGCTTACATTTGCTTTGCAGTTTATTCCTATGGCACAGGTAGCACCTTTGTATCCTGCTCTGAGTAAAATAGGGAATAATAAAAATAAATTATCTAGTTTATTTACTAAGTCATTTATTTATTTGTTGCTCTTGGCATTGCCTATAGTGGCTATTGTGGTTATGTTTGCTCAGAATATTATTGTATTGATTTATTCACAATCTTTCTCTGCATCAATTATGCCTTTAACTTTACTTATTATTAGTATTCCATTTTTATTTCTTAATTTTCCTATTGGATCTTTACTCAATGCTATAGATCGTCAAAAAATTCAGACAAGAAATATTGGTATTGCTCTGGTATTGAATATTATTTTGAATGCAATTTTTATTCCAAAATATCAAGCCAGTGGCGCGGCTTTAGCTTCCTCCATTAGCACTTTGTTGTTATTTGTTGTTGGTTTTTATAGTGTTGTAAAATATGCCAATATTAAAACCAAAGATATAGCAACAGCTACAATAAAATTATTATTATCAACAAGTTTGATGGGGATAGTGATGTGGTTGTTATCAATATATATCCAATTATATTGGATTGTCGTGATATTGGTTGGCTTGGTGGTTTATGTGGTGTTTTTATTTATTACAAAGACTATAACGCCAGCTGAAATACGTAATTTATTCAAATCTTAAGTTATATGAAACGTGCTATAGTTACAATGGATTATAAACCAGATGTAGGTGGTATTGCAGAATATTGGTCAAATATTTTTGAGTTTTTGCCAAAAGGAGATTTTGTTTTAGTAGCTCCATTACAGCAAGGTGTGCAATATAATGATATAGCCAGTGTTATACGTGTGCCTTTTTTGTATAAATACATTTGGCCTAAATGGTTAAGGCTTTTATCAGAATTAAAAGTTTTAATACGTCGTGAAAATATAGATCATATTGTTGTGGGGCAGATTTTACCAGTGGGTACAGTTGCTTTGCTATTGAAAAAGATGGGTTATATCAGTTCGTTTAGTGTTTCTTGTCATAGTATGGATATAGCTCATATTAGTGGACATAAAAAAATATTAGCAAAGTATATTTTCAAAAACGCACAACATGTTTTTGTTAATTCTAAATTTACCAAAAACTTGGTAAAAAGTTATAATATCAAATCTAGTATTATTTCTATAGTATATCCAGCGCCAAAAAATTTACCAGTTAGTAAAAATAATATGAGATTAGATAGTGGTATTGGTGATGATATTGTGTTACTTAGTGTTGGTCGGTTGGTGAGAAGAAAGGGAATTGATAAAGTTTTGTCAGTGTTACCAAGATTGTGGCAAGATTATTCCAATCTTCATTATATTATCATAGGAGATGGTGAAGATAAGGATTATCTACAAAATATGATAAAAAATTTACCACAAGACAAGCAGTCTTATGTACGAATGTTGGGTAGGTTAAGTGATGAAGAGTTGTCAGATTGGTATAACGTAGCAGATATTTTTGTTTTACCATCTCATAATATAAATGGCGATGTAGAAGGATTTGGTATTGTGAATTTAGAAGCTAGTTTGAACAAATTGCCTTTGATTGTTGGGCAAGATGGCGGGGTTCCTGAGACTGTATTACATAATATAACGGGGTATAGCATTGATGGTAATAATGAAAATGATTTGATTGATGCTTTGGAAAAATTATTAAAAAATCCAGAAAAAAGAACATCAATGGGTGAGACTGGATATGACTTTGCTAAGAATTTTTCTTGGCAAAAAAGCGCTGAAGTAATAATAAGAAATATATGATTTCGGTTATTATTCCAAATTTTAATAAACCAGAAAATCTTAAAAAATGTTTACAATCTGTCCAAGAGCAGACTTTTTCTGATCTTGAAGTAATAGTAGTAGATGATGGGTCTAGAGATATTGAGGTTATAAAAGCTGTTATAGAGCAGTTTCGGGTTGATAAATTCATACAACAGGTAAATCAAGGGGCTCCTAAGGCTCGTAATGCAGGTTTTGATGTATCTAGTGGTGAATATGTTATTTTTCTAGACAATGACGTTGTTATGGCTCCTGATATGCTTGATAAAATGTATAGCGCCATACAATCTTCGCAAGTTGACTTTGTTTATAGTAGTTTTCAATATGGTTGGAAAATTATAAAATCATTAGAATTCAGTATTGATGCTTTACGAAAAATAAATTATATTCACACTTCTTCATTAGTGAGAAGATCGTCATTTCCAAGATTTGATGAAAGTTTAGAAAAATTTCAAGATTGGGATCTTTGGTTGACTATTGTGGCGCAGGGAGGCGTAGGCAAGAATATAGATGATAAATTATTCAAAATTATAGATACTAATGGTACTATGTCTACGTGGTGGCCTGCTTTTGTTTATAAATTACCTTGGCCTGTATTTGGATTTACGCCAAAGTCTATTAAAAAATATTTTCAAGCATTAGATATTATAAAAGAAAAACATAATTTATGAATAAAATAGACTTGAGTATTATTATTGTTTCTTGGAATGTTCGCGAGTTATTGCGTGAATGTTTGTTGTCCATACAAAATTCTAAACAAGATTTATCCTATGAAATAATTGTGATTGATAATGCTTCAACTGACAACACCAGAGAAATGCTTGAGCAAGATTTTCCAAATTTAGATGTAGAGTACAATAAAGTAAACGAGGGGTTAGCCAAGCCATGGAATAGAGCAGCTGAGAAATCAAAAGGTGAGTATTTGTTATTTTTAAATGATGATACCAAAATTTTTGATCATGTTTTGGATAAATGTGTAACAGAGTTAAAATCTGATAATAACATAGGTGTTTTGGGCTGTAAAATAAAAAATCCTGATAATTCTATACAGTTATCTGTGCGTCGTTTTCCAACAGTTTGGAATCAGGCTGTTATTTTATCAAAATTACATAATATATTTCCAAGCTTGATTAGAAGTTATATGATGACTGATTTTGATTATAACAAATCTCAGAACGTAGATCAGGTTATGGGTGCATTTTTTTTATTACCTAGAACAGTTTTTGAAAAAATAAACGGTTTTGATGAGGAATTTTTTATATGGTTTGAAGAGGTGGATGTATGTCGCAGGGTGTATGATGCCGGATATGTTGTTAGATATTTTGCAGATGCCAGTATAATACACTACGGCGGAGCTAGTTTTTCACAAAGACGACCATTGAAACTGCAGAAAATGTTTAACAAAAGTTTGAAAATTTATTTTAAAAAACATCATCACAAAGTAGCTTGGATATTTATATCTTTAGCTTGTTTTAAGAGTTTGATTTTGGCTTGGGTGATTGATTTATTTAGATTGAAAAAATAATGAAATTAAAAATTAACAAAAATATTTTTTTACACACATTGGCAGGTATTAGCGCTGTGTTTTTGGCATCTTTTGTAACTTTTGTTTATCCTGATATAAATAACATTGTTGTATTGGTGTTATCCATTTTGTTTTTTGTTATTTCTTTGAAAAGTTTGGAGGTGGGGATGATGTGGGTAATTACAGAATTGTTAGTTGGTGTGCAAGGATATGTGTTATCTTTTGATTTTGGTAGTTTTTCTTTGTCTTTGCGTATAATATTTTTTATTATTTGGTTGGCATTATTTTTGGTGCAGGTTTTATTTCGCCAAAGGCAAGAATTTGGCTTTTTTCTGAAAAAAAATTGGCAATTATTAGTTATTCCATTGGCATTGATTGTGTATGGTGTTGCACGTGCATTATTTGTAGAAAATGATTTGTTTGCTATATTTTTTGATGGCAATGGTTATGTTTTTTGGCTCTATCTTGTTCCGTTTTTGTATATTGGTATGAGTCAGACAAAGCTATTATCTGTCATTTGCGCTGGAATTGCTTGGATTATAGGAGAGAGTATAGCGTTGTTGTATATTTTTGGGCATCAATTCGAGACTGTTAGTTGGTGGTTATATCATTGGTTGCGTGATTATAGAATGGCAGAGATAACTCCTATTACTGTCATTATTTATAGAATTTTTACACAAAACCAAATATTTTTGTTGTTAGCTTTTTCATTGTTGTTTGTATTTTTAATAACCAAGGTACAACAAAAAAAATATTATTACGAAACTATGTTTGTTTTGATAATCACAGGGCTGGTGATTAGTTATTCACGTTCAATGTGGTTGGGGGCTGTGGCAATAGGATTTTCTTTGCTTATTGCAATGTTGAGTAAAAAAATTAGAAATATCATAAAACCAAATTGGCTTATTTTTATTATTTTGCCAATAATTAGCATAGCTGTGAGTTTTGGTTTGTGGTGGGGGGTGGCTAATATTCCAATTCCGTCAGTTGAAGGAAACAAAGCGATTTCTCTGAGTAATCGTTTTAAAACAGATGAGCCTGCAGCAAATGCGCGTTTGAAAATGCTTGGTCCACTACTTGATGAGATAAAAGAAAATCCAATATTTGGTTTTGGTTTTGGTAAACAAGTTACATATTTTACAACTGATCCACGTATTGTTGCATCCACAGCTGGCGCAAGTGGAAAATATACCACTTTTGCTTTTGAATGGGGTTATTTAGATATTGCATTAAAGTTTGGTTTATTGGGTCTGGTTATATATATGGTATTTTTGATAAAATTTATAATAAGTATTTTGAAATTAGCTATAAAGGAGAATTCAGTTTTTTATTTTGGTTTAGTATTGGCATTAATAGGATTGTTAGCAGTGAATATCACAACTCCTTATCTTAACCATCCGTTGGGAATAGGATTTATTATATTAGTTTTGTTATTTAGTAATATTTATGGAAGAGCAAAAATTCCACAAACCCAAGATTAGTATTGTTATTGTAACGTGGAATTGTGCTGATTATATTAGACATGTGATTAGTGCGATTGCAGGGCAAACTTTTACTGATTTTAATATATTGGTAATTGATAATAATTCAGAAGATGACACTGTTGAAATTTTGCAAAATAATTTTGGTAGCATTGTCAGGATTGTAAAACAAAAACAAAATGTTGGTTTTTCCAGAGGTTATAATCTAGGAATTCATTGGACCAAAGGTGATTATGTACTGGTGATGAATCAGGATGTTGTATTGGATAAAAATTTTCTAAAATACGCTAATTCATTTTTGGATTATGAAAAAAAGATAGGAGCAGTTCAGGGTAAGATATTACATTGGGATATAGTTTCTAATAAGAGAGTTGATATTATAGATACTTGTGGTTTGGTGATTTATCCTAGTCATAGAATAGAAAATTTATTTGAAGGCAAAAAAGAAAAAGATATTAATCCAGATTATAATGAAGAGGACTCAGCTATACCGATTTTTGGATTTTCTGGAAGTTGTGTAATGTTTAGACGAGAAGCTTTGGAAGATGTAAAATTTGATAAAGAATTTTTTGATGAGGATTTTTTTGCTTATAAAGAGGATGTAGATTTGTCTTGGCGAATGCGACATAGAAATTGGGATATTGTTTATTTAGCAAAAGCCAAAGCTTGGCATGGTAGAACTCTCAAGGGTATCAACAGTAAATCAGATAAAGAGGTTATCAAACATAGAAAAACCAAAAATGCGCGGTACAATATGATGTCTTATAGAAATCATTTGTACATGTTATTAAAAAACGAATATATTAAAAATATTATTCATTATTTTGTGCCATTGATGTGGTATGAGATAAAAAAATTAGTTTATATTTTATTTTTTGAACAAAAGACATTATTGGCTTTTAGGGATATTGTGATAAATTTTCAGCGTATGAGAAAAAAAAGATTATTTATTATAAAAAATTCCAAAATGCCAGCTAAGATTTTTCAAGAATGGGTGAGTAAATAATATGTCAAAGCCAAAAATATCAATAATTATAGTAAATTATAAAGCAGCTCGTCTGACCAGGCAGTGTGTGCGTGGTATTATTGAGCATGCTCCGCAGTGCCTTTATGAAGTTATTGTTGTAGATAATAATTCTGATGACGGATGTTTGGATTTGATTCAGACTGAAGTGATTGATTTTTTTAACAATCAAGATATTCCTTTGCCTCGTATAGAATTGGTACAGTCAAGTCGTAATGTAGGTTTTTCTGCGGGGAATAATTTGGGATTTCAGTATGCGCGTGGTGAGTATATTTTGTACCTTAATCCTGATACGGTTATTTTTTCTGGTGGATTGGACCCTATAATTAATTATTTGGATAATCATGCTGATGTTGGGGTTGTAGGTCCTAAGATATTAAATCCAGATAGATCTATTCAGACGTCTTGTTTTCGTTTTCCTGATACTTTTTTTTATCCTCTTTATCGAAGAGCAAATTTTTTAGCTAATTTTTCTAAAGTAATAAAATGGCGAAAGTGGTTTGTAATGTCTGAGTTTGATAGATCTGAAATTCGTGAAGTTGATTGGTTGCTTGGTGCTTGTATGCTAGTTAGGCGTTCTGCTATAGATAAAGTTGGATTGTTTGATGAGAGGTTTTTTTTGTTTTTGGAAGATACTGATTGGTGTTATAGGTTTTGGCAAAAAGGTTTCCGAGTTGTATACAATCCAGATGGTTGGATAGTGCATCATATTGAGCGAGCTTCAGATGAAAATAATATTTTACGTTCATTAGGAAAGAAAACTGCTTGGATACATATTGTGAGTTGGCTAAAATATTATAAAAAGCATATTTGGAGAAATCCAAATTATCCCAAATTTGATTTGTCACGCGTTGACAAGTAGGTTATTTTACACGTATTATGATGATATAATAAAGTAATTATTTATGTCTGTTTTGATAAAAAAAGTAGGAATTGATTTAGGCACAGCTTATTGTTTGGTATTCATACCAAAGAAGGGCATTGTTATTTATGAACCATCTGTTGTGGCAATAGCTCAATCTGATAGAAAGGTTTTGGCTGTGGGACTGGAGGCAAAAGAAATGATTGGCAGAACACCTGAATCTATTATTGCCCGACATCCTCTCAAGGACGGTGTTATTGCTGACTATAAAACAACCGAGACTATGTTGCGTTATTTTATTAACAAGTCTCTCAAAGGTTTTCGTCTACTTAGACCAGAAGTGATGGTGTCGGTTCCAGCTGGTATCACATCTACTGAAAGACGCGCTGTAATAGACGCAACTATGGCAGCAGGAGCAAAAGCTGCCTATATTATCAAGGAGCCAATAGCCGCTGCTATTGGTGCCAATATTCCAATTGGCTCTGCTTCAGGGCATATGATTATTGATATTGGTGGTGGAACTTCAGAGGTTGCAGTGATAGCTCTGGGGGGTATTGTAGCATCTACATCTATTCGTGTTGGTGGTAATAAGTTTGATGCTGCTATATCTGATTATATTAGACGCAAATACAATCTAGCTATTGGAGAGCAAACAGCTGAACAGATAAAAATTCAGATTGGTTCAGCTTTGTTTTTGGATGGTAAAGAAAAAATGTCTATGCAAGTCAAGGGAAGAGATATGGTAACTGGTTTACCAAGAACTCTAAAGGTGACATCAGATGATGTTACAGAGGCAATTCAAGACGAGTTAGATGCAATCATCACAGCAGTGAAAACTGTATTACAACAAACACCTCCGGAATTATCAGCTGATATTATTGATAAAGGCATGGTATTTTCTGGCGGATCTTCACAACTGCGTCATCTTGCAGAACTTGTATCTCAAGCTACAGATGTTCCGGCTTATGTAGCTGATGAACCACATCTTTGCGTGGTAAAGGGAACAGGGGTGGCGCTTGAGAATTTAGAAAGTTACAAGAGGAGTGTTTTGTCAATGAAGTAGGGGGTGAGTATAATTTTTATAACAATGACAAAACAATCTTTTTATTTATAATACAATGACAAATACAAATAAACAAAACATAACCGGAAGTATCAAAGCTCCAAAGGATAATCTAGAAAAATTAAAAAAGGATTTTCCACACTGTTTTGATAAAAACGGAAATTTTGATTTTGAGAAATTTAAACATGAATTAGAAACGAGTGAAATTAATTTTTCTAAAGAGTCTTACGGAATGGACTGGCTTGGGAAGTCTTATGCTAGACTTTTAGCAAGTGATGAGACGAGCACACTCCTCAAAGAAAATGAAGAGTGGAACGAAAAAAAATAAAAATTCTCAGAATCTTCTTATCAAAGGCGATAATTTAGAAGTTTTAAAACATCTTTCCAATGCGTATTATGAAAAAATAAAGATGATCTACATTGATCTGCCGTACAACACGGGAAGCGACGGGTTTGTGTATCAAGATGATAGAAAATTTACAGTAGAAGAGCTTTCACGCCTTGCCGGAATAGATGAAGAAAAAGCCAAAAGAATTTTAGAATTTACCCAAAGCAAAAGCAATTCTCACTCTGCCTGGCTTACTTTTATGTATCCGAGGCTTTATATTGCCAAACAACTCCTAAAAGATGATGGAGTTATTTTTGTGTCTATTGATGATAATGAAGTGGCACAATTAAGATTATTGATGGACGAGGTTTTTGGAGAGGAGAATTTTGTAGGGGAGTTTGTTATTAATTCAACACCTAATGCAAGAGATTATGGACATATTGGAAAGATGCACGAATATGCTATTTTTTACAGTAAAAATCTACAATACACACAAACAAATCTATTACAAGAAAAAGAAAAAAAGTTTAAATACAATGATGAAATTGGTGGCTTTAATATTCACCCTTTATATAATAGCAATGTAGCTTTTACACCTGAAAACAGACCAAATTTATTTTATCCTTTTTATCTTAATCCTAATAAAAAGGAAAATGGATTTTTTGAAATAAGTTTAGAAAATCCACGAAGATTTATTTTTTCTAAATGGACTTTAAGAGAGGGTTGGGATAATCCAAATATATTTCAGATTTGTAAATTAAGAAGTAGTGGAAGTGAAATTTCAAAATTGCAAGAAGTAGGTCGTGGACTTCGTTTGCCAGTTAATCAATATGGAAATCGTGTAAAAGACGAACAATTTTTCTTAAATTATTTTGTTGATTTTACAGAAAATGATTTTGTTGAAAGATTGGTTAATGAAATTAATGAAAAATCAGGAGCTATTTCCAGAGACGCAAATCCAGAAAAGCTTCATGAAAGAATGATAAAGCAGATAGTTGAACAATATAAATTGGATGAAGATGATTTGATTGATGAATTAGTTGATAAAAAAATAATTAGAGCTTCTCATAAATTTTTAGAAGGTGGTTTGGAATATATAAAAATAAATTATCCACTTATTTTTGAAGGTATTGATTC
>WFTG01000045.1 GCA_015485655.1 Patescibacteria group bacterium | reverse complement strand
CAGATGAGGATATGAAAAATATATCTGCCAAAAAAATTGATACGAAAAGTATCAACACTATTACACTAAAAGAAAGACTACTTTTAGGCAGATTTCTCTGGTGGAGTGAACAAGTTATTTTGGATAAAAAAGTTGTCACTCTCTGTTCTGGTTCGCGTTTTACCGACGGTGACGTTCCGAATGTGTCCTGGTTCGCTGGTGAGGTCAACGTGAATTGGTGCAATTTTGAGCATGTGCATGACTGCTTACGTGCTCGTCGAGCAGTTTCCTAATCCTTTTAACTTTATCTTTTACCCTTGTGTCGTGTGAAAACCATACGACACTTTTTTGTTATGTTAAATTTTGTAATTATTAATTTGTATAATACTAAATATAATAATACACCAAAATAATAAAACCCAACTTTTTAATAGCTGGGTTTTTTGCGTAATTTTTTTCTTTTCTTTTTTGTAGGTTTATAATTTTTTACTGCTTTGTCTACTTTATGTTGAAAGTAGTTTGTTATTAAAAAGGCCAATAGCCAGGTCAATATAATTTCTTCCCAAGATTCTTGAAGGCGTAAAAAAATATCTAATAAATCAAACATTTTATATCTCCTATAAAAAGATTGTGGATAAATTTTCAAATAACTTTTTATCTATTTATATATTGCTTTAGTTTTAGTAAAAAAGCAAGTGAGCAAATATATTATTGACTTTCGGTTTATTTTCGGTATAATGAATATATAAGTTTTTATCCTTGTGGAAAACTATGAAAAATAAACTTACCAAACGCCAAAAAGAAATTTTAGACTTTATTCAGGGTTTTATTGCTGAGCATGATTATTCACCAAGTTTTTCAGAAATTGGTACAGCTTTTGGATTATCTAGCCCAGCTACTATTCATCAGCATGTAGAAGCTTTGAAGTCTAAGGGTTATTTACAGTCAGATAACAATGCCAAGCGCGCACTTGAACTTTTGCCTTCATCTGATTTAGACATTGCCCAAGCTTTTCAATTGCCATTGGCAGGTCTTATTACGGCTGGTGAACCAATTGAAGCTGTAGAGACAAATGAAACTATTGCTGTACCTTCTGATTTGGTAGTGAATAAAGAAAATACTTTTGTTTTAAAAGTGAAAGGTGATTCTATGAAGGATGACGGAATTTTATCAGGAGATTTTGTAATAGTTGAACGTGATTTTTATCCAAAAAACGGAGATATTGTAGTTGCGTTATTAGATAATGCTTATGCTACTTTGAAGAGGTTTTATCGCGAGGCTAAACGTGTACGATTACAACCAGCTAACAGTAATTATGATCCTATATATGTCAATGATTTAGTTATTCAAGGTATAGTAAAAGGCGTTATTAGAAATTATCAAACAGTTTAGTTATTTGAAATTTTATACCAAAACAAAACGCCCGCAGTACATGGAAATACATCGGACGTCTTGGCACTCACACATGACGATCTGTCACAATTGTGATGCTTTTTCATTATAAAAAAATAAAAATTTTAGTCAATATTTTATTTGTGGAAAACCAAAATTATTAATCAAAATATTATGTACAATATTATAAATTCTAATAAAGTTAAAAAATTTATCCTACCTAAAAAAACATTATTTGCTTTGACATTTGGATATGTTCGTTCATCCCGTAAGGTTGGTAGAGCTATATCTAGATATGTCATGGATTTAGTTTAGTTTTTAATTGTTTATTAATTTATTTAGATTACTTTATAACACTTTTTTATAAATGATATTTTTTGTTATATATAAAATCTCTTTATTTGTATAAAAAAGAGATTTTTATTTATGGTTAAAATAAGATACAATACATAACATAGGAGCGATTAAGCAAAATTCATATGTCAAAGAAAAATAATGCTAAAAAACCTTTGGATGTTTATGTTGTTGCAGTAGATATGGGTTATGGTCACCAAAGGGCTACATATCCATTGAAGCACTTATCTAGCGATGGTCAGGTTATTCATGCTGATAGTTATGAAGGAATTCCAGATGAAGATCGTGATATATGGTTGTCTTCTAGAAAATTTTATGAATCTATATCTAGGTTTAAAAAAGTGCCTGTTATTGGCACAATGGCTTGGAATATTTTTGATAAATTTCAAGAAATAAAAGATTATTATCCTAATCGTGATTTGTCACGACCTAGTATCCAGCTTTGGAGTATTTTTAATATGATGAAAAAGAAAAAATGGGGCAAGCATTTTGTTGATATGTTAGAAAAGGATCCAAAACCTCTTGTAACTAGTTTTTTTGTTCCTGCTTTTATGGCGGATTATTTCAATTATTCCGAAGATATATATTTGATTGTAACTGATACTGATATATCTCGTGCTTGGGCATCTATGGATCCAGCCAAAAGTCGTATCAAGTATTTTGCCCCATCAAAACGCGTAGTTGGTAGATTGCAACAATATGGCGTGCCAAAAGAAAATATTTTTTACACTGGTTTTCCTCTGCCAACTGAAAATATTGGCATAGAAGATTCAGAAATTCTCAAAAACGACCTGGCGCATAGATTACGTAGACTTGATCCAGAGTGTAAGTATTGTTTAAAATATAAAAATTTACTTTTAGATCAACTAGGTATAGATGTTATGTCTATACCACAGGGAGGTAGAGTTACTATTACATTTGCAGTTGGTGGCGCTGGCGCTCAAAGGGCTATAGGTATAAAAATTATCAAGTCATTACGTGGCAAATTGCTTTTGAATCAGATAAAGATAAATTTAGTAGCTGGTCATCATAAGGATATTGCAGAATATTTTACAGAAGAGCTGAAAAAAATTGGTATGGAAAAAGAAATTGGACATAGTATTGAGATTATTTTTGCTGAAGATAAGTATGAGTATTTTGGTTTGTTTAATTCTGTGATGCGAACCACTGATATATTATGGACCAAGCCATCAGAGTTGTCTTTTTATGCAGCTCTTGGTATTCCTATTATTATGTCAGAGCCGATTGGTTCCCAAGAGTTTTTTAATAGAAAATGGTTGCGCACTATTGGCGCTGGAATTAATCAGGAAGACATTCGGTATACTGATGAGTGGTTATTTGATTTATTAAAGAGTGGTTGGTTTGCAGAGAGTGCTATGCATGGTTTTTCTGAAGCTGCAAAATATGGCACATATAATATAGAAAAAATTATAACTCATCACGAGTCAGAGGCAAAAGAGCCTATGGTTTTGCAATATTAATTTTTATAAAAATTTATGCTTTGGTTTATAATTGCGCTAGTTGGATACCTGCTCAATGCAGTGGCTACACTTATTTCTAAGTGGTTATTGATAGAAGATATACCTGAACCAGTTGTGTTTACTTTTTATATTGGAGTTTTGAATTTATTAGCTCTAGTTTTAATTCCTTTTGGCGTTAGTATTCCATCGGCATGGCAGATTATGATCTCTCTGATTTCTGGCATTACTTATGCTTGGGGTATGTATATGTTGGCAAAGGCATTGAGTAGTGACCAAGCATCACAGGTTGCTCCTATGGTTGGAGGGTTACAACCGATTTTTGTAATTTTGTTTGCTATTTGGTTTTTGCCTGAAGTTATAACAAAGTCACAGTATATGGGGTTTGTTATAGTAATTTTAGGTTCTATTCTAATAGCACTAGAGATTGGTAAAAAACATTGGTATTCATTTCGTAAAAAACATATTTTTACAGAGAGTATAAAGTATATACTATTGTCTAGTGTGTTTTTTGGCTTGTCTTATGCATTGTTAAAATTAGTTTATATAGAACAAGGTTTTGTATCTGGATTTTTCTGGACTCGTGTAGGTACATTTGTTTTTGTAATCGCATTAGCGCTTATTCCAGGTAACTGGAAATTAATTAGAAAGAGTTCTAATAAATCAGGCACCAAAGCCAAGGGATGGTTTATGGCTGGACAGGTTATTGGCGCGCTTAGTTTTCTATTGGTTTCTTATGCAATATCCATAGGACCTGTAACAGTTATAAATGCATTACAAGGTGTTCAGTATATTTTGTTATTTATTTTAATTGTTATTTTATCTAGAAAATATAAACATTTACTAGATGAACCTTTGACAAAAAAAATTATTATCCAAAAGGTTACAGCTATAATTTTGATTATAGTTGGACTTTGGTTTGTGGTTTGATTTATGTTAGGACGTAAAAGAGAAAAAAAAGTAATATCAAAAAGACGAAGGATTGTATCATATATACTTTGGTCAATACCAATTATTATTGCATTGGTTGTGTTTACTATTTCTAAGCAGAGCTATAAGTCACCAAATGGTGTGGAATTTGGTTTTACTTTTTCTAATATGTATGCTGAAGAATTAGGACTTGATTGGCAGGAAACATATACAGCTATGCTAGATGATTTAGGTGTTCGTCTATTTCGTATTCCAGTTTATTGGAATCGTGTAGAAAAACAACAAAATAAATATGATTGGTCAGAAATAGATTGGCAAGTAGAACAAGCTCAGAAGCGTGACGCAAAAATAATCCTTGCAGTTGGCAGGCGTCTGCCAAGGTGGCCAGAGTGTCATGATCCAAAATGGTTATCTGAAACTGATAATTTTGAACAAGATTTATTTGAATATTTAACACTTACAGTAAATAGATATAAGGATTATGACAATATCATTGCTTGGCAAGTTGAAAATGAGCCATTTTTGGCATTTTTTGGTGAATGTCCAGAATTAGATATTTCTTTGTTAGAAAGAGAGATTGCTTTAGTGAAAAGTTTAGATAATAGCAGACCTATTATGGTTACAGAAAGCGGTGAGTTGTCATGGTGGCAAGATGGAGGGCGTCTGGCAGATATTGTCGGAGTGTCTATTTATGAAAATACTTGGAATGATTTTGTTGGTTCTTCTAATTATGCACTACCGCCAGCATTTTATTATTATAAAGCTCGTTTAGTAGAGAATAATTATCCCAATACCAAGGTGATTGCCAGTGAGCTTCAGGCAGAAGCTTGGACGCCAGTTCCTATGACATCTTTTCCTTTATCAGAGCAAATGAAATCTGTTGATTTGAATAGAGTTAAACAAAATGTAAAATTTGCAGAGGATACTGGTTTTGATAGGATTTTGTTATGGGGCGCAGAGTGGTGGTATTGGTTAAAAAAAGTGCATAACCGTCCAGAAATTTGGAATTATGGGAAGACACTTTTTTGAAAACATTTGTCATTGCAAAGTAGTCCTGAGCTTATCGAAGGGCGACTGTAGCAATCCAGGTATTTAATATACGCTCTAGATTGCCATGTCACTCATTCTGTTCGTTCCTCCCGCCTGCCATGTCTGGCTATGGCGGGCAGGCGTGATGATAATATCAGTAATTAAATAACTAATTAATATAAAATATGAAAGTAACATTTTGGGGAGCGGCTCGTGAAGTAACAGGGTCTAAACATTTATTGGAAGTGGGAGGAAAAAAGATTTTATTGGATTGTGGTTTTTTTCAAGGTAGACGACAAGAAGCAGAAAAGAAAAATCGTAATTTACCTTTTGAAGGTTCAGATATTGATGCTGTGATTTTGTCACATGCCCATATGGATCATTGTGGGGC
Organism: Patescibacteria group bacterium; assembly: GCA_015485655.1. Lineage (GTDB taxonomy): Bacteria > Patescibacteriota > Patescibacteriia > S139-126 > S139-133 > S139-133. The sequence continues at coordinate 40,004 of WFTG01000045.1, read as the reverse complement.
ATTGCCACGTTTGTATAAGACAGGTTTTAGGGGGCCTGTGTATGCAACTCCTGCAACTTGTGATGTGGCCGGGGTTATGCTAGAGGATTCTGCAGATATTCAGATACATGATGCTAATTTTATTAATAGGTATAAGTCAGAAGAAGAAAAAATTGAACCTATATACACCCAAGATGAGGTCAAGGGTGTTATGAATCAATTCAAATCTATTGAATATGGTAAGTATTTTAATCCCGCTCCTGGTGTAGAGGCTGTATTTATTGAAGCTGGTCATATACTGGGTTCTGCACAAGTCAAATTAAAAATAAAAGAAGATAATAAAGAAAAATTACTAGGCTTCACAGGGGATTTAGGCAGAAAAGGTTTGCCGATTTTGAAAGATCCAGAGTTTTTCGATGAGCTGGATTATTTGATATCTGAGAGTACTTATGGAAATCGTTTTCATGAGTCATTAGATGAAATAGAAGATAGAGTGCAGAAAGTTATTTTAGAAGCAACAGCTCATAATGGCAAAATTATTGTACCAGCTTTTGCCCTTGGTAGAACTCAAGGATTGATATATATTTTACACAAACTAACTGATGAAGGTAAGATTCCTCGTATTCCAATTTATATTGATTCGCCAATGGCTACAGAATTAACAGATGTATTTGCTAGGCATGAAGATGATTTTGATGAAGAACTTGTTTCTTTTTTTGGTAGCAAAAATGATGATCCATTTGCTTTTCGTAATTTGCATTTTACAAAAAATCCTCAAGAGTCAAAATCTTTGAATTATCGCAAAGGTCCAATGATTATTATCTCAACATCTGGTATGTGTGAAACAGGACGTATTCGTCATCATCTCAAACATGCTGTGGAGGACAAAAGAAATGCTGTAATGATAGTTGGTTTTATGGCTCAACATACATTAGGCAGGAGAATTGTGGAGAAAAATCCTAAGATTAAAATTTTTGATCATTTTTATAAATTAAATTCTAGAGTTACTGTAATTAACGCTTTTTCTGGACATGCAGGACAGCATGAGTTATTAGATCATATTAAGCCGATTAAAAATCTTGAAAAAGTATTCTTAGTACATGGTGAGGGTGAAGGTCAAGAAGTGATGAGAGATAAAATTATAACAATGCGTGATAATATCACTGTTGATTTGCCAGAGTTTGGTCAAAGTTTTGAATTGTAAATATGTAACTTAATTTTATGCTATAATTAAGTATATATAATATATAAATTATATCCTTATGCACTCAGCATCTCATTCAGATATATTATTGGTTTCATCTACCTTGGTTGTTATTGCTGTGGTAGCTGGTTTTGTAGCCTTTCGGGCTTCTCCTAATTTACAGCATAGTTATGATGTTGTTTTTGAGCCACGTGTACAAGCCGAGATAGTGTCTGAACCCGAAACAAATAGTATTGTTGGCTTGGAAGCAACTTTACCACAAGAAAATTTATCTGCAGAAGAATATCAGAATAGTATAAAAAATCTTTTAAGTACATATGGTGATGAAAGTTTGAATTACTATACTGCTAGAAAGGTTTATGAATACAATTTAGAGCAATTATTTGCTATGTCAGTGCCTTCTGGCTATCAGCAATTTCATTTTGATTTAGTACTAGCTTTTGAAGATTTGCGTGATGCAGTTAGTATGGTTATATCTGATGAGCCAGCTGCATTGAGCGCGCTAGAAGATGCTCGAGAAAAAATGAATTTATTATTACAGCAACATACTTGGATTAAGCAGTAGATTATGAGACTTCAGTTATTAGCAGCTCAGGCACCATATTTTTATAGCGCTGTAGTATTTGCAGGGCTGTGGTTTTCTGATAGATATATTGATTATTTGTGGTATATTTTTGTAGCATTGATTGTGTTATTTTTTCTTACTTGGATAGTGATAGTGAGGCGTGCAGTGCTTACAAAAGAGCAAATAGTTATAGCTACATCACCTTTTGTTTTTTTGCTTGGTTCATTTGCATTTGTTGTTCTGGTTGATTCAATGTTATTAAAACAAGTTATCATACTCTTGATTGCTTCTGGAATGTTTTTTATTTTTCGGGCAATGTATTTTTTTCATTGGCGTTCTGCCAAATATCAGCCTTCATCTCTTCAGGTACAAGTTCGTTATCTCAATATCATAAGTTTGTTTTTTATAACTACTTTTTTTTATGCACTGGAAGTTTTTTTGAGTTTTTCTATTATTTGGAATGCTTTGGCTATGTTTGTTTTGTTGCTGGCTAGTGAATGGCAATATGTATATATGCGCAGACTAAAACGTCAAGAAAAATTTTATGCAGGTATCATTGCTGTTTTATTAAGCCAAGTGTTTGTAGCTATTGATATGTTGCCATTTCTCATATATGTGAAAGGTGTTTTGTTTTTGATTGTTTTCTATGTGGTGACGGAGTTGCATTATGCAAGTATACGTGGGTTGTGGAAGAAAAAAGAATTGGTCGTTTTAGTTAGTGTTGCTATAGCGTTGATTATTTTATTGTTAGCAACAACAAAATGGTATTAGATTTGGAATACTGACGTACTTAATGTTATAATAAAATATATGAGCAAAAAACAACGAAAAAACAAAAAAAAATCCAATGACATTCAGGATATGAAAGACAGTATTGAAGAGATAGTTGATGATATTTATGATGATAGCGATTCTTCTGATAGTTTAGTTCAGCCAAAGCGCAAGACATCTGGTTTTGCATTGTGGGCTATTTTTGTTGGTTTAATTGCTTTTTTAGGTGGTGTTATTGGCGAGCTTTCTATTAATAATTATTTATATTATACCGGTTATGATGTAACTCGTATTTGGGAGCCTGTTCAAGATGAGACAGATACAGAACAGCAGGTTATAGTTTTTAAAAAGGAAGAAATAGAAAATTCAGACAGTAATCAGACTAAGGTTTTGATTGAGGCTGCATCACAAGCTGTTGTAGGTATATATTTGAAACGTGGTGGTACAGCTTTGGTTGATCAGCTTTATCAACCACGAGATAAAGTTGGTAATGCGTTGGTTTTAACCAGTGATGGTTGGTTGGCATCTACTGCAACAGGCATGCCACAAGAGCCTGGTAAAGAGTTAGTTGTCATTACAGCCGATCATCAGTTGTTGCCCATAGAAAAAATTGTCTATGATAGCGCTTCACAAGTTGTGTTTATAAAAGTTACAGCTGATAATTTAAAAGTTGTGAAATTTTCAGAAGAGTCTAGTGTATATCCAGGACTTGAGGCAATGCTTATAGGACAAACACTTGAAGGTGAGTTGGCTCAATCTTTTATTTCTGCTATTGATCAAGTTCGATACAGAAAGATAAATGGATTTGCTGATCATTTTCAATCAACAGAGAAATACGGAACATTTATAACTATCAAAGATAATGTTGATAAGAGTTTTGCTGGTAGTCCATTGGTAGATATGGAAGGTGGTATTGTTGGGTTGTATCTTGGTGATGGCACCGTGATACCTTCTTATCATTTTGCAGATGTTTTTAGTTCATTTTTGCGTTATGAGAGTATTGAACGTCCATTTGTAGGAATTAATTATATTGATTTAGCGCATACTATTGGCTTACCAGAAAGCATTAGCGAAGGTCTAGATGCAGGAGCATTGGTGTTTGGCGATCGTGAACATAAAATAGTTGCCGTAGATCCAAAATCTCCAGCAGCTAAGGCAAATATTCAGGTTGGTGATATTATAACAAAGGTTAATGATGATGCAGTAGATGCTAGATACTCTTTGACTGAGATATTGCAACAGTACAGAGTGGGGGATGTTGTTAAATTAACTGTTCAAAATAATGGAGTTGTTAGAGAGGTTGAGATAGCTATTACAGATAATGTGGGCGAGTAATATTTTTCATGTGGAAAAATACATATTAAAAGTCGTATTATTCTAAATAAAAATGCGACATAGGATATAATTAGTGTAATAGCATTAATAATAAACCTATGTCACATAGTGATTCTATCACAAAAATAAAGATTTGTTGGAGTTTATATAAAAATGGCATATCTCCAGAGCTTATTCCAGAACAGTTAAGCATTCATAGAGCTACTGTATATAGATGGATTGCAGGCATTAAGCTAAAAGGTATAAATAAATTTATCAGAGATTATAAGAATGCTAAAAAAGGAAAAAGAAGATCCAATAAAACAGATGTTGTAACTAAATTGCATATATATGAAATTAGAAAAAAATATCATAATTGTTGTGGAGAGAAAATACAGTACTTTTTAAAACTAGAATATAACGAAGAAGTATCAGTTAGCACAATATACAGAGTATTAAGAGAAAAATATGTATTACGTAGTAAATGGAAGAAATATTGTAAACGAGGGCATGTGAAAAAAGGCTCTAAACCTAGAGAATCTATTCAAATAGACACTATAGATTTAGGAAATCTTTATGCCTTTACCGCCATAGACACGTTTACTAAAGAAGTTGATGTGGTTATTAAGTCCAAACTTACAGCTATGTACGGAAAACAAGCCTTACGACATCATCTACTAAGATTTAAACACATAGACCATATTCAACGAGACGGTGGGAGTGAATTTAAAAGAGAATGGCAAGAATATGCTAAACAATATATACCTAGTATTAGAACAGCCAGACCTTACAAGAAAAATGAACAAGCTTATATAGAAAGATTTAATGGAATCTTAAGAAAAGAATGTGTCGGATACCTACACTACCAGAAAAAAGACCTTAAATATCTACAAGAGAAAGTTAATCAATATTTAGACTATTATCACCACAGAAGACCACATTTGTCTTTAAATATGAAAACACCTAATGAATTCGCTATGTCGCATTTGACATGACAGAGAACGCCAACTTGATTTTTATGTATTTTCTGGTATCATAAGAAAATAGCCATGATTGTTTTAATCTAGGGTAAGCATAAAAGCTTCATGACTGTATATTATAGAGTTGACTAAAAATAAAAATTTATAAATATATGACTAGTTTATTTAATCGTAATAAAGATTCATCATGGTGGCGTCAGGGAGTTGCATATACTCTAGAGATAGTCAAGGTCTTTCTTATTGCATTGGCCATTGTTATTCCGGTGAGATATTTTTTAATACAACCTTTTTATGTAAAAGGAGCTTCAATGGAACCTACATATGTAGATCATGAGTATCTTATTATAGACGAGTTGAGTTATCATTTGCGCGCTCCAGAGCGTGGTGAAGTAATTGTGTTTCGGTATCCTCGCAATCCTCGCCAATATTATATTAAACGTATTATAGGCTTGCCTGGTGAAACAGTTATCATAAAAGATAAAAAAGTTATTATTGAAAAAAATGGTAAGAGTATTGTTTTAGATGAGACTGATTATCTAGATCCAAGTGTGCCTACTGATTCTTTTAATTATTCAGAAGTAACATTGGCAGATGATGAATATTTTGTAATGGGTGATAACCGAACAGCTAGTTATGATTCTCGTCATTTTGGACCTATTAAAGAATCTGTAATAGTTGGTAGATCATTAATACGTGTTTTGCCATTTGATAGAATTGGATGGTTGGTAAACTCAGATAAATAATTGCTTATAAAATTTCTCCTCATGCGTTTTTTGAAATAATAAACGTTTAAAACATTATGAATATCTCTTCCGCAAATTCTCAATCAGAAACCATGCAATTTACATTAAAACCTTCACAACGTTCAGTTAAAGGTTTGAGTGATATTAATCCATTAAGTCAGCATCTATGGGAGCATATTCGTTCTGTAAGTTCTGAATTTGCTCATAGTTATGGATATAATCGTATTGATTTGCCACTTTTGGAACAAGTATCTCTTTATACTCGTACTGTTGGAAAAAATTCTGATTTAGTAAAAAATGAACTTGTTACTCTGAGTAGCAAGGAAGGGGAGGAATATGCATTAAGACCTGAGGCAAGAATCTCATTATCACGTGCATATATTGAGCATGGTTTGTATGATGCACCGCAACCAGTGCGTATGTATAATGAGGGAATGTTTATAAAAAATGATTTTACTCAAAAAGAGAGGTTCAAACAGACTTATCAAGGACATTTTGCTGCTTTTGGCAGTATAGATCCTATGATTGATGCACAATTAATTTATATTGCTTATAAGAGTTTAGCTTCCTTAGGACTTGATTCGTTGATGGTTTATATAAATACTGTAGCAACAATAGAAGTTCGTAATCAATATAAAAAAGCATTGATAGAATATTTTCGTACTCAGCGTAGTGAGTTAACTGAGGATTCTAGAAAAATCATAACCAAACAACCTTTTGACATTTTGACTTCTACAGATATTGCGTTACAACCTATTATAGAACAAGCGCCACAAATCGTAGATTTTCTTGATATAGAGAGTCAGCAACATTTTATGAAAGTTTTGGAGTATTTAGATGAATTGGATGTTCCTTATTTTCTAAAGCATTCTCTAATATCTGATAAAGATTATGAAACTCATACAATATTTAGTATTATTTCTGAAACAGATGAGGCAACATCTCAGATAGCGTTAGCGCATGGTGGAAGATTTGATAAGATGCTAGATTCTTTTATTAATTCTACTATTCCAGCGGTATCTGCTACATTGTTGTTTGATAGGATTATAAATGCTTTGCAGACTACACAAGTAGATGTACCTCGTGTGAATGTTTGTGATTTATTTGTGGCGCAACTGGGTGAGGAGGCAAAGAAAAAAAGTTTGCAGTTGTTTGAGAAACTTCGCAGTGAAGGATTGTCAGTGTCTGAGGATTTAGCGCAAGATGGATTAAAACAGCAATTAGCTTCAGCTGCAAAGTGTGGTGTGAAGTATGCGCTCATACTTGGTCAAAAAGAAATTATGGATGATACTATTATGGTTCGTGATATGGAAAATGGCATCCAAGAAATTATTGATTTCAAAAAAATTGTACCAGAGATTAAAAAACGTTTATCAAAAGATTTGGTAGTGAAAAAAACTAGAAAAGCAGCTACTAAGGTTGGGAAATAGCGATTTAAATATTTAATTTACAGGTTTGTAGATTTTAAAAAATGCAAGTATTATAGCTTGTATTTTTTTGTGGTATTTTTTTATAAAAAAATATATAAATAGAAAAATGTATTAATTTTTGTTGCTATGGTATGTTACGAGTGTTTTGTTGACAATTAGCCTATTCTTATGGTATATTTTTAGCACTAAGGGGATGTTTTTATATTCCTTAAACTTAAATTAGAAAGGAAGGTGAACTTATTATGGTTACTGTATCAATGAAAGATAAAGAGTCGTTTGAGGGAATGTATAGACGATTCACTAAAAAATACAGACAGAGCAATTTGGCTCCAGCTGTTAAAGAAAGAATTTTTCATACCAAACCAAAAACAAAACGTTTGAAAAAAAGAGCTGCTTTGGTTGGTAACAAAATTCGTGCTACCAAGGATTATCTTGAAAAAACAGGCGAACTTGATAAGTTAACAGATTATCGCGGACGTTTGAAAATGAAGATTAAACTTCGTTAATTATTTTTATGTCGCTTCTTACCACTCTACAATCAGATATGAAGCAGGCGATGAAAGTCGGTGAAGCCGTAGTGCGTGATGCACTTCGGCTTATTCTGGCTAATTTGAAAAATACTGCCATTGATTCTGGCAAGGATATTACAGAGTTAACAGATGAGGAGATTATCGTTGTTCTACGACGTGAAATCAAACGTCGCAAAGAATCAATTTCAGCATTTCAAGAAGGTGGTCGCGATGATTTGATTCAACAAGAAAAAAGCGAGTTAGAGATTTTTGAAAAATATGTACCAGAGCAAATGCCATCAGATGATATTGATGTAATTGTACAAGAGGTAGTGGATGAGCTTGGTGGTAAAGATAAAGCAGAGTTTGGACAAGTAATGGGAATGGTCATGAAAAAAGTTCAAGGAAAAGCAGATGGTTCATTGGTTAGTGAACGTGTAAAGGCAATACTTTCTTAGAGAATTGTATTGATTATAATTTAATTTAGTTTTATACTCCCCCATGTATAAAAAAATATTATCTAAGCATATCAGATATTTTGCATCTTTTATAATGGTAGTTGCCTTTGTGGCTATACCATTTTTTGCTTTTGGTCAACAAACTGATTTTGGTACAGACTATCTAACCGGCGTTGGACTTGGTTCACAAGATATCAGAGTTACAATTGTGAAATTGTTAAGAATTGCTTTTGGTATTTTGGGTACTATAACTCTTGTTCTTATAGTTTATGCTGGTTTTATTTGGATGACTTCATCAGGCAAGCAAGATGTTATTGCTAAAGCAAAAAAGATTATTATAAATGCAGTTATTGGTTTGATTATAATTATTTTAGCTGCTGCAATTACTGAGTTTGTTTTTAGTAAAATTCAAGAAGCTACAACTCCAGTAGATAGTGGTAATGCTTGTGCGCCAGCTAATTCATGTGTTTCTGGTTGTACATTTTGTAATGCCTCTGGTGTGAGGGTTTTTGATACTACTTGTGGTGAATGTGGATTGGGGTCTAATCAGTTTGAGTTACGAGATGTACAAACTGCTCATGGTGGAACAGATGCTAAACAGGATGTATATTTGTGTAGCCAAGTACAACCAGAATTTAATAACACTGTTGATCCCGCCACGCTTAATGGCAATGCCAAAGTGACTGATATATCTGGTGTAGAGGTGAGTGGTACCTGGATTGCCAGTGGTAATGTTTTGAATTTTTCTCCAGATAATAATTTTGCTCCTAATAGAGATTATGAAGTGCGATTGACTAGTGCATTGGCAGATGCCAGCGGTGATTTTTTAGCAGGATGTAATGGAACAACTTGTGAAAGCTCACCGCCAATTTTCCCATATTATGGTTGGCAGTTTAAAACAGGAGTTGATACTGATACAGTAGCTCCAACTATAACCAAAGCATATCCAAAACTAGATGGTACAAGTAGAACAGTGAGTAGAAGTCCTGTTATTGATGTGACTTATAGTGAGGCGATTAATTTTTTAAGTATTGCAGATACTGACAATCCACCAAATCCGCAAATTTCTAAATTTGTACTACAGGCTCTTGACGGTCCAGGTGGCAATCCAGTAGGACAACCAATAGATAATGTAGATTTGACAATTACATCAAAGTCAAATGGTTTTCGTGTAAAAATAGACTCCGATAGCTCATTGTTGTTAGATTCTTTTACTTGGTACAGAATAACAGTTCAAGATGTAACAGATTTGTGTGCAAATAATCAACAACCATCACCAGAAATTTGGGAATTTCAAACCAATGACAGTGTTCCAGGTGTTGTTAGCAAGTCTCCGACCGGAGCTAATTCATGTCCAAGTGAAACAATCTTGTTTACATTTGGTACAGCTATGTATGATGAGTTGATTGTTTTGGATATTGATGGGCAGTTTATTACTTTACAACCTACAGAATTTAATTTGTCTACTACAGTGGCTGGTTTTGGTACTTTAAAAGTTTTAGATCCGTCATATTCTCCTGAGCCTGTTAATGGTAATTATCGTAATTATGAATTTATTCCAGAAAATCCTTGGCAGACAGATACTACTTATTCTGTGACTGTCACAGCTCCAAATTTGGTTGTAGATAATGATGGTAATACTCTTTATGAAAATTGGCAGTTTAGCGTAGGCGAGGCAGGTTCGTGCACTTGTAGTCCATATATTACAAAATTATCACCAAACCAAGGAGTGGTTGGTCAGTGTGCAACAGTTTATGGTCGGTGTTTTTCAGGAGCAACAGACAATCCAGGGTCATTATCTGCTATAAGATTTATTGATCCATTTGATAATGCCACAGGTGCCGTTATTAAAGGACAAGATGCAACATTTGTAACTACAGATGTGCCTTTGAGTCTTGGACCTGATACATATAATGTAGAAGTTGATTTGGCATATAATGATTCTAATTATGGGACACTAACTAGTAACAGGCGTCAATTTGTTGTTGAGGCTGGTGATGCATATACTGGACCTTGTTTGACCTTGATAGATCCAAGTAGGGCTTGTTATGGTAAGACAATTACTCTGGAAGGTAGTGATTTTGGTGCAGATCCAGGTGAACCAAATCGTGATACCGCAATAAACAATGTGAATTTTTCAGCTAGTGGCAATATTCCAGATACAGCAGGATCTAGTGCATTTAAGATTTGGAGTGATGCTAAGACAGAATTTGTTTTGCCTAATGGATTTTTAACCAGTGATGTAACTTTGACTGCAGATGGACTGACTAGCAATGCTTTACCATTTGAATTATCGTGCCGTGAATCAGGTGATGAAAACAGTAATCAATTTTTATTAAAGAATTATTGGCCTGGTTGTGATTCTTCTTGTCCAAATGCTGGCATTGGTGCTAATTTTTCCAAAGAAATTGACGCATCTACAGTAACTAATACTTCTATATCTGTTTATAGATGTTCAGATGGTGCTACTTGCGCGCAATTGGTTAATGTTCCTAAGACCTGGGAAATTACTAATAATAACAAAGATTTAGATATAAATGCTGGCACTCTAAACGATGATGCGTATTATAGAGTTGTTATACGCGATAGTGTTAGTGATACTATAGGTATTCCATTAACCAATCTAAATTATGATGAAGATATAGATGGTATTGATGATAGTTATTCTTGGACATTTAAGACAAAAACTGGTGGATGTACACCAACTAGTGTTGATGTTGTGCCAAACAATATGTCTTTTGGTGCTGTGGGTGATACACAGTCTATATATGGTCGTGTTTTAAGTGATCAAGGTTGTTATGGTAATCAACCTTTGATTGCCTCTGATTATGATTGGTTTTGGACGCAGGATAATGCCGCTATTATTAATGTGACATATAATGATAAAGACGGTGATGGCAAGACAGATCCAGATCAAAATGTAACTTCACAAGGTGTGGGTAGTGCTGATGCTATTGGTAGACTAAATAAAACATCTCTAGAAGATAGAACTCCTGTGGTGGTGTCTTTGGATTTTGCTATAAAATATCACTGGCCATCTTGTAATGCGGCCTGTATGAATTCGGAAATTGGTGCTGAATTTTATTCAGATATTGAAGCTAGTTCTGTAGTAGATGGTAGTATATCTTTATTAGAATGTACAGATGGTGCAAGCTGTGCTGTGTTTGCTAATCCTACACCTACTTTTGATACCACTGTTACAACTAGACAGATTATTTTGCAACCAATATCAAATCTAAAACCAGCTACATATTATCGTGTTGTATTTAGGGATGTATTGCGGGGAGTGAATGGACAAAACTTAACAGGTTTGAATTATGATGAAGATATAGATGGTATTGATGATAGTTATTCTTGGACATTTAAGACTGATGATATTATATGTGATATAACTGGTGTAACAACACAGCCAGGTAGTATGATTTTTTCTAATATTTCACAGAGCCAAGATATTGTCGGAAAAGCAGTTAGTAATCAAGGATGTAATGGTGGTCAATTTATTGATGCATGGGATTATAATTGGACATGGGGTGTCAATGACGTGTCTGTGGCAACGTTACAATCTCCTTTAGCAGATGTGAATAATGACACCAAGATTGATCCTGTACAATTAATAACATCGCAGGCAGTGGGCATCACTACTGTAAGTGGTAGTGCAGGTGGGTTCAGTAGTATATCTGACATAGAGGTCTTGGATAATAGCGGATTGCCAGTGTCATGTGATGGTGATACTTCATCACCAAGTTGTGAGCCAAATTCTAATAAGTGTGCTAGTACTGATTTTTGTAATCCAAATTCCTGTTCTTGTGAGCCAGCGCCAGCTCCTAATATACTTTCTATAGAGCCTATTGATGGTAGTACTCTGGAGTGTAGAAATTCTTCATTTAAAATCGTTTTTGATCAGTTGATGAATAGTTCTGAGGGCTCTAATTATATAGAGCTTATAGATACAGGATCTAGCGCAATAATAGATACAAGTCTTAGTTCTTATGAAGTTGCCACAGGTGCAGAAGGGTGTGCTTGGGAAGATGGCTGTACTGTTTTTATTGTATCACCTACAAATTTATTACCTGAAAGTTCATCGGTTGAGTTAAGTGTTAGAGCAGGTATGCCAAGTATTTATGACCAAGGACTTGTATCTGATAGTGTTAATTCTTATACAATAGGCAATTCAATTTGTCAGCTCGATGGTGTAGATATTTCACCTGCATCTTGGATGTTTACATCTTTGTTATTCCCTGACAGTTCACATGATTTTATTGCTAGGGGATACACCAATCAAGGTGGTAGCAGAACATATATAGTGCCGACTTCTGACTATGATTGGAATTGGACATGGACTAGAGATGATCCAGATCAGTTTATTACTACTAGTGAAAATATTGATACAAATACAGTTACTGTTATCAAGAGTGGTATAGGCAATGCTTATATTACAGCTGAAGCTACAATTGTAACAGATAATGTTTTTGGTGGAGATGAGTTAGGAAATACTGAATCTGGTACGGCAAGCATTGATGTTTTTATTTGTGATTTTCCATGGCCAAGCCCTCCACCATATGATATTGGCTGGAATGCTACTATGAAATATTGTCGTGGCAATATAGGTGATGATTTATTACCTATAATTACAGAGACTGCAAATTTTCCAGTTAGCGGTACATTGCTAAGAGATACAATTTTTACAGTTGATGAATCAGATGGATTGACTGGTAAAGATGTTATTGGTTTGAGAGTTTATGACAATCCAACTCACGCTTCTGCTGCTGGTTGGTATGCTTCTCAAGATTTTCAACAAGGTAGTCCTAGTGAAACAGTTATAGATGGATATCCAGCTGTGGTAGATGGACGTACAATATATATACATTTTACAGATGTTGAAAAGTCAAATCCAGATAAAATAAGATCTTATATTTTAGTACTATCTCATAACCAAAATGAGTCTAGTGACACCAGGGCTATATATAGCCAATTGATAAAAAATCTTTTATTCAATGGAAATATTATCAGCACAGAAAAGAAATCTATACAGCAAGATATGATACGTATGGGAGGTCTTGGATTTATTGCTGAAAAATTATTAGCTTACCAAGCAGATAATGCTGGTGCTTTACCAGACTTATCTAGCGGATCTTTTGTTACAGGAATGTCAACAAGTCGTTGGCCACAAAGTTGGCAATCTATCCTTGGCAATGCTTTGGGTACGAAAATGCCTCTGGATCCTGATAATGATTTTGCTTTTTGTCCTGATGATTATGACCAGCAATCATGTTTTAATAATAATTTAAACCCTCAATTTTATTGCGCTGATGGTTCTCATATATATATTTATAAGGACGGTAGTATTTATGCTAATCCAAAATACAAAAATGTTGAATGGGTAGGTATAGGCACAGTTACTGGTGATACTTGTGCAAGTTTTGGTCTGTCTACTGTTGGAGGTACTATTAGTCAGGCATCTCCTTTAGAATTGGGTGCATTGCCTCCAGAGGTAACTATAACTAGTCCAAATGATTCTGCTAGTGGAGATCAAAATGTTGTGATGCAATACAACACTACACAGGCTGGTGATGTGACGTTTTATGCCAATAATACTGTTTATGGTTCTGCCAGTGTTGGTATTGGCGCTCATTCTTTTACATATACAGATTTACCTACAGGAAATAATAATCTAAGAGTTGAAATAAATAATATATATGGAAGTGGTAGTGATAGTATTGATTATACTGTAGAGTTTGTAACGCCTCCTGATTCAGTTGCTATAAACAGTCCATCAGAAGGTGATGTTGGCGGTGTTGATGTTACAGTAAATTATACCTTGAAAGGAAGTGGTACTATTGTATGTAAAGTAGACACTGGAGAACAGTTTACTATCAAAAATGTAGAAACAGGTACTTATTCTTGTCCTACTTTTAGTAATTTAGCAGAAGGTAATAGAACTTTTACTGTAACTTATACGCCTAGTGGACCAGGCTCATCAATAAGTGATTCAGTTCATTACACAGCTACAACAGATGTTGTGACTATTGATAATCCAGCCAGTGGTACTGTTGGTGGTAGTTCTGTTACAGTTACTTATACTATGAATGCAAGTAGTGCTGTTCAGTGTAGTGATGATACAGGCGTAGTATATACAACAGGTAATGGTCCTGGAACATATACATGTACATTAAACAACTTGCCTCTGGGTAATAGAACAATAACTGTTAAGATGTTATATTCTGGAGTTAGTGATAGTATTTTGTATACAGTAGAATCAGCAGGTAATAATGTAGTTACTAACAGTATTATTAATTTAGCTAAAATGGTTGGATCTGTATTGCGTAATTTGTTTAATGTCTAGGGTTAGTGAGCTGAAATTTTTTTATTATTATGATATAGTAAATATATAATAACTTTAATATAAATAGAGTATGTTTGATGATTTGAAAGATCAGAATAATAATCAAGACACAACACGTGATGCAGTATCACAATCTCCACCATCTAGTTTGCCAGTGACCCCAGATAATAATGCAGATATATCATCGCAGAAACCCAAAGACCCAGTGGTGGTTGAGGATATGTTGGCTGATTCACCAGAAGATAGTTTAGCAGGTGAGACAACTCCAGCTATGCCAAGTATGTCATATAGTTCTAGTGATGGTAAGGTAGAGACTCCAACTAATACACCGCCTGCAACACCACCAACAATGACTGGCGTGCCAAATATGCCGGATGATCCAATGTCTTGGCCTGATAACAGCGCATCTGTGGCAGGTAAGAAAAAAATGCTTATAGCTGGTATTGTTGTTGTTGTAGTTATTTTGCTGGGAATTGGTGGTTATGTTGCTTATCAACGTTTTGTAGTGCAACAGCCTGTTGCGCCTATTAATGAGTCAGAAAATATAAATAATGACACTGACACTACTACAAAACCTACTAATAATGATACAGGTACTACACCTGTAACAGAAGATGTCATATCTGATACAGAAGATAGTGCCACAGATTTGGGTTTGCCTATTGATTCTGATGGTGATGGATTGACAGACCAAGAAGAATTAAAATATAACACAGACCCAGATTTAGCAGATACTGATAGAGATGGTTTGTTTGATAGAGAAGAGGTTGTTTCTTGGAAAACGGATCCTTTGAACCCTGATTCAGATGGAGATTCCTTTTTAGATGGAGATGAGGTAAAAAATGGCTATGATCCACTTGGTCCTGGTAAGTTAGAATTTTTTGATCAGTTGAATTTTTAGGTTTTTTAGAGGTATATGTTTTCATTTAGTAAAGATAAATCAAAGCCTCAAGTTGCAGAGGAACAAGTTACTCAGTTTCAACCAGTTGATGTGTATACACCGCCGGCGCGTTTTTTGCCATCAGTGAATACTAATAAGTCATCAAGTAAAGGCAATGTTATTACTATAATATTAATAATTTTATTTTTGTTGGTTGTGGCTGGTGGTATTGGTGTTTGGTTGTTTTTTAGTAAAAATAACAACTCTGTTCAAAATTTAGAGCAGCCAGAAATTGCTCCTTTGGATATTGCAACAGATAGTGCTACAGAGCAAAATCAGCCATCAAATACAGATTCTACAGTTACAGTTCCGCCACAGCCTATAACTTATGTAGCTAAAGATGAAGCAGGTAATGTTAACGGTATTTTGACTTTGCAACTTTCTGCTAGTGATAAGCAATTAGCAGATCAGGTTGTTATTACAAATAACAATCCATCAAATACAAAGCAATATATAGTTGGCAGTTCTTATACTATTTCACCACGTGGCAAGGAATTAACCAAAGATGCTAAGTTAACTATTGAGTATTTTGATACAACATTGTCTAGTAATGTTGAAAATAGTTTGCGGATTGCCTTTCTCAGTTCTACTGGCGAGTGGCAACTAGATGATAAGACAGAGATAGACCTAAGTCGTAATAAAGTGAGTATAGATATAGTACAGCTTCCAAGTACACAAGTAGCTGTTGTTTCTAATTTGACAATGGATGAGATTAGCAAACCTGATGATAATAGTATAGATGTTGATCAAGATTTTGAAGTAAAAAGTCTAACTCCTAGCTTTGATACTGATGCTGATGAATTGAGTGATGTAGAAGAGTTATTGTTTAAAACAGATATAAATCGTCCAGATAGTGATTTGGATGGTTATACAGATGGTGAAGAAGTGTTAAATTTATTTTCACCTTCACAACCAGGAAAAACCTTGCTTGATACTACAGAGTTTTCTTTATACACAAGCCCGGTATTTGGTTATACATTACAATATCCAAGTGTATGGACAGTGAATAATGTTGAAGATGATTCTAATATTGTTATGTTTAATTCAGCAACTAATCAATTTGTTGAAGTTATTATTGAAAAACTTGATTCTAGTTTTAAAACCATACAGGACTGGTATCAATCACAAGTTCCAGGATTAGCAAAAGAAGATATACGTACCACTAGTGTTGGAAAAAATAATTATTTTGCAATTTTGTCTGTAGATGGAACAACGACTTATTTTGTAGTAGATAATTTTGTGGTCGGTATTACATATAACAAAGGTATTGAAACAGAGGCTGATTATTTGACAATTTATAATGCTATGAAAAATAGCTGGTCTTGGTCTGTTGATAGTACAGATGATTTGAAAAATAACGCAAGTAGTACTGAGCAAGTATTGCCAGATATGCAGAATTCGGAGCAAGAAAATTTGTAGTCAATAAATATAAAAGTTATGATTACAACTGATTGGGTATCAGCAAAATCTTATATTGTAGGTGAACAATTTTTTTATACTTTGAATAAATCTATAGAAAAATATACCAAAGTCCATAGATTGAATATTTCATCTAGTATAGTGTCTGATAGAGTTATGAAAAAATTAAACCATTCATGGCGTGGCAAAAATAAAACAACTGATGTTTTATCATTTCCTTATAATGAGGATAAAGGATTAGTTGTAGAAAAATCTGATTATGATGGTGAGGTGATTATTAGTTTTGAACAAGCCAAGAGGCAGTCAGGAGTTAATTCACTGCGTACTGAGTTGGCTACTCTGTATATTCATGGTGTTTTGCATATCATAGGCTATGACCATGTAACTCGAGTACAACACAAAGAAATGTATGGAATACAAGAAAAAATATTAGAATATTGGAAAAAGATTTATGGTAGCAAAAAACATAACAAATAGTTTTAAATATGCACTCAGGGGTCTGACTGATACTTATGTTAATGAGAGAAATTTTCGTATCCATACTTGGGTATCTTTTGTTGTATTGATTGCTGGTATTTTTTTTGGAGTTACGATTAAAGAATGGATTATTATTGTATTGGTTATTACTATGGTTTTGATTTTAGAATTAATGAATACAGTTGTTGAAAGGATTATAGATATTTTAAAACCAAAAATTCATGAGTATGTTCGGGTGATAAAAGATATAACAGCTGCTGCTGTGCTGGTTGCTAGTATATCAGCGGTTGTAATAGGTTTGATTATTTTTTATCCTTATGTGATATCAATATTTGATTGAACAACTTCTTGGTTCATAAGAAAAAAAATGATATACTTAATTTTAAGTTAGTGTAAAATAAATTATGTCTTCACGAGAATCTATTATTTGTGGTTTGGATATTGGCTCTAGCAATGTTAGAGTTGTTGTTGGTCAGTTATCAGCAGAAAATGCTATGACTGTTCTAGCTGCTGTTGAAACTCCAACTGAAGGTGTGAGTAAAGGAACTGTGACCAGTATTGAAGATGCTGTGTCATCAGTATCACAGAGTTTAGAAAAAGCAGAGCGTTTAAGTGGTGTTGAGTTGCGCAGTGCTTATGTAGGTATTTCTGGAGCTCATATTTTATCCCAAGATTCACATGGGGTTGTAGCTGTAGGTAAGGCCAATGGTGAAATTCAAGAAGATGATGTTGAAAGAGTAATTGAGGCAGCTCAGGCAGTTGCTACACCGCCAAATTATGAAATTATTCATGTTATTCCTAGATCATTTAGTGTTGATGGTCAGGCAAATATAAAAGACCCAGTAGGTATGAGTGGCGTGCGTTTGGAGGTTGATGCTCAGATTATACAAGGATTATCTGGACAAATTCGCAATGTTACCAAATGTGTTTATAGAACAGGTTTGGATATAAATGACTTGGTTTTAGGTATTTTGGCAACATCTGAAGCAGTGTTAGATAAGAAACAAAAAGATTTGGGAGTTGCTTTAGTAAATATCGGAGCTCATACTACAAGTGTGGCTGTATTTGAAGAAGGTGATGTATTGCATACAGCTGTGTTGCCAGTTGGTTCATCACATATAACTTCTGATATAGCTATTGGACTGCGAACTGCTATAGATGTGGCTGAAAATGTCAAAATTGACGTTGGTACAGTATTGCCAAATACAGTTGCGCGTCGCGAAGGTATAGATTTAGAAAACTATGGCGGACCAGAATCAGAAAAAGTAACAATTCGTACTATTGCAGAAATAACAGAGGCACGTCTGGAAGAGATATTTGATATGGTTGATGCTGAATTAAAAAAGATTGATCGCTCTGGTATGTTGCCAGCAGGTATAGTGCTGACAGGAGGTGGTTCTAAATTACATGGAATTGTTGAATTTGCTCGTGAACAATTTAAGTTACCAGCAATGATTGGTCAAACAGATATTGGCTCTATAGTTATAGAAAAAGTAAAAGATCAGGCATTTTCTACAGCATTTGGATTGATGCTTTGGGGTATTGAATTGGAAAAGAGTAACAATGACAAGGGTGTGTTGCAGAAAATTATTTTAAAAAATCCTCTTGATAAAGTTAAAGGTTTTTTTGGATCTTTCAAGGCTTGATGAAGTGAGTTAGATAGTGAATAGTAGGTTGAGTAATTGTTTTGCTCAATCTTTTTTTACTATTTTGATAAATGAACACTATATTGGTTCATTGTTATTATGTACAATATTAATTTCATAATGTATTATATAAACATAGTATTAATTACTTATATATGGAAATCAAACCAGAAGTAGAAACTTTTGCAAAAATAAAAGTAGTAGGTGTAGGTGGTGGTGGTGGTGCTGCAGTAGATCGCATGGTGAAAGCTAAGATTAAAGGTGTTGATTTTATTGCGCTCAATACTGACGCTCAAGCCCTACATCATAATTCAGCTCCTGTTAAAGTCCACATTGGACGTGAGATTAGTCGTGGTCTTGGCGCTGGTATGGATGCTGAGAAAGGACGTGCTTCAGCCGAAGAATCACGTGAAGATATTGAAAAGGTGTTGTCAGGTTCTGATATGGTATTTATCACAGCTGGTATGGGTGGTGGCACAGGTACAGGCGGTAGTCCAGTGATTGCTGAAATTGCTAAATCCTTTGGAGCTCTTACAGTGGCTGTTGTAACCAAACCATTTTCATTTGAAGGTGCTCAACGTCGTTTTATTGCAGAACAAGGTATGCAAGATTTGCTAGACAAAGTTGATACTGTTATTGTTGTTCCTAATGATAGACTTTTGCAAATTATTGATAAAAAAACATCATTGCTGGATTCTTTTGCAGTAGTTGATGAAGTTTTGAAACAAGGTGTACAAGGTATTTCTGAAATCATTACTTTACCAGGACTTATCAATGTTGATTTTGCAGATGTAAAATCAATTATGTCAGAAGCAGGCTCTGCTATGATGGGTATTGGAGTGGGCACTGGTGAGAATAGAGCAGTGGAAGCAGCTCAGGCAGCTATTAATTCACCGTTACTTGAAATGTCTATTGATGGTGCAAAAGGTATTTTGTTTACTATTACAGGTGGTCCTGACCTTGGAATGTATGAGGTTAATGAAGCAGCTCAAGTTATTACAAAAGCCGCAGATCCAAATGCAAAAATTATTTTTGGCGCTGTGATAGATGAATCTATAGGGGATGAGTTAAAAATAACAGTAGTGGCTACTGGATTTTCTGGACAGCAAAGTGGTAATTTTTCATCTCAAGCCAATACTAATTCTGCTTTTTCTGCACCTGTATCATCAGCACAAAGAGAAGCAAAAGTTGAAATACCAGAAAGACCTACAACACCAATTATAAAAGAAGATGTAGAAGAACCAATACAAGAAGAAGAGCCAATGTCTCCATCTCGCAAATACGCATTGCCTAAATTAGAACGAAAAAGCAAGGAAGTAAAGAAAAAAGAACAACAAGAGGAAGAATTAGAAATACCTGCATTTATAAGAAAAAAGATGGGGTAAGGTTTTGCTGATAATTTGGTCTTATATTAATATATATTTAAAATACTGTTCTTGTCAGGGCAGTATTTTTGATTGACAAAATTTTTAAAAGACCCATTGTGTGCGAATAAAATGATGACTTATCCACAAAGATGAGTATTGTACAGGCGTCGTACTTTGTTTTTTTGCGACACTTGTTTTGGAGTTTTTGTGTAGTTATAAATTAACTATGGCTTTGTAAAATTTAGATTGGACAATTTTTTTGTAAAATTTGGTAATTACAATATGTAGTGGTATAATTCTTTATGCACATACTATATATTGTGTTTTAAGTATTTTAAGATTTTTATGCATTGTCCTGTTTGTAGTTCTCATAGCACCAAGGTCACTGATTCTCGTATTGTAGATGAGGGTATGGGAGTGAGACGTAGACGTGAATGTGAGAAGTGTGGATTTCGGTATACTACTCGTGAAGAAACAGAATTGCTTGATCTGACAGTTATAAAAAGAGATGGTAGAAGAGAAGCGTATTCTCGTGAGAAAATTATCAATGGACTAGAACGATCATTGCATAAAATACCATATAAAAAGGACTTGTTCGTTCGTTTGGTACAAAATATAGAGAGAGATATACAAAAACTAAAACAAAGAGAAGTGACTAGTGGTGAGGTAGGGGAAATTATGATGAGACGATTAAAAGTTTTTAATAAAGTTGCCTATATTCGTTTTGCGTCAGTGTACAGATCATTTAGTGATATTAGTGGGTTTGAAGATGCTATTGACCAATTGAGTCGCAAACGCAGTCATTCAAGAAAAAAGAAAAAATAACAATAAAAAAATGGTAGCAACACAAGACACAGTAAAACGTTCAAATGTTTTTCAAATAATAAAAAAATCAGGTGATGCAGTTTTGTTTGATGAGATGAAGCTACAACGCTCTGTAGAAAGAGCCTTATTGGCAACAGGTATTGAAACAAATCCTATAGCTTCACAGTTAGTTGACGATATTATAAAAAAGTTGGAAGAGGAATTATCATATCGTGAAAATATCACCACATTAGATATTAGTGAAGCAGTAGAAATATCATTACTTGAAAGAGGATTGACTAATGTAGCAAGTACTTATCATGATTTTCGTAATACCAAGGCACCTCAGAATGATTTAGATAGTAGTTCATCAGAGAGTCCAGCAGTGAATCCAGCTATGTCTAAATTAGCTGACTTAATAACAAGGGACAATAATCCTTCTGAAATTTCAAAAGAAAAAATCAAGAAAAAAACAAACAGTAACAAGAAAAATAATTTACAAAATTCAGAAAAACAGACATTGCCAGATGAGAGACAGTCATTTACTTATAGATTTTCATTAGAAGATTGTAGCGGATATATTACAGTGAGTATGTTTGAAAACGGATTGCCTGGTGAGATTATTTTACATTCAGTCAAGTCAGAAAAAGAAGATGTTGTGGATGTAGTTTATTTATTTTTATCAGTTATCAATACCTCACTACAATATGGAGTGCCTATATCTGATATAGTAGATGAGATTTTGAATAAAAAATTAAAGAAGGAGGATCTGTCAGTTCGCTTATTGATTTATATTTGTGAGTGGATTGATACTAAGTTTTAACAATAATTTTTAATATTAAAGATAATTCCCCATGTCTACTGCAAAAACATCAAATCCTAATAAACCAAAATCTATAGAGGTGAAAAAGGTAAAAAAACGAGATGGTACTATTAGTCCTTTTGATATTAATCGTATTACTATTGCGATACACAAGGCAATGCTTGAGATTGGTAATGGTTTTTCAGAAAAAGATGCCATGGCTATATCTCGCAAAGTAAATAATGAATTAAAAAAAATACTGCGCAAAGACAAAAAGTTCATTCCTCATGTTGAACAAATTCAGGATATAGTTGAGCAACAGTTAATGGCTGAGAATCTTCCTCGTGTTGCCAAGGCTTATATTTTGTACAGACAAGAGCGCGCTGAAAAACGTGAATTAGGCAAGGGTGTACCTGAACATGTAAAAAAATTAGCACGTGATAGCAAAAAATATTTCAAAGATAATCCATTGGGTGAGTTTATCTATTATAGAACTTACTCTCGTTGGATTGAGGAAGAGCAGCGTCGTGAAACTTGGATTGAAACAGTAGATCGTTATGTTAATTATATGCGTGAAAATTTAGGCAAAAAGTTAACAGACGAAGAGTATGATGAAGTTCGAGAGTATATATTGAATCAAAAATCAATCCCATCAATGAGACTTTTGCAATTTGCAGGTTCAGCTGCCAAGGCTACAAATGTTTGTGCTTATAACTGTTCTTTTATTGCACCAAAAGAGTTCCGTGATTTTGCAGAGGTTATGTATATTTCTATGTGCGGTACTGGGGTTGGTTTTTCTGTGGAGAGTGAAACTGTGCAACAATTGCCACAAATCAAATATCAAAAAAACAAAAAGCCTAAAAAACATGTTATTGCAGATAGCAAAGAAGGATGGTGTGATGCTTTGTTGCTAGGTATGAACACATGGGCAAATGGTGAAGATGTTGAGTTTGATTACTCTAAACTTCGTCCAGCAGGCGCTCGCCTCAAAACTATGGGTGGCAAGTCATCAGGTCCTGAGCCACTTAGGCAACTTTTGGTTTTTACACGTCAGAAAATGTTATCTCGTCAAGGAAGACGTCTTACTAATATAGACGCTCATGATATATTGTGTATGATTGGACAAATTGTGGTTGCCGGTGGTGTTCGTCGTAGTGCTATGATTTCTTTATCTGATCTGGATGATATTGAAATGCGTGATGCAAAAAAGGGTCAGTTTTATTTATCAGAGCCACAGCGTTCAATGTCTAATAATTCTGCGGTATATAGACAAAAACCAAGTAATGAAGAATTTTTAGAAGAGTGGATAGCTCTTGTGAAGAGCAAATCTGGTGAGAGAGGTATTTTTAATCGAGGGGGTTTGGCCACAACATTGCCAGAACGTAGATTGAAATTTTTGAAAAATGATATATCTGGACTTGGTACAAATCCTTGCGGTGAAATTATTTTACAATCTAAACAGTTTTGTAATTTGTCTGAGGTTGTAGCCAGAGCTGATGATACTTTAGATACATTATTAGATAAAATTCGGGTAGCAACTATTCTTGGTACATATCAATCAACATTAACTAATTTTCCATATCTTTCAAAAGATTGGAAGAAAAATTGTGAAGCTGAGAGATTGCTTGGCGTTTCTATAACCGGTCAATGGGATTGTCCAGTTGTGCGTGATGAAAAAGTATTAAATAAATTACGTGAAGAGACAATCAAGGTCAACAAAAAATATGCTAAGCGTTTTGGTGTTAGTGCATCTACTTGTATTACTGCGGTTAAACCTTCTGGTAATACATCGCAGACTGTAAGTAGTTCATCTGGTATGCATCCTCGCCATTCACAATACTATATTCGTCGTGTCAGAATTGCATCTACAGATTCATTGTTTAAAATGTTAAAAGACCAGTCTATTCCTTATCATCCAGAAGTAGGACAGTCAGTTGATAATGCTTCTACATATGTTTTAGATTTTCCTGTAAAATCACCAAAAGGTTCAGTGTTTAAAGATGACTTATCAGCTATTGATCAGTTAAATCATTGGAAAAAAGTAAAATTGGCTTATACAGAACACAATCCTTCCACTACTATTTCTGTTGGCGATGATGAGTGGATAGAAGTAGGTAATTGGGTTTATAAAAATTGGGATATTGTAGGCGGACTTTCATTTTTACCTCGTTCTAATCATGTTTATCAACTAGCTCCATACGAAGCATGTACTAAGGAAGAATATGAGAAATTGTATGACAAAGTAAAAGATATTGATTTTGCTAAAATTGTAGAATATGAAAAAGTTGATGAAACAGAAAACAAGCGTGAACTTGCTTGTATGGGTGGTGCGTGTGAGTTGTAAATTTTTTTATCAAATCCCCATCATCTCTTGTGGGGATTTTTTGATAGCTTGACATTTTTATTAAAATGTAGTATATTACATCATTAGTTCTTTACAACTACATTTACTTGACCCCCTGTGGAGGTTCTTCAGTAGGGAGACAAAGATCTGTAGCCATAACCAAAAGATACTCAAATTGGGTGTTTTCTGGTTATGGCTATACAGTGTAGCCCTCTAACAATACAATTACATTTTTGTCTAATAGACAAAAGAAAATCGACTAACAGTCGAGGAGGAATTATGTCTAAGTATAACTTTTATGTAGAGGATGTCAGTGTTGAAGCTGTGTTCAACAAGCTTGGCGGTATAGAGGGAACAAAGCGTTTCTTACGTGGCGATGCTGAAGTTGTCATCAAAAATCATATCATTGATTGTGATGCTGATCCTTTTATTCCTGATGATTGGGAAGTTCCAAAGGGTTGCCATATTAAAGGTGGACAATTTCATTGGAACCCTGATGAAGTCTCTCTTTATCTATCCGACAAGCAAAAGGATGGAAATTGGATTGAGGGAAACAAACTCCGTAAAGAGTTGAAAAATAAGCCCGTTCTCAATGCCAATGTTCTGGACTATCTATTAGCCAATCCACAACTAATTCCTGAGGAATGGAAAGGCAAAGCCGTTTTCTTCTGGGGAACCATTTACCGCTACTCAGGTGATTACCTGTTTGTTCGTTATCTCATCTGGAATGACGGCAGGTGGAGCTGGGGCAACAACTGGCTTGATAGCCGCTGGCACGGCAATTACCCTGCTGCGGTTTCCGCAAGTAACAAATAGTCCTTAGATCTTCAAGACTTTGGTTCTTTTTGACCTTAGAACTAAAGTCCTTTGGACTTGAATTTTTATCAACTCGCATTGGTTAATACTGATGCGAGTTTTTTATTACAAAAATGTTATAATAAACATATGAAAATATATACAAAAACAGGTGACGCTGGAGAAACATCGTTATTGGGAGGTAGGCGAGTTTCTAAAGCTGATATAAAGATAGATGCATATGGAACAGTTGATGAATTAAATTCATGGATTGGACTTATTGCTGATCAGAGGATTACAGAAGATTTACAAGAATTTTTACGAAATATTCAGAATAGACTTTTTGTCATAGGTTCATTATTGGCTTCTAATAGAGAAATAAAGGAATTGCAGAATATAGAAGATGCTGACATAGTAGATTTAGAAAAAGCTATTGACGTAGAAAGTGCTAATCTTCCAGAATTGAAAAATTTTATTCTACCCGGTGGATCTACTATAGTGTCGTATTGCCATATTACGCGGGCTGTTTGCAGACGAGCTGAGCGTATTGTAGTTGCATTGACTGAGTATCAACAGGTTGATGATGTTGTGCTAAAATATCTTAATCGTTTGTCTGACTATTTATTTGTATTAGCGCGTAAGATTGCCAAAAATGAAAATGTAGAAGAAATAGAATGGAAAGGTATTGATAATTAATTTTATGAAAGTAACATTTTTTATTATAATCAGCGCAATTATTGTTGGATTTTTTATAGGGAGATTTTTTGTACCTAGTAATGATCCAGCAAATTTAGAAATAAATGATATAAAAATTGCTATTGCAACTGTTGCTATTGATACACAAGATTCTGAATTAAAAGTTTTTCGTGATATTTTTGTGTCGCCAAATGAAACAATGTTGAGTGTTTTGGAGCGTTTAGCAGAGCAAGAAGTTGTAGATTTTACAAAAACAAATTCAGGATTTGTTCTGGAAAATAAACAAGATACTGATACTCGCAATTGGACTTTGTATAAAAACGGTGAAAAATTGTCAGATAGTATGAACTCTATTGTTGAGCCTGGTTATTTTTTTGAATTACAATATGAGATTGTTACTTCAACAGCTCAAGTCATTTCTAATTGAGTAACAAGGTTAAAACCAGTATACTTAAATTATAATAAATTGCTAATATAAATTTTATGCAAACAGGTTCCCCAACTTCATCTCAGCATGAAGTGATAAAAAAATTACTTGAGCAAAATCAAGAGTTAAACCAACAGATTTTAGCATCAAGCAAAAAGATTGAGAAGTACATGATGTGGATTAGGATCATGAATATTATCAAATTTGTTTTGATTGTTGTGCCTCTAGCTCTTGGTTTTTGGTTGGTGTCACCGTATTTAAAACAGGCTCAATCAGCTTTTGGTATTTATGGTGATTTATTAGGTGTTAGTGATAGTTTGGATAAAGTAACTCCAACTGATGACACTTTTAATCAATTAGATAGTTTATTAAATTCAGAAGAAATACAAAAATTATTACAACAACAATCAGAACGTTAACATGAAAGAAACAATTAATGCTTTAGAGCACTTACAGCAACGAACAGCAACTGCGCTTGAATTATTACAGCCAGATAAAATACGTCATCAGATTGTGGATTTTGATAAACAAATGCAAGATCCGAGTTTTTGGGATGACCAGAAAAAAGCCAGAATAATTTCACAACGTTCAGCTAATTTATCCCAACGTTTAGAGGATTGGGAGGGACTTAAAAAAGAAATTGATGAGCTATTAGATTTAGCATTGGAAGACAAGGATGATTTAGATGTGAATTTACGCAAAGAGATTGATGAACAAATTGATGTATTACAAAAAAGATATGACAAATTAGAGTTAGCTTTATTGATGAAAGGTGAGCATGATTATGCTGGTGCGATTATTTCTATTCATGCCGGCGCAGGTGGCGATGATGCTCAGGATTGGGCAGAAATGTTAGCACGAATGTATTCCCGTTGGGCTGAAAAAAAGAATTTTTCATATGATATTCTCAATATAGCACGAGGTAGTAATACAGGCATTAAGTCAATTACTTTGCGTATTGGCGGTGAGTTTGTTTATGGACAGCTTGTTTCTGAATATGGAGTGCATAGGTTGGTTAGAATATCTCCATTTGATGCAGATCACGCGCGACATACTTCATTTGCTCTGGTTGAAGTTTTACCAGAATTAGATGAGGTGGGAGATATTGAGTTAGATATGAAAGATTTGCGTATAGATACATTTGCATCATCTGGCGCAGGTGGTCAATCTGTTAATACTACAAATTCTGCAGTGAGGATTGTGCATATTCCTACTAACATCTCTGTTTCATGTCAAAACGAAAGATCACAACAACAAAATAAAGAAACAGCATTGAATATTTTGAAAATAAAATTACAACAGCTAGCTAATCAACAAAGAGTAAATCATATAAAAGATTTAAAAGGTGAGCACAAAGAAGTGGCTTGGGGTAATCAAATACGGTCTTATGTTCTACATCCTTATAAATTAGTAAAAGATTTACGTACAGATTATGAAGAATCTAATCCTGACAAAGTTCTAGATGGTGAGATAGATGAGTTTATAGAAGCTTATTTACGAATGAATGTAGCTGTATAACTAGTGTTTTTCTTGATTTTTTAGTGAAATAGTTTTAATATAATTTATAGAGTCCTTTTGAAAGATTTAACCCATGCTTTTTAGAACTTATTTAATCAAAGTTTTATGAGTGGTATAGTAGGTTATATTGGTAAAAAATCTGCTCTTCCTCAGGTAATACAAGGAATGAGGCGTTTGGAATATAGGGGTTATGATTCAGCTGGATTGGCTTGGCCAAGCAGTAGTGGTATTCAGTCTGCTAAAATTGTTGGCGATATATCACAATTTGAAAAACAGTTGTCAGATTTATCAGCTGGTGGTCAGCTTGCAATCGGGCATACACGTTGGGCAACTCATGGTGATGTTTCAATGCATAATGCTCATCCTCATTTTGATGCTACGAATAATATCGCAGTGGTTCATAAGGGCATTATAGAAAATTATAAAAAATTACAAAAATGGCTACGTAACCGTGGGCATATTTTTTATTCTGAAACAGATACAGAAGTATTGGCACATTTGATTGGTGAAATGTATCAAGGAAGTATTTTGGATGCTACACGCAATGCTTTGCGCTTGGTAGAAGGGTCATATAGTATTGCAGTGGTATGTAGTACAGAGCCTGATCGTGTAATTATTGCTCGTAAGGGACAGCCTTTGTTAATAGGAGTTGGTGAAGACGAGCTGATG
Source organism: Patescibacteria group bacterium (assembly GCA_015485655.1). Lineage (GTDB taxonomy): Bacteria > Patescibacteriota > Patescibacteriia > S139-126 > S139-133 > S139-133. The sequence continues at coordinate 11,804 of WFTG01000045.1, read as the reverse complement.
TTTGCTTCTGCTGTTGAGGCGATTATACCAGTTACACGTCAAGTAGTTTATTTAGATGATAATCAAATAGCAGATGTAGGGTATGTTGGTTATAATATTTATGATATAGGGGATAAAGTTATTACACCAGAGGTGGAAGTTATACAGAAAGATATTGAATCTATTGTGGATGGTGACAATTTTAAACATGCTATGCTACGTGAGATATATGAACAACCAAAAAGTCTTGAGCAGGTGATAAAGGGCAGGTTTGCAAGAGGTGGTAAGTATAAAATTATGTTGGCAGGATTGGAAGATAATTTACGGCACTTATTGCAGTATGAACGTATTATTATTACAGCGTGTGGAACATCTTGGTATGCTGGCGTTTTAGGTAAATACATATTAGAAGAATTGCTTGGTGTTTCAATTGTATTGGAGTATGCATCAGAATTTCGTTATAGGGATATACCATTGGATCATTCAGCTGTGTTGATAGCTGTTAGTCAGTCGGGAGAAAATCCAGACACATTAGCTGCGATGCAAAAAGCTCGTGATGCAGGAATGATGACATTAGGAATTACAAATGTACCAGGTTCAACTTTGAGTCGTGAAAGTGATTGTGGTGTTTATTTAAGAGTTGGTTCTCAGCGTGGATTGTCTTCAACAAAAACTTTTAGTGCTGAGGTTTTGGTTTTTGTATTACTTGGTTTGTACCTTACAGAGCGTCAAGGGCTAAATATTGATGAAAAGTTATTGAGAGAGTGTAGATTGATTGCAGAGAAAGTTGAGACAGTTTTATTGCGTTCCAAGATTATAGAACAAGTTGCTGATATTTTTGTTTCAGCTAATAATTTTCTTTTTATTGGACAGGGATTTGCTCTACCTGTGATATTGGAGGGTGGTTTAAAACTTCGTGATCTAGCACGTAAGCATGTTGATTTTTATCATGGTGCTGAATATATAAAAGACGTAGAACGTTTAGTTGAGCCAGGAATGCCGGTGATTGCAGTTGTTAATCACGACCAATCTTATGATGCAGCTTTGAGGACATTGCAAGATATACATAGCAAAGGTGGTTATATTATCGCGATTGTTCCAGAGAATGATGACAAGGTAAGAGAGCTTGCTTCTTATGTTGTAGAGGTTCCTGAAACAATGTTATTGTTAACTCCTTTGTTAAACATTATACCTTTGCAATTATTGGCATACCATATTGCAGATAAACAAGGAATTGATATTGATAAGGATTGATTGGTTAGTATTGCATTGTAGTAGTGTTTTGTAAAAATATTAATTTTGTTTTAAGATTTAGTTATAATTTTGAAAATAAAGAGGAGGGAAAATGCGACGAGCATTATTATTTTTGTCATTGTGTATTGGTTGTATTTTTGGCATTGGTATAGCAGATAGTATAGGTGTTGTTGCTACTGTAGTTATTGCAGGGTTTATTATTATTACAACTTTTTTCCTTCCACGATACCAAGTCGTGGTTTTTTTGTTTTGTTTAGGATTGTTGTTGGGTAGTTTTCGTTTTATAGTATTTTCTCAATCAGATAATTATATATTAAATACTGATGAGATGACTATACAAGGAGTGATTTCTAGCGAGGTTGAACAAAAAATCAATAAACAGCGAATAGTTTTGGCAGTTGATAATTTGATAGAAGATGAGGTTGTCAATATTTTGGTAACTTTGCCTTTGTATCCGCAATATAATTTTGGTGATTATTTGAGTTTGACTGGTAAGCTGAAATTGCCTGAAGATTTTACATATACAGATGAGTACAATAGACAAGTTTTATTTTCTTATAGTGATTATCTTCGTTTGAAAAAAATAGATTTTGTTATGTATTATCCGCGTAATAAAAAGTTACTAGGAACCAGCAATCAGATGTTTATGAGACGGAAACTTTTTTTAGGTAAAAAAATAGTCACTGCACAATTACATAAGATTTTGCCAGAGCCACATGCAACATTTGTGTCAGCAATTCTGTGGGGTAGTCGCAATGCTCTTGATCCTAATGTTAAGAAAAATTTTCAAAAAGCCGGCCTGTCTCATATAGTAGCTTTGTCTGGTTTTAATATTTCTATTATTTCTTTGGCTTTATTGGCATTGATGCCTCATCTTTTTATTTCTCGTAAATTTTCTATTTGGCTGACAGTATTGATTATCTTTATGTTTGTTATTTTTACAGGCGGTGAATCATCTATAGTTCGCGCAGCTCTTATGGGATCTGGCAGTGTTATTACCTACCAAATGGGACGCAGAGCTAGTGCTTTTATTTTGTTGATAGTTTCTGCAACTTTGATGATTTTGGTCAATCCATTTATTTTGTTGCATGATATTGGTTTTCAATTGTCTTTTTTAGCCACATTGGGCTTGTTGCTATTTAGTAATAATTTTGAAAATTGGTTAAAATTTTTACCAGAATTTTTGGGTCTACGGGAAACAGTTAGCGCGACTTTGGCCGCGACCCTAGCTACATTGCCGATTTTGATTTTGTATTTTGGTAGAATTTCTTTGACTTCTATATTTGCCAATATAGCTATTGTTCCAGTTGTTCCATTCTTAATGCTGGTGAGTTTTATTGGTTTGGTTGTTTCTTTCTTTTCTAGTTTTCTGGCTTCAAGTTTTATTTTGTTCACTTATCTTACATCATCATATATTGTGATTGTCTCAAAATTTTTAGCTAATTTAAAATTTTCAGAAATTCCTGTGCCATTTGTCCCAGTCTGGATTATTGGAATTATTTATTTTGTTTTTGGTGCGATTATTATTTTTGTTAATAGAAAAATTTTAAATAAACTAACACGTTATATTGTATGAAAAAGAAAATACTGATATATATAGTGATATTTATAATAATTTTAGGAATTAGTTTTTTACAAAATTATATTAATAAATTATTTTTTCAGCAGACCGATAGTGTTATTGCTTTGCAAGTTGGTCAGGGTGATGCTGTTTTATTAGAATCAGATTTGGGAGCTAGAGTTTTGGTAGATGGCGGTCCTGATAATTCTGTAGTTTATAGATTAGGTGATTATTTGCCATTATTTGATATGTCATTAGATGGGGTTTTTATGACGCATGCAGATTTGGATCATGTTTTAGGTACTATAGAAGTTATGCGTCGTTATCAAGTAAAATATTTGTTTATTACAGATTTTATCAAGGACAAATACTTAGGCCAGCTAGCTCTACAGGAAGCTGAGAAAAATAATGTTAACGTTGTGATTGTTAACATTGGTGATGTTATAGATTTGTCTGGTATGAAGATTTCAGTTTTGTGGCCAGATGAGAGTATGAATTATTCTAATGCCAATGATACTTCCATTGTTATACGGGTGGATTTTCAGTATGGATCAGTAATGCTAACTGGTGATGCTAGTATAGATATTGAGGAAAAATTAATTAATATTTTTTCTAACAATCCAGAAATATTAGATGTAGATGTGTTAAAGGCAGGGCATCATGGTAGTCGCACAGCTACTGGCCCAGCATTTGTCGAAGCTACGTCACCACAGTTTGCTATAATTTCAGCTGGGTTGAATAATAAATTTGGTCATCCGCATATGGAAGTGATAGATATTCTGAATAAATATAATGTGAAGATTGTAGATAATGTTTATCAGGATTTACAAATTGAGTTTAGTGAGAATGGTTTGGTTGTGTATTGATAATTGAAAAATGAAAATTAATATGCTATGCTCTAATAGTTACAAAGTATTAAAGATTAGCATATTATGCCAAAGAAGATAAAAGTTCTAATAGTAGAAGATGAAGAATCATTGTCACAAATGTATGCAATCAAATTTGAAAAGGAGGGATTTGATGTAGAAACAGCTCTAGACGGAGAAGTAGCTTTAGAAAAAGCTTTGACTGTTAAGCCAGATTTTATTTTATTAGATGTCATTCTGCCAAAGATTGATGGTTTTTCAGTACTAGAAAAAATTCGCGAAGATTCTAAATTGGACAAAGTTCCGGTAGTAATGTTGACAAATTTGGGACAAACCGAAGATCATGAAAAAGGTGAAAAATTAGGAGCAGATGATTATTTGGTCAAGGCTAATTGCACACCAATGGAAGTAGTAGCAAAAGTAAAAGAAGTATTGGATAAAAAGAAAGTTAAAAAATCAGCCAAGAAGACAGAAAAAAAGAAATAATAAATTATTTAATTGGCACTGGAATAAATTTTTAGTGTTTTTATAATATATAATTAATAAAAAATAAGTATGCCAAATAAGGAACGTACATATGTAATGATTAAGCCAGATGGAGTTAGAAAAGGTTTGATCGGAGAGGTTATTAAACGTTTTGAACAACGTGATTTAAAAATCGTTGCTATTGAAATGTTTGAACCAACTAGAGAATTGATTGATGGACATTATCCATCAGATGAGAAATGGATTCGTCGTGTAGGACAAAAAACATTGTCAACTTACGAAAAATACGGATTTGACGCAATGAAAGAATTAGGAACCGAGGATGAGTTAGAAATCGGTCAAAAAGTTCGTGGTTGGTTGCTTGATTTTATGGTTTCTGCACCTATGGTTCGCATGGTGGTGCAGGGAACACATGCAATAGATATGGTTCGTAAAATTGCAGGCGAAACCATGCCTTATTTAGCTGATATGGGTACTATCCGTGGTGATTATTCAAATGATTCTCCAGCACTTGCTAACAAAGAAAAGCGTGCAGTAATGAATATTGTACATGCTTCAGAAACTCCAGAGGAAGCAGAGCATGAAATCAAGTATTGGTTTGGTGACAAGCCTATATTTGATTACAGTCGTTTTGGTGTTGATGACAAATAAAATATTATAAATAACCGTCAACATGTTTGGCGGTTATTGATTTATAAAATTTATGAAAGGAATAGTTTTAGCAGGAGGTAGAGCAACTCGTTTGCGTCCACTGACTAAGGTTACTAGTAAGCAACTGTTGCCAGTGTATAACAAGCCAATGATTTATTATCCATTGAACACTTTGATTCGTGGTGGAATAAAGGAGATTTTGATTATTGTTGCTCCAGATAATGCAGGTGATTTTTTGAAGTTGTTAGGTAGTGGTCGGGAATTTGGCTGTAAATTTACTTATGAAATCCAAGAAAAAGCTGAGGGATTGGCACAGGCTTTTTTGATTGGGGAAAATTTTATAGGTAATGATAATGTTACTTTGATTTTAGGTGATAATATTTTTGTTGACGATTTTTCTGACAGTATTCAAAATTTTCAATCTGGCGGTAGAGTTTTTGCTAAAAAAGTTTCAGATAATGATGCAAAACGATACGGAGTTGTAGAGATAGATGATAATAAAAAAGCTTTGTCTATAGAAGAGAAGCCAGAGAATCCAAAGTCAAATTATGCAGTTACAGGATTGTATGTTTATGATAATTCTGTAATACAAAAAGCCAAAACTTTAAAACCTTCTGACCGAGGAGAGTTGGAAATTACAGATGTAAACAATTTATTTTTAAATGAGGGTACACTTGATGTGCGTTTTGTTGAGGGACCTTGGTTTGATGCTGGAACATTTGAGTCATTGTTTGAAGCAGGTCAGTTTATTAGAAATTTAGAAAATAATAAATAGTGTTGTGAAGTTTGAGAAATTGTCAATTCCTGATATTGTTCTAATAACACCGGACATCTATGGAGATGAGCGTGGTTTTTTTATGGAGACATATAATAAGGAAGCTTTTAGCAACAATGGTATAGATATTGATTTTGTGCAAGATAATTATTCGCGTTCTTCCAAGGGGGTATTGAGAGGTTTGCATTATCAACTACCTCCATATACACAAGACAAACTTGTAACTGTTGTCAGTGGTGCAGTGTTAGATGTAGTGGTAGATATTAGGAAAGATTCAAAAACTTTTGGGCAACACATTGCAGTTGAACTTAATAGTGAGACTAGACAAATGTTACTCGTTCCTCATGGTTTTGCTCATGGTTTTTTAACTCTTAGCAATAGTGTTGATTTTCAATATAAAGTTAGTAACAAGTATGCTCCAGAGTATGATCGAGGTGTTTTGTGGAGCGATGTAGACCTCGGTATAGATTGGGGAATAGATAATCCTTTGGTTTCTGAAAAAGATAGCAAGTTGCCATTGTTAAAAAATATTACAGAGTCAGAATTGTTATGAAAAAAATTTTAATTATAGGTGCAAATGGTTTATTAGGTAGTGAGACTACTGTTTTTTTTCGTAAATATAAATACAATGTTGTCACTGTAGATAAAACTGAATTGGATATTACTGATATTGTTCAGGTTAAAAAATTTTTACAAAATCATAAACCAGATGCGCTCATTAATTGTGCAGCTTTTACAAATGTTGATGCTTGTGAAACTTCAACAGGCAAGGATTTGGCTATGCAAATAAATGGTCAAGCGCCTATAGATTTGGTTAGATTATGTTTGGATGAAAATATCACTTGTATACACATATCTACTGATTATGTGTTTGGGGATGGCAGTGAGATGGGTCATGTAGAATCTGATATTCCAGAAAAGCCAGTAAATGTCTATGGTGCGACAAAATTAAAAGCTGAGCAGGGGATTGTTGAGTTATGTGGTGGCTTAGAGGGTTCTGATTTTTTACTTCCTAAAGGCGAGGATGATTTCAAAATATATATTATAAGAATCTCATGGTTGTTTGGAAAAAATGCTACAAATTTTGTACAAAAAATTATCAATAAATCAAAAGTAGTAGATAAACTAAAAGTAGTAGATGATGAAGTGGGCTGTCCGACATATACTAGAGATGTTGTTGAGGTTATGAAATATTTGTTAGAAAATGATATTGCATCAGGTATTTTTCATGCATGCTCTAGTAATTCTTGTAGTAGGTATGAATTTGCAAAATATATTTTAGAAAAAATAAATGTTAATGCTAAGATTTTTCCGTGTTCTATAGATGATTTTGATAGAAAGGCAAATATTCCAAAGTTCTCAATTTTACTAAATACAAAGCTACCACCTCAGCGTGATTGGAGAGAAATGGTAGACGAATATTTTATAGATATAAAAAATTGAATTGATTTTTTATTTGTGATATAATTTATATATCTTCAGAAGGATCGGATTAATTTGCTCTACAACTATCGTTCCTTGGGAGTTTTATATTGGTGCTATGATGACATGTTTATCTTAGTATAAATAGTCAGAGTAGTTATCTGCGAACACCCACTTACCATACAGGAACAAATTAGTCGATCTTCTCTGAAGATATCAAGAATGCCTTTTGTATTAGGTATTTTTTGTTAATATTTGCAGTTGCAATAAATATATACTTATACTATAATTAAAACGTCTTTATAATAGACATAATTTTATAATTTTGTAATATAAATTCCCATGTTAAAAAATTATTTGTTAAGGAGGGTGAACACGATGGCGATATCTATGATTGCTCTGTTTGTGTTCGTAGCTGGTGCAATGGGAGCTTATGCTGCTAGCACCTCTAATTTTCAGTTGACAATTAATCCAGGTACATTGGCAGTAGATATTGTGAATGGTTCATTCACAACTGTTGCTAGTCCATCAGTAGTATTTAGTGCAGCTACTTTTAGTTTTAGTTGTAGTTCTACTACAGGTACATTAGGTACATCTAGCGAGCAAATATACGTGACCAATCCAGATGCAGCAGATGCTGGCTGGGTGGTAAGTATTGCTGGTTCTGCTACTACAGCTTTTTGGAATAGCGCTGGTACTGATATGGATTTCAATGATGCTACTAGTTCTGGTTGTGGTGATGGAGCAGATACAGACACATTAAAAGGTCAGTTAACAGTTAATCCATCAGGCGGAACTATTGCTGTTGGTAATTGCGCTTCATGCTCTACAACTTCTGTAACAGCTGGTTCATCAAGTGCATTTGTTGAAGGTACTACTGATTCTATTACTGTTTTGACTGGCGCTTCTGGATCTGATGATATTGGTGATTGGACTTTGCAAGGCGTTGCTCTCACACAGACTATTCCTGCAGAACAACCAGCTGCCAGTGATTATAATATAGATATGGTTTTGTCAATTGTTGCGAGTTAAATTTTTATTGTTGTATAGTATGGCAAGTCAATTTTTTGCGTATTTTAATTATCGTTCAATAAAGTTTATTGTTTTGGCAGTGTTAATGCTGGGGGTTTTTACGCCTCCAGTTTTTGCTATTGAGTATGGTGGTATTGGAGGGCGTCCGGCTTTTCCTAGAGAAGATAATCCAAGAACAGAGTCTATTTTTGTTCATACTGTTGAAAAGGGACAAGTGCAAGAAGATGGAGTTAGGGTGGTGAACAACACAGAAGAAACTAAGACTATTATGATATACGGTGTTGATTCTGTTACTTCTACAGATGGTGCTTTTTCTTGTGCGCAAAGAGCTGATCCACAAACCGGTGTAGGTACATGGATAGAGTTGGAGAAAAATGAAGTTGTTTTGGAGCCATTTACTAATGAAGTTGTTCTTTTTAACATAAATGTTCCAGACAATGTAGATGTAGGAGAGCATAATGGCTGTATAGTTATGCAAGAAAAAAAATCCAACCATAGTGAAGAAAAATCTGGTATACAATTAAGTTTTAGAACAGGTTTGAGAGTTGCTTTGTTAGTACCAGGTGACATTATTCGTGAACTTGAATTAGAAAGTTTTTCAGTTACCCCACGTGATACTGGTGATGGAAGTTTCTTTTTACAGCCAAAGGTACAGAACACAGGTAATGTGTCTATTGATGCTGATGTAAGAGTGGTTACCAAATCAATGTTTGGCACTGTTCATGAAGAGCATGGTGGTCAGTTTCCTGTTTTGCGAGGTGAATTATCAACTTGGAACTTTGTTTTAAATAAGCCTTTTTGGGGTGGTTGGTATACAGCACAACCAATTATTTCATATGACGCTAGTAATAATGCAAGTGTTGGAGTTGATACAGGTGGACAGTTGACAGTAATCAAAGGCGAGCCAGTTAAGTTTTTTAGTCCTCCTACACTATTTGGATTGATTATAGAAATTGGTTTGCTTGTAGTTACTATATTGATATTATTTATGATTTGGATTTCTTACAAACGACGACGATGGATGAGAAAAGAATGGATTGAATATGAAGTACAAGATGGTGATGATATTAAGCAAATAGCTGAACGTTTTGATATTTCATGGAAATTATTAGTCAAAGCTAATAAGTTAAAACCGCCGTATGCTTTAGGTAAAGGTACAAAAATAACTGTTCCTCCAAAAGAGGATTCTAACAAGCAATAAATACACATTACTCATCTTTGCCATGTGTACGTTGCGAATATTTTTTATTCGATCGTAGTTGGTATATTTAGAGGAGTAGTGTGTTTTTTATAAAAATTTTTCCCATGCTAAGACGACGTAAAAAACGTCATATTATTACTGATATTACTTATGGACGATATTCTCGGGTAATAGATTTGAAATTTCCAAAAAAAAGGCGTCGTATTATAGCGCTAACTAGTAGTATAGTTCTGGTTGTGTTTATTGTAACAAGTGTTTTTGTAGGACGCGGATCTCGAGCAAGTGTTATAGAACTCTATCCTAGTACTTGTCTTGGTAATTGGCAGAATGTTCAAGGTGCCACTGGTGAGCCTGATACTGTTGATGGCGCTAGTTTTGATGATTTTAATACAACAAACTCTGCTAGTTATAGTGCACAAGACAGAGAAATTTTTTGTGGTGGATTTACTAATGGTTTAACTGATAATGATGTTATAAAAAATGTAAAAGTAAAACTTCATTGGGCAATTGCTTCACGTAATGATGTTGCAAGTGAGAATTTGTTTATTTTGCCTAAAGCAGATAATAATTCTATGCAAAAAGGAGAAGATGTTTTACTAAATAATCAAACTGACACTTTTTTGGAATTAGGTCAGAATGAATTAATTGAAATAACTGAGTCGCAAAAATCATCTACCACTAGTACCTCTAGCTCAATAGTAGGTGATGATGTGGATAGTCAAAAATTTATACCCAATGAAAATGAACTAGTGCCATTGCCAGAAATATTAACCAATACCACTTCTTCATCTGTTGAGGTGCAAGATTCTGCAGATGCGATTATAGAAAATGCAGTCGAAGTTGAGGTAGATAATATTACTACTTCAATAATAGATTCAGTGTCATTTATAAAATCAACATTCCAATCATTTATAGCAGTGGCTCTGGCACAGTCAACTTCATCTACAGATGCTGTACTTGATGAGGTTATAGAAGATACTGAGCAATCACCAATTCAAGAATCAATCAATGATGAATTGCCAATTATTGATTCAATTAATAATACAAATGATAATGTAGAAAAAGAGGAAGTGGTAGAAAATATGACAGGTAATGTAGTGGATGATGAGATATCAATAGACAATACAACTACAACATCAGACAGCATTATTATTTCTGACAATCTTGTAATAGATTCAGATAATACAACTTCAACTGATAATATTATAGTGCCAAGTGTTGTAGATAGCGCAACCACTACAGATACAATAATTGAGCCGTTGTTTATTGAGCCTTTTCCTAAGACTAGTAGTGTTGAGGAGGATTTAGATGCTTTGTTTGAAGTAAAATATTCTATTGATGGCAGTATATGGAATACAGTTGGATTGGTTAGTTTTGATAGTTGGCAGAGTGAATTTGATTTGCCGATTAATTCTTTGCAGGATATTAATAATTTGCAAATATCTATTGAATCGCAAGATAAAGCGCAAGATTATGTGGTTTTGTTAGATGCTGTTGTGTTGGAAGTTGAATATTTGAATGAAAATATACAGGCCGAAACAAAAGGTAGTGAAGTTGGTGTGTTATTTGATTCTTATATCAAGACAGATAGTGCTGTAATTAAAATGGGAGGTGATAATGGAGAGGCTTTTTTAGGATTTTTAGATAAGCGAGCATCTATTGGATTAGATGTCTTGAAAGACAATTCAGAAAGCGCTCGTGAAATTGATTTTAATACAATTCAATATACAGATAACAGTATAGGTTATTCTGTTTATAGTTCTTCTATTGATGTTGAAGCAGAGGTTGGGTCTGCTAACGAGAGTGATGTTATTGTGCCATTTAGTTTGCGTAGTAAAAATGGATCATATTTTTATTATGAAGAAAATAGTAGTTTTTCAATTATTTTTGATGTTAGCACTGGTGAGGATTTATTTTCTATAGGTCCTGTCAAAGCGCAGGATTCATCAGGATACAATATTCCATATATGGTTAAAATAAATCAAAATAATATTGTTTTGAAACCTTATAAATCATTAGAAAAATTAGATATAAACTACCCTATAAGTATTACTTTGCCAGTTGGCTTGCGTTTATATGATGAAATGTTAGTCAAAATAGGAGATAGTAATCAGGAAATGGCTGCTTCCAAAGATGGTGATGTGGTAGATATACGACCTGCTGGTTGGCTTTGGGGCGCGCAAGAAAAAAGAGATTTTGTGGTGGTGAGAGTGCCAAAAATGACACAAAGTCAAAGAGAATATTTTACTCAGCGTTATAGTGATCCCATGCGCGCTGGTGCTATTAAGTATGGTTTTGATTATGTAGATAAGGTTTCTGTTCGTGAAAGAAAAAAAATTCGTAATTATGATAAAGTTAATGATTTTATTGATTTACGTGATGAAGATATAAAAAGTATTTTACAAATAAAGACATTGCCTTCTGTTAGTACCATCCCCCCAAACAAACGTTTAACCAAGAATGTAAGAGACAATCTTTCATTTTTTTCCAAAGTGGCAAAAGGTATAAATAAAGTTATCAGACCAGCTCTAGCTCAAACTATTAATACATATACCATAGGCTCTGGTACCTGTGGTT
>WFTG01000044.1 GCA_015485655.1 Patescibacteria group bacterium | reverse complement strand
TCAATATATTGTGGATAATTTTTTTATAAAATTGTTTGTTTTTTATTGTTTTTTTGTAATTTGTATTTTTGTGCTAATTGTAGGTATAAAAAGTGATTTATATAATATATCGGTTGTTTTTTAGCTTAGTTTGTTTTTGTGAAAAATCTATTGCAGTTTTGGTGTTTTTTTGGGATAATAAATATATCAAAAAAGGAAATAAGTACTTATATTTTTTACAAAATTTTTTGCAAAAATAAATATCGGATACAAAGGTTTCTACTCTAGTAATAGCAAAGTTTTATACTAAGCACCCCATGCTTAAAAATCAATCAAAAAATAATCAAGAAGCTAATCCTGGCTTACAGAGCTTGGAGTATATAACACTTGCAGAGGCTGCAAGTGATTGTGCTTATTCTCAAGACTATCTTTCTCTTCGTGCTCGTCAAGGAAAGTTGCGAGCAGTTAAAAAAGGACGTAATTGGGTCACAACCCGAGAATGGTTGTGGGAGTATATTCATGGCACAGCGCATGGATACAAAAAGGATGAGTCACTTGAATTATCATTGGAGCGAAATATTGCTACAAAGCATTTGCATTTTTCTATTGAGACTTATTATGATCTTAAAAAAGCAATATTTTCTGCATTTGGAAAATTAAGATTTTTATTTTCTAAGACATTGCTCTTTTTGGTGAGAGTGAGTGTTCTGATTATTACTTATCCTGGCAAGTTTTTAATACGTTTTAGTGAAATTATTTTGCGTCATCTAAATGTTGCATTATGGTTATTGCCAAGAAGGTTAGAAACTATTAGGGCTAGGAAGTTTAGTTCCTATGTTAGTTTTGCTTTGGTTGTGCTAATTGTTTTGTGGTCTACGAATGTTAATGCATTTGTTATTGATAGGATGCTAGGAGATGCAAGAAAAGCTGTAAGTGTTATTGGTCAACGTTTTGATAATGAAACATTTTTAGGTACAAAGGCTAGGTCTGTTGGTTCTAAAATTTCTAACTACACCAGTAATCAGTTTGATTCTTTGAAGTCATTTTATTTTATTCTTGCTCGTCAAGGATTTGTGTATCAGAATATCGCATTGCACAGTGGTGATGTGGATTTGACTCAAGGTAGTGTTCTTGGTGTATCTGAAGATAATGAGTTAGATATTCAAGATAATAGTTATGGGCGTTTGGCGAAATTAAATTCTGATTTTACAAAAAATTCTGATTCGGCATTAGTAATGAATGCGATGAATTATGAAGGGGCGGTTGATTATACACGTGAGATAAACAAATGGGGTGTGGCAAAAACTTATAAAGCAGTTAATAAACTACAAAATGCACTTGCTACAGCTCTAGCTAAAATTCCAGGTTTTAAATTGAATAATATTGGCACAGCGTTTAATATTTTGCATATGACTGGTGATGTTGTGGTCAGACCTTTGATTGTGGCTAAGAATATTCCGACCCAGTTTAACAGTTCAACATATTTGGCTTTGAGAAAATCTTTTGAAAAATATTTTAACACAACTTCTCTTACAAGAAACGATTTGGATATTATTACTGATTATGATTTAGAAGAGCAGACTATTGCCAGTAAGTTTAATTCTCTGTATTTAGGAGGTTATGGTGAAGTGGTTAATTTGAATACGGCAGAGACTTATAATTTTTCTAAATTATCAACTGCAAAAAATGATTTGTTAATTCAGCCAGCATCAGGTTATATTGTCAAAGTAGGAGATGGTGATGCCCGTCATCTTGCAGAACAAAGATTATTTGATAATGATATCAGTGGTGATAGAAGTTTGTTGGTTACTGGAATGTTGGAAGTGCAAAAATCTGCTTTTATAGATGTTGCATCTCGCGGGGCTGCTTTAGTTTTGAGACAGAACGGTAGCGGGAATTTAATTACAGCATACAACGGTTCAGGTGATGAAGTGTTTAGTGTTTCCGAAGACGGTATTGTTAGTGCTAAAGGTTTTAGTCCGGCAGTAGCTACTACAAAAATTATTCAAACACAAGATCCAATTGGTGATTCATTAAGTTTAAATAATTTAGTAGTACGTGATTCTGTAAATGCTGGTTCTCTGACAGTAAGAGGTGATATAACTTCTGATGGCTTGGCAACTTTTAATAAAGCTATAATAAATTCTTTAGATGTAACTTCTGATTTGACATTGGATAATAGTTTGAGTGTTTTGGGTGATGTAGCTTTAGGAGTTGATGCGTTGGTTGTTGATGCAATAAGTAAAGTTGTTCAAACTGGCGAGTTGAGCGTAAGAGATAATGCGACTATTTCAAAAAATTTAACAGTAAAAGGCAATACAGTTATTGACGGTGATTTGATAGTCAATGGATCTATTGTTGGACTGCCAACTTCCAGCGGAGGCAACTCTTCTGGATCAGTTACCAATATTACAAATTATATAAACTCTTTTGATGATCATGTTTCTTTTGTTGATGCTAATGTTTCTGGATTGCTTGGTGTAGGTAGTCTTGGTGTAGGAGGTACAGCATCTTTTCAAGGGGATGTAACAATAGGCAATGAAACATCCGATGTTCTGACTGTCAATTCAACAGCAAATTTCAATGCCCCAGTTACGATTACTAATAATAACTTAACTGTTGGCGGGACTGTAACAGCAAACAATTTTACAATTACTGGAACATCTAACTTTGCTACTTCAACATTTGATGGAGTTATTTCATTGCTAGAAACTGTCACACCAAGTGCTACTGCTAATTACGGAAAAATATATACAAAGTCTAGTGATAGTGGATTATATTTTTTGGATGACAGTGGCACGGAATTTGATTTATTGTCTGGAGGAGGGGGTAGTAGTGATAGTTTTTGGGCTACCTCTACAGATGATTTAGTACTCAAGCCAGTGGATGCAAGTCATGTAGTTGTAGTGGGTGCTTCTGCAACAACTACAACCGGTTATCAGTTTGAAGTAGTTGGATCTAGTTTGTTTGATAATGTGACTGTTGGTGGGCAGTTGACAGTAGAAGGAACTGCAACATCAACAATTGCTGGTGATGTCAATTTTGACTCTGGAATTCTCTATATTGATTCTTTGAATAATAAAGTTGGTTTTGGCACTACATCACCTTTAGTATTGCTGACAGTTGGATCTTCTACACCAGACAAAATAGCTTCTTTTAATAGATATAATTCAGCATTTATTGCAGGAGATTTAGAAGTAGACGGGTCTTTGTATGCGGATGGGGGAATTGCTACAACTAATATCACGTCTACTAATGCAACCACTACTAATCTAGCAGTAACAGGACAAGCAACCATCTCAGGTGGAACCATAAACAATACAGTTATTGGAGGTACTACTCCAGCTGCTGGTACGTTTACAACCATCACTGCCAATACTAGTGCATCAACTACAGATTTAATAGTTTCAGACACTGCAACAACTACTAATCTTTATGTAAGTGGTACAGCTACTATTGCTGGTA
>WFTG01000043.1 GCA_015485655.1 Patescibacteria group bacterium | reverse complement strand
CATAAATTAAAATCGCCTTTTGGGCGATTTTTTATGTGAATAAATTAACTCAAACCTAACGTCTAAATCTTTTAAAAACTACACCAACAGCTAGTATAATAAGAACAATACTTGCTATCTGTGGTAAACGAACTGCGCCAAACTGAGGAGTTGGATCAATACGAATAAATTCAAGAGAGAAACGAATAACAGAATAACCTATAAGATAAAATAAAAATATAGAACCATCTGAAACTTTACGAGCCTTATAAAGAAAATATAAAATAAAAAACAAAACAAAATTCAATAATGACTCATACAAAAAAGTAGGATGGAAATAGGCTACATTAGCGTATATTTCTGGACGGTTTTCTGGACTAATAAATATCTTCCATGGCAAATCCGTAGGCTTTCCAAATAATTCTTGATTAAAAAAATTACCCCAACGCCCTATAGCTTGACCCAAAATCGCAGCCAAAGATGCCAAATCTGCAAACTTCCAAAAATCAAGTTTGTGCTTCTTAACAAACCACATCACTGTTAAAAATCCTCCAATTATTCCACCATGAATAGCTAAACCACCATTCCAAACTGCAATAATTTGATCTGGTCTATCAATATAAAACGGTAAATTAAGTAAAACATCATAAAGTCTAGCGCCTACTAATCCAAAAATAATAGTATAAAAAATTACATCACCTAATAATTTCTCATCTATCTTTACTTGCTTATTCAAATGCATCACCAAGGTATACCCCAGATACATAGAAAAAGCCATAATCATACCATACCAATACACAGAAAAAACACCAAAAGAAAATGCAATAGCCGAAGGCTCAAATGATGACCACATAAATTGATTACTTAATTATTTTCTTTGCCATACAACAATACACTAATAACCTGATCCCATGTATCAGGCGGAATCACACCTGGAAAACGACGTCCATTCACAAAAAAAGTCGGTGTTCCTGTAACACCCAGCTCCAATCCCAACTGAAACTGGTCTTGGATATCTTGTACATATTTTTGAGAATCCATACAAGCGGCAAAATCTTGCATATCTAAATCATTCATTTCCGCCAATTTCAAAAAAGCGCTCTGACTCAAATTATCTTGATTCTGAAATAAACTATCATGATACTGCCAAAACTTACCCTGCTCATTAGCACAACGCGCCGCATGTGCAGCTGGAATAGCTAAATCATGAATCTCTGTTATAGGAAAATCAGCATAAACAAATTTTACCTGATCACTGTACTTGGCGATCATTTGTTTTAGGATTGGAAATGCTTGACGACAAAATGGACATTGAAAATCAGAAAATTCTACAATCACTATAGGGGCATCTGGATTTCCTATTGAAGGAGCGTCTAAAAATCTCAAGCGCTCTTGAGCTACTTTATAATCAACTCCTTTTGTAACTTTTGATTTATCAACCTGTGTAATGTTGTCATTCAAAATAGTAGATGTGATAGAGTCAGATATATTATCAACAGAAAAAGTATTAAGCACCTTATCTGTTGCATTACCAAAAACAACCAAAGCTATCAATGATACTATAAAAATTAGCAAATAGGTGTATAACCACCATTTTTTATACCATGGCTTAGAAGGTTTTAAATCCTTGGCAAATAAATCTGAATCGCCCTTTTTTTGTGAAGATTGATAATCAATCATATCATTTTGTTAAAATATTATAAGCACGATTATAATCTTTCCAACACTCCCTAGCCTGTTTGGCAGTTATTTCTATATCATGATCATGAACTATACGATTTCGTAACAAATGAGCTTTCCAAACTTTTTTTAAACTACTATTAGTATAGCACGCCATTTTCAAACGTTCACCCAATGTATCACCTTGAAAACGCCGAGCTTTCAAAAAATAATCCAATAACTTATCTGCTTCTATAATTGCCATAGCATACTCAGTAGAACTATTTCCGTTTAACAAATGTTTTATATTGTTTTTCTTTTCTTCAATATAATCCAAATCTAACAAAGACCCCTTGCGTTTAACTGCTTTTACTATGACAACCAAAGTCACAAAAACAATCACAGCAACAGTAACCCATATTGTTATAAAAACTGGTAACGTAACTTCTAACATAATTATACTATACCGACGCCTATTCTGCCTTACACAGACAAAATGTCAATTTTATAAATTAGATAATATTTTAGGTTGTGGCAAATTACCTCTTTTCTTTTCAATAACATTTGCTAATGCCAAAATAGTAGCCTCATCAAAATGTTTACCAAGGAACTGCACGCCAAAAGGCAACTCGCCAATCATACCAGAAGGCACTGAAATCCCTGGAATACCAACAATATTTGCAATCACTGTATAAATATCTGATAAATACATATCTATAGGATTCATGGTTTTTTCACCTATTTCAAAAGCTGGTGTAGGTGTTGTTGGCAAAAAAAATGCATCAACATCACCAAATGCTTGTTTGACTTCATTAGCAATAATCCTACGCACTTTCTGAGCTTTTACATAATACTCATCCATATATCCGCTAGATAAAACATAAGTACCCATCATAATCCTACGTTTTACTTCAGCACCAAGATATTCACCACGCGTTTTCATATAAAATGATAATAAATCATCAGCTTTATCAGCTGTCTGGCCAAATCGTATACCATCAAATTTTGCCATATTAGAAGAAACTTCAGCCGGCATAATTACATAATAAACAGCCAAAGCATCTTTGAGATGTTGTAAATCAATTTCTACAACTTCAACACCAGAATCTTTTAACCAGTCTATACTTTGTTGAAATTGTTCTTGTACTTCACTACTTAACGATGCTAAATCTATCTGTTTTGGCACGCCAATTTTCATACCCTTAACGCTTCTGTCTATAGCGTCTGTATATTTTTCTGGCTTACTATCTGTAGTAGTACTATCATATGAGTCATGCCCAACAATAGCCTCTAATACATAAGCTGCATCTTCAACAGATTTGGTAATTGGACCCACGCTATCCAGAGATGAAGCCATAGCAATCAAACCAAAACGAGAAACACGACCATAAGTAGGTTTCAACCCTACCACGCCACAAAAACTGGCAGGCTGACGAATAGAGCCACCAGTGTCAGAACCAATACTAAATACTACCTGCCTAGTCGCAACTGCAGTGGCTGAACCTCCAGATGAACCACCTGGAACTCGAGACAAATCATAAGGATTGTGAGTCGGAAAAAAACCAGAATTTTCTGTAGATCCACCCATTGCAAATTCATCACAATTATTTTTACCAACCATCAAAGCTCCAGCATCAAATAATTTCTGAACAGCAGTTGCTGTATAAGTTGCCTTATAACCTTCTAAAATCTTAGAACCAGCAGTAGTCTGCACACCATGTGTCATTAATACATCTTTTATACCAACCGGCACTCCTTGTAAAACTGAATTGCTATTTTTTATTTTATCAGGCGTCAGCTCTTGAGCCTTCTTCTCTATTTCATCCCAATCTGTGTGTATAAAAGCTTTAATCTTATTTTCAGTTTTGTCAAAATTATTTTTATAAGCGCCAACAATATCAGATACTGTTAAATTACCTGCTTTTAATTCATTATGTAATTGTTTCAAAGATAACTCAACAATATCCATAAATTTCTAAAAAATTGGTTTTGTTTTAATATAGTCTCCCTGTCTCTCTGGTGCAGAATCAAGCAACTCCTCTCTATCTCCAAATTCTTGCACCACATCTTCACGCCAAACAGTTTCCAATCCTGTAATATGATGCATTGGCTCTACTGTCTCTGTATTGATATTTTGTAATTGATCAACAAAATCCAAGATATCAGATAACTGATCTTGAAACTGCGTTTTCTCTTCATCTTTTAACTCAAGACGAGATAAAATTGCCAAATGCTCTAATTGTTCATTTGTAATAGACATGGTGTAATTGTAACAAAATTCGCTTAAAATGGCTAATAATAACAAAAATAGTATATAAATTGTCATTATATCAATATTGTTGAAATGAAAATTAACCCAGCCACTGCCTTCAAAGTAAAAAATATTTACATAGTTTGTAATAATATATTATTCTATTTCACCAATTTTAAAAATTCTTTTTCAGAAATAATTTTCACTCCCAACTTCTGCGCTTTATCCAACTTTGACCCTGCTTGAACACCAGCGATAACATAGTCAGTTTTTTTACTAACACTAGAACTTATTTTTCCTCCAACATTTCTAATCATCTCCTTTGCTTCATCACGAGTTAGATTATCTAATGTACCGGTTAGAACAAAAATTTTATTTTTTATTTTGCTATTTATCTGCTTTTTTTCTGTATATATTATCTCCACACCATAATCAGCTAATTTTTGTAAAAATTTTATATTATTTTCATCAGCAAAAAACTCTACAATACTTTTTGCTACTACATCACCTAAATCAGGCAATTGAATCAATGTTTCCAAATCTGCCTGTTTTAACTTGTCTAAATCAGAAAAATTATCTGCTAAAATCACAGCTGTTTGCTCACCCACATGTCGTATACCCAGTGCATATAAAAATCTTGAAAATAATATTTTTTTACTTTTTTCAATCGCTTGGATTAAATTATGCGCTGCTTTTTCTGCAAAACGTTCTAATGGCTCCAAATCCCCGACTTGCAAACCAAATATATCTGCCGCATCTTGTATCAAACCTTCTTCTAATAATTGATCTATAATTTTTGGACCCAAACCATCTATATCAAAAGCTTTTTTGGAAACAAAATGATATATTTGTTCTTTTTCAATAGCAAGAATATTCTTGTTCTCAACATAATGATTAACTTCACCTTCAGGCCTGATTACTTTAGATCCCATAAATGAACGTGGCATTTGAAAAACTTTTTCACTACCATCTCTCATATTAACCAATACTTTCACAATATCTGGAATAATATCACCAGCCTTTTGTATAACCACAGTATCGCCAATACGAACATCTAATCGTTTTATTTCATCCATATTATGCAGAGTTGCTCGTGATACTACAGAGCCGGCTACTGCAACTGGCTTAAGTATTGCAACAGGTGTTAAAACACCAGTACGACCAACCTGGACTATAATATCTAGAACTTGAGTGGTTACCTGTTCAGCTGGAAATTTTAAAGCCATAACACCACGTGGAGCCTTTCCTACTATGCCTAATTCTGCAAAAACTTTATTATCATTTATCTGTACTACCAAACCATCAATCCAATAAGGTAGCTTGTCACGCTTTTTATTTAATTGATTATAAAATTTCATTACCTCGTCTATACTTCTACAAACCTGATTGTAATCACCAGCTCTAAATCCCATTTTTTCTAAAAACTTATGGCTATCAGCATGGGTTTTTTGACCCAAATCTGTCACCAAACTATATGCCATAAAATCCAATTCTCTGGCAGCCGCGACCTCTGGATCTAGTTGACGAATTGTGCCTGCGGCTGCATTACGTGGGTTTGCAAAAACTTTTTCATTGTTCTTTAGCTGTTGCTTGTTTAACTTTTCAAAAACTTTTTTCCGCATATATACCTCACCCCTAACTTCAACAAATTTTGGAGTTCTTGCCTGTTCATTGGCAAAATTATAAACATCTTCTATTCCATACAAACGCAACGGAATAGAATGAATAGTCTTGATATTGTGTGTAACATCTTCCCCGACTTTACCATTTCCACGCGTTGCTGCACGAATTAATATTCCATCTTCATATAATAACGAGATAGCCAAGCCATCCATCTTTGCTTCCACAAAAAATTCCAACTCAGCAGAAGTCAATTTTTGTAAACGTTCCAGCCAAGCTATCATATCATCTTTTGAAAAAGCATCTTGCAATGACAACATTGGCACGCTGTGCTGTACTTTTTTAAACTTATTGACATATTCACCACCAACACGCTGTGTTGGAGAATCTTTGGTTATAAATTCAGGAAATTTTTGCTCAAGATCAAACAATTCCTTTTTCAAAGAATCAAGAGCTTCATCGCTTATCTCCTGCTTATCTTCCACATGATACAAATAGCGATGATGGTTGATTTCATCGCGTAGTTTTTGTATTCTTTTTTTTACTTCTTGTTTATTCATAAAACTATGGACAACTAGCAGACAAACCAAAACCTTTCACAAGGTCGCATTCTGAATATATAACAAAATCAGCAAAAGCTTTGGTGCTTGTCACACCACTTGTTAGTTGAGCTCGCAGTGATTGTTGCGCAGTACGAAAACCACCTGTTGTATATATATTTACTGCTCTATTGCCTACAACGCTACCAGCCCCATTTACACCATCATAAGCTGTAACTTGCACATTTACTGTATCATATAATGCACGAAAACGAACTTTATAATTTTTAGAAGTTTCAAAATAATTACTAGCTACAGAATAATTAGTGCCATCTATAGTAGTACAAGAAGGACCTGTACCACAAGGTTGGACAAAAATCACAGGATCGCCAGTTGAAAAATCAGGTAATAGCTCTACTACTTCCATTTCAAGCCATGGCTCTATGCCATTATCAGGATTTGCATCTGTCCATACAACCTCAACAGAATCAACGCCATAGCCTGTAGCTAATGCTTCATTGAAAAAATTAATTTGTTGTACAGAACCAGGCAAAATTGTAAAAACTGTACTAGGAGCATCTTGTGAATATGCCACACAAGTTTTATTGCCAAAATTGCTCATATTAAAATAACAATCCTGAGCAGGCGCAGGCGCCGGATCACCAGGGTTAACCTGTTCTATTTGTGATGTAAAAGTTGCATTATCTTTTCTATATAAATAAATAGCCTGCTCCAACCCACTCTCAGATGCATAATACGCTGTTATAGCATCGTCAATATTTCTAGACTGTCTAACCTCGCTCAAAATAATACTACCAACTGCCAAACCTGTTACAATAGAACCACTCATAACCAACATAGCCAAAAGCAAAATACTACCTTTGTTATTACTGAATTTTTGTTTAGAAAAAAACATATTTACCGCTTATAAACTCTAGTTGATACAGTAGTCTGCATAGTGAATACTGCCTTTGACACATCATCTGTAGTTATATTCTCTGTTGTCATAATCATTGTAACTCGTGGTTGGGAATTATTTGAAAAACCACTACCAACAGCTACAAAAGGACTTTTGTCAGGATAAATATAAAACAACAAATCAGTCACATTTACGCCTTTTGGAGTTATTGGATTCCAATCAGAAGTTGTACAAGTGTTAACTAAACAAACAGCTAAACAAGAAGTGGTGCCTGTGGGACAAATAGTAGAATCGGTTTGCAAGCCAAAACGCACACTATTGTTTTCAGTTGTCTTAATAGCCAGCTCTGTCTCTCCACCAGACACATCTACTGTACCACCATAATAATCATAATCAATCTCGCCTAATCTTGCCTCACGTGCCATAGACTCAAAAGCAAACCTTGCATCTGTAGCTGTAGCCTGAATCCCTTGGGTTCTTCTTTGTGTATCATTGGTACGCACAAAAATATCAGCAATCAATGCTGTTGCTGTCACAAAAACAGCTGAAGCAATCAATACCTCAATTAATGTAAAACCTTTGTTTTTATTAAAAAAATGCATAACTCAACGCCAATTAAATATACGCTTCTCAATAGTTACTGATCTTGTATTGCCACGATCACTCCACTCTACCTCAGACAAAATACGATAGCCAACTGTGTTACCAGAACATTGTTGGTTATCTACATAATCAGTAACATCTGTATTACATATTCTATTGATATTAATCAACCTCTTGTACTGAGTTGGTTCCCAACCAGACACTATGGCACTATTCTGACGATACATTTTTGTATTTGGGTCTAAATACATAATAGTTTCCGAATCGGAAAAAGTAGTATTGTTGCTCAAAAAATCAACAGACCATGTGTTGGTTGTGTCATTGTATTCTAAAATTCCATCATCATTATTACCACCAGAATTCAAACCATTATCCCAAGACAATGAATTATCTAAATAATTATTATCCCGCATATTAGTTATAATCTCAACACCTTCTCTAGCCAAATTAATAGCCAACAATTCCTGTGTTGAAATATTAGACGCTACCAAATTACTACCAGATAAACTCATAACACCTGAAATACCCACTACAATAATACTGGTTGCAATAATTGCTTCTAATAAACCTTGTCCTTGTTTATTTATCATAATTTAGTATGGATTACCAATTGTCACTTGACCTGTATAAGGTGAAACCACAACATCAATCATCAAACCCGTTATAGTGTGAGTCAATGTAATAGTAACAGCTTTTGTCTGCAGTGCACCGCTTTCATAAACATTGCCAGTAGGTATAGAAAATAAAATATCTACGTCTTGTGATATTTGCACATTATCCAACAGATTTGTTGTAACTGTCGCCTCACTACTATCATACGCATATGCAGTAGCGCCACTATCGGCATATGACACAAATTTTGTATCATCAGCTAACAAATATACACCATGCCCAACAATGCCAACGCCTCCCACTCCACTCAAAGCACGAGTCTGAGCTTCACGAATACTTGCAGCTAATAAATCAGCTGATTTTTGTAATTCATTTGCATTATCACCAGCACGAAAATTTGCCAACATCAACCCGCTAATAACTATGAATATGCCCAAAGAAATAACTAACTCAATGTATGAAAAACCCTTTCTCATATAAATAAATGTGAATACCATCTAATAATCTCCTCAGACCACAACAATGCCACAACAGCACCTATGCTCAAAAAAGTACCAAATGGTATTTGTGATTGCATGCTTTTTTTACCAAACACAATCATACCAATGCCAATTATTGCTCCTAACACATAAGACACAACCAAAGCAGTAATAGAATGAGGCCAACCCAACAATACCCCCATCAAAACTCCCAATCTAATATCTCCGCCACCAATCCATCTGCCTTTAGACACAATAAACTGCAACAAAAAGAAACCACCAATAATCAACGCGCCCAATACCATACCCTGCCAATTAACAGCTAAATTGTTAATAAACAAATTCATTACTACAATCACGCCAATAGCAGGCAATGTTACTTTATCAAGTATCAAATAATACCTTAAGTCATAAATAAAAATAACCACTAATACAGAAACAGCCAATAAATTACGAATCAACACTAATACTGCCTGATAATCTGTAATTGCTAAAAATGATTGAAAACCAAATTGTTTTTTAGCAATATAATAAACCAGTGCAAACAATACACTTGTTACAATCTCAATAATAAAATCTTGCCATGGTATTTTATGCTTACATTTTCTGCAATAACCTCTCTGTATAATAAAACTAAGCAATGGAATTAATTCAAACCACCTCAATACTCTATTACATGACAAACACTCAGACCTGCTCCACAAAAAAGTCTTCTGAGAATGCAATCTCACAACCACAACCCCCAAAAAACTACCTATCAGAGCTCCTAATATAATTATAAAAATATAATCCATATGTTAATTGTAACAAAATCACAACTTTTTGAAAAACAAAAATTCTACCACAAAGTAGAATAATAAAAACATAACCCTATCAAACTATATCACAATCTTGTGATTATATTTTGTACACAGGCTGGGATATATATTGCTAAAAACTACCTGTACAAGTAATAGTATCTTGGTTTGCAATACAATCAGGCGCATTTAGATCGCCTGTTTCACCTTCTAGGGTAAAACTAATTTCATAAGAATTGCCTCCATTGGTTTGATTGTATATATAACTAGAACCACCAGGTGCTGGATTTTTAGGTAATCTACTAAACAAAATATCTCCTGACCCTGCACCTGTAGCCACAAAACCACTACCAGAAGTTATTTGCATACAAGCGCTACCTGAACAACTTGTTCCCTCACCTATCACCAAATTAGTTCCAGCTGGAAAAGAATTATTTTCATTCCTGTATATATGCAATGCATCACGCAAAGCTTTCATATTATCAACCCTTACAGTATCACGAGATAATTCACGTGTACGACTAAGTTGTAAACTACTTACAGTAGCCAACACACCAATAATAGCAATAACTACTAAAATTTCTATTAATGTAAAACCTTTTATTAAATCTTGTTTTTTCATAATATAATTATACCAATAATCTTTCATAAACAAAAATCCCTTACTAAAAAGCAAGGGATTAATTGTATAAACCAAATGTTTATTTTATGGACAAGTAGCACTAGT
>WFTG01000042.1 GCA_015485655.1 Patescibacteria group bacterium | reverse complement strand
TTTTAATTCCCAGCTCCGGTCATCATAATACGAATTGTTTTAAGTACAATACTGATATCTAGATACCAATTTCTATTTTTTATATAGTAGAGATCATATTGCAGTTTTTCTAATGCATCTTCTACACTGGCTCCGTATTTGTAATTAACTTGCGCCCAGCCACTAGCGCCTGGTTTTATCAAAAGTCTTTGTCTGTAGAACGGGATCTGTTTTTCTAATTGTTCGATAAATTCTGGTCGCTCAGCACGTGGTCCTATAAAACTCATTTCACCAGATAAGATGTTGAACATTTGTGGCAATTCGTCAATTCTGGTTTTGCGTAAAAATTTACCAATTCGCGTTATGCGTGAATCATTAACTTTGGCCCATTGTGGTCCGTTTTTTTCTGCATTATCAATCATAGTGCGGAATTTGAACATATAAAAAGGTTTACCTAAAAAGCCAAGGCGTTTTTGAGAATAAAACACAGGACCCGCTGAATCTAGTTTGATTGCTATGGCTATCAGTGGATAAAAAGGAATTGTAATAGCAATGCTGATAATTGCTAATATTATGTCAAATAATCTTTGTAATCTGTCATGACTTGAATATTTGTGTTGAGAAATATTTTCCAAAAACCAAGCTTTGGTTATTTTATTCAAAGGAATTTTATGAGCAATTTCTTCATAAAAAGATGTGAGAGGTAAAATAGATACTGTGGTATCAAGTAGTTCAAATAATTCTTCAATATGTTCTGGTGATTGGTATAGTTTGTCATCTACAACCACCATACGCGCTTCTGATGTTGTTAGGGTTTCTTTTAGTTTTGTAATATCACTGAGTATAGGAATAGGTGAAAGTTCTGGAGTTGCTTTTTCATCAAAAATTGCCACAATGTTAAACCCCCATTGCGGATTGGTTTGTATGTCTTGTAATAACAACTCACTATCTTGAGAGTGTCCCAGTACTATAATATTTGATGCATTTGTTTTGGCTCTGGCATTGTATATTAATCTCCATAAGGTAAGTAGTATAGTTGTTATGATAATATCAAGAGCCAGTACTGTTTTTGGTGTAATGGCTATATTAGGAGTTATATAAAAATAAGCCAGTGAGATAGTGGTCAAAATTGTTGCGCTGCCGACAGTTCTGATAATGAAGTTTTGATTGTTTTTAGCATATTTTAGATTATAAAAATCAGCAATATATAGAATAGTGATCCACAGTAAAAAAACAATGCTAAAATCTGGCAAATGTTCATTCCACAGTTGAGCATCTACGTTACCTCTATGTCTTAGGAGAAGGGCTAGATATAAGCCTATATAAAATATAGATATATCTCCTAGTAATAATAATATTTTTCTAAATTTTAAATTCATAAAATAGTGATTATCAAATCAACTTGTTAATAGTTAATATTCAATAATTACATTATACTCAAAACCTGATATAAAGGATAGTTGTGATTTTTATAAAATCATTTAATCTAAGCATAATTTAGCGAAATTTGCAATTGCCTGAAGGATGTTTTTTTAGTAAAATGAACATATGTTTAATTTTTATATTTTATATAGATACGTTAGCTCTGCTTTACTACTAATTTTTGTAGGTGTTTTTTTTGTGTTTACTAGTGTTTCGGCTGATGACAGTTCATTACAAGAGTTAGTTGTACAAACAATTGATGGTGATTTATACACAGTAGAAGTGCCAATGTCAGAGGTAGAAAAAGAAATTGAGAGAATTCAATCCTTGGATTCAGTTGCTCTAGTTGAGAAAAATAAAACTTATCAAATGAGTATCATACCTAATGATCCTGAATTTTTTCGTCAGTGGTATCTGCCACATGTTAATTTTCCAAAAGCTTGGGAATATACTCAAGGATCTAATGAAGTAGTTGTGGCAGTTCTAGATACAGGTGTAGATATAGATCACCCAGATTTACGTGATAATATTTGGGTAAATAAAAAAGAACAGCCATATGATTTAGTAGATAATGATGGTAATGGTTATGTAGATGATTTTTATGGTTGGGATTTTGTCAAAAATTCAAAAAATGTCAAACCTGATTTAGTAAATGCCAATGTTACAGCAGCCAATCATGGCACAATTGTAGCTGGTATTATTGGTGCGCGTGGTGCAAATGGTGTTGGTGTAGCCGGGGTTAGCTGGCAGGTCAAGATAATGCCATTGAAGGTTTTAGATAATAATGGACAAGGGGATACAATACGAGTTGCCAAAGCGATTAATTATGCAATTGACCAAGGAGTAGATGTTATTAATCTTAGTTTTGTTGGTAATGAGTTTAGTACAATTTTGCAAGCTGCTATAGATAGGGCTTATAAAAATAATATAGTAATAGTAGCAGCAGCTGGCAATGCAGAGCCACAAGGTCATGATTTTTCTACTCAGAGTTCTTATCCAGTCTGTAATGATGGTGTAGACAACGCTGTGATTGGCGTTGTTGCAGTTGATCAGTTTAATCGTTTGGCGGAATTTTCTAATTATGGAGCACGTTGTAGCGATGTATCAGCTCCGGGTGTTTCTTTTTTTTCTACAGTGGTGAATGAGCCTCAGTATGAAGATTTTCAAGCTTTTTATGCTGGGGGGTGGAGTGGCACATCAGTGGCAACACCTGTTGTTTCTGGATTGGCTGCTTTGATAAAAGCAAAAAATCCGTCTTTGTCATCAGTACAGATTAGAAATATTATTATTAACACCGCAGATTCTATAAATCAATTCAATACAGCAGATGTGCAAGACAAATTAGGTAAGGGTATTATCAATGCTCAGCGGGCTATGGCTGCAACTCAAGATACTCTTGGTGACAATCCGACTTTTGCGCTTGCGCGCGAGTTTATGATTTTTGCTCCAGGACCATCTGGTGGGCCTCATATTCGTATACTAGATTATCAGGGTAATGTACTTAGTCAATGGTTTGCTTATGAAACTAGATTTCGCGGTGGTGTAAATGTTACAACAGGTGATGTGGATGGAGATGGACAAGTAGAAGTTATTACAGCGCCAGGTAAGGGCTATGTTCCTTTGGTGAGAATTTTTGACAAGCTAGGTACACTGGAATACGAATTCATGGCTTATAATCCAAATTTCCGCGGTGGCGTAAATGTTACAACAGGTGATGTGGATGGAGATGGTGTGGCAGAAATTATCACTGGAGCCGGAGCTGGTGGTGGTCCTCATGTAAGAATTTTTTCTAGATCTGGTGAAATTAAAAATCAATTCATGGCTTATAATCCAAATTTCCGCGGTGGTGTAAAAGTCGCAGTTGGAAATGTGGATGGTAATGGTTTAGCAGATATTATAACAGTGCCTCAGTCTAGCGGTGGTCCTCATGTAAGAATTTTTTCTAGATCAGGTCGCCTGATTAGTCAGTTTTTTGCTCGTGATAAAAATGAACGCAGTGGATTGAATGTTGCGATTGGTGATGTTAATGGTGATGGTTTGCAACAGATTATTATAACTCCATGGCAAGGAGTCAGGCCTGAAGTTAATATTTTTGACTGGTTGGGCAATCAACAAAATCAACTTATGGCTTATAATCCAAATTTCCTAGGTGGTGTGGTAGTTGATGTATTAAAATAATCGCATGATTGCAGAATTGAGAAATTTTTATAAACATTATACAGAGCGATGGCCAGTTAGTTATCAGTTTGTAAAATATAATATAGTAGGCGCTATTAATACTTTGATAGATTTTAGCGTATATATTGGACTGACGCGTTCATCTGGTTTTTGGCAAGAGCATTTTTTATCTGCTAATATAATATCTTTTTTAATAGCTAATATTTCTTCGTTTTTTTTCAACAAGAAATTTACTTTTAGAAATAACAGTACAGATGTAACAAAGCAATATGTTAAGTTTTTTATAGTTTCTATCATATATCTAGGTATAGTTCAATCTTTGTTATATTTAGGTGTTCATTTGTTTCAATTCAGTGATATTTTTGCTAAAGTTATTGCTAGTACTGTGGGTATGTTTTGGAATTTTTATGCACACAAGTACTGGTCTTTTCGTAAGTAAAACGTTATTATTAAACTATGTCAGTTACGGTTATTATTCCAGCATATAATGAAGAAAAACGTATTAGTAAAACATTACAGGAGTATTTGCAGTATTTTGATGATTCAGTGAGGTTTTTTATTGTTTTGAACGGTTGTCGTGATAATACAGAAAATGTTGTTCAGTTTTGGCAAAAAAAATATTCTCATAGGTTGAGTTATGCTGTATTTAAAGAAAGTGGTAAGGGATTTGCTATTAGAAAAGGTTTTGAACTGGTTAGTGATGAGATTGTAGGTTTTACAGATGCTGATAATTCTACTACAGCTAGAGAGTTTGATAAGCTTTTACAAAGAATTAAATCAACGGATGTTGTGATAGGTTCCAGATATGCCCCAGGTGCGTCTGAAATCCAACGTGTTAACTTATTGCGTAAAGTGGCTGGGAAGTTATTTCATATAGCAGTTAGGATTATTACATTTTTGCCTTTTTATGATACTCAGTGTGGAGCTAAAGTTTTTCAAAAAAAAGTTATAGATACTATCACACCAGAATTGCGAATAAATGATATGGCGTTTGATATAGAATTGTTATTAGCTTGCAGGTATTATAAATTTAGTATAGATGAGGTGCCTGTTGCTTGGAGTGAAGGTGAAGCATCTACTTCTATTACTGCCAACAGCATATTGATAAAATCTATACAGATGTTGTTTTCAGTAATACGAGTTCGTTTGAGATATTTATTGCGTTTTTAATTATAAAATATATGACAGAGCAAACAACAAAAAATATTCTTATTACAGGTGGTGCTGGTTTTATAGGCGCTCATTTGTGCAATCGCTTTGTTAAGGAAGGGCATCATGTTATTTGTGTTGATAATTTTCTTACAGGTAGTGAGAAAAATATTGACATTTTACTAACACATCCTAATTTTAAATTTTTGCGTCATGATATGGTTCAGCCACTTGATTTTGAAAAATTTCCAGAATTAGAAAGTTTTCAAATTAAATTCAAAGGTTTGCAAGAGATTTATAACTTTGCTTGTCCAACATCTCCTAAGCATTATAATGATGTTCCAATTGAGACGTTGTTGGCAAATTCACATGCTACGTACAATGCACTGCTAATTGCCAAGCAGTATGGGTCAAAGTTCTTGCACGCTTCAACTGCGGCTGTATATGGTAGCTTGTTGCCAGGAATGGATAGGTTCAAAGAGGATTATTATGGTTATGTAAATCAATTAGGTCCTCGTAGTTCTTATAATGAAGGTAAACGTTTCGCAGAAACTATAGTAGGAAATTTTAATGTGCACTATAAGTTGGATACCAAGATTGCACGTATTTTCAAAACTTATGGTCCAAAAATGCGTCTTAATGATGGTCGATTGATTCCAGATGTTATTGCCCATGCTCTAGAAGATGAAGATATTACAGTTCATGGTAATGATGATTTTATAACTTCATTTTTATATATAGATGACCTTATTGATGGCTTGGTTAAACTGATGAATAGTAACAAGAGCGGACCGTATAACTTTGGTCACCCAGAAGCGTATAGATTGAATGATGTAGTAGAATTGATTGTTAAATTATCAGAATCAAAATCACAGATAAAATCAGCAGAACCATATCCATTTTTAAATAGAGAAGGATTGGCAGATATTTCTAAGGCAAAAGAAGAATTAGGTTGGTTTCCATTAGTCGGTGTGGAAGATGGTATGCAGAAGACCATTGAGTTTATGCGTTCACAACATGGCGTATTGAATGTTTGACTTTATGAAAATATTTATTGTTATACCAGCATATAATGTAGCTACTGTAATCACTCGTGTTTTACGTGAGTTGTCAGAGTCTGGTTTTGATAATGTAGTTGTTGTAGATGACGGTTCTAGTGATAATACTTATGATACTGCCAAAAAAAGCAATGCTTTTGTTTTGAAACATTTTATAAATCGTGGTCAGGGAGCAGCTTTGCAAACAGGTACTACTTATGCATTAAATTTAGGAGCTGATGTTATTGTTCATTTTGATGGAGATGGTCAGATGCAAGTTGCAGACATTGAAACATTAATATCTCCATTGGTGGATAATCAAGTTGATATAGTACTTGGTTCGAGATATTTACATAGAAAAACCAAAATACCTTTCATAAAGCGTTATATATATTTTCCAATAGGCAAGCTGGTAAATTTGTTTTTTACAGGATTATGGCTTACAGATGCTCATTGTGGTTTCAGAGCTCTAAATCGACATGCTGCTAAAACTATTCAGATAAGACAAGATAGAATGGCGCATGCGAGTGAGATTTTGGAAGAAATTAACATTCATTCTCTCAGATACAAGGAAGTGCCAGTAACGATTATATATCATAAGTTTGGACAAGGGTTATTAGGTATAAATGGCGCCTTGCGTACAGTAGCAGACCTTATTAAAGCTAAATTATTGAAATAATATTTATGAGTACTTTGCAGATAGCTATTGTTACATTTTCTTTATTTGTAATTATACGAGTAATTATCAAATACACTCAACATGCTATTAGTTTTAAAGAATGGATAACATGGACAATTCTATGGTCTATAGTTGGTGTAGCAACTGCATTGCCACAAACAACAGATATAGTAGCATCTAAGGTTGGTCTAGAAACTGGCAGAGGTGTTGATTTGGTTGTGTATATATCTATACCTGTTATTTTTTATATTTTATTTCGTTTGTTTGCCAAAATAGATCGCCTAGAGTCTGATATAACAAAAATAGTCAGAGAAATAGCTATTAGAGATATTAATAAAAACAAAAAATGAAAATAGCAGTAATTGTATTGTCATATAATGCAAGTAAGAGAATTAGGTTGTGTCTTGATTCTCTTCTTGAGCAAACATACACAGGTGATTATACAGTTGTAGTAGTTGATAATGCATCAAGTGATGTTACAGCTGAGATTGTCAAAAGTGAGTATAATAATGAAGTATTTTTGATACAGAATAAAAAGAATTTTGGTTTTGCAGGCGGAAACAATATTGGTATGGATTGGGCTTATAAAAATGGTTATGATGCAGTGGTTTTGCTTAATGATGATACAAAGGTGCGTGATACTTGGTTGTATGAATTAATAGCCACAGCAGAGCAAGATGATAATATTGGGTTAGTGCAGAGTAAAATATTATTTGCAGATGAGGCATATCGGGTAAATACAATAGGTAATCCTTTGCATTTTTTAGGATTTAGCTGGTCTGGCGGGTATAAGAAGTTGAGTAGTGAGTTTCAGGTGGATTTGGATATACCTTTAGCATCTGGGGCTAGTGTTTTGATCAAACGTGCAGTTATGGAAAGAATTGGTTATCTAGATGATAAGTTATTTATGTATCATGAAGATGTAGATTATTCTTGGCGAGCACGTTTAGCTGGATTTGATGTTAGATTATCTGCACAGAGTATTGTTTTACATGATCATAAATTTTTAATCGGCGGAAAGAAATTCTATTATTCAGAACGAAACAGAATTATTGTATTTTTGTCGCATTATAAATTATTGACTATTTTATTGCTATTGCCAGCATTTATTGGGACAGAAATTTTGATGATTGTTTATGCTTTTCTCCACGGTTGGGGACTTTGGAAAATAAAAAGTTATTTATCTATTATAATGATGTTGCCTCATGTTATAAAAAAGCGTTCCCTAGATAAAAAATACCGCGTAATTAAAGACAAAGATATTATAGATATTCAGACATACAAGCTTGATTTTGAAGATGTTAATAATATTTTGCTTAAAGCTGTTTATAATCCCTTGGCTTGGGTTTGTTTTAAAGTTTTGCAATTTATAGTTAAGTGGTAGGCAATATTCAAAAGTCGCTTTTTAAATAGGCGATTTTTGTTTTGTTTGTAATATTGGTACAATACTTATATAGTTGTGATAAATAATCATGAAAATAGCACAAATAACAACAGTATTTCCGCCGTTTCGTGGTGGTATGGGACAAGTGCCATTTCACTATGCTGATGAGCTTTATAAACTGGGTGTGGAAGTTGAGGTAATTACACCTGATTATGGTAGAGATAAAATATCTACACAGTTCACCGTGCATTATGTTAAGCCTTTTTTGAAATGGGGCTTGGGAGCTTTTTGTCCAAAAATATTTCGAATGCTCAAAAATTATGATGTAATACAATTGCATTATCCTGCCTTTGGTATGATGGAAGTTGTATGGTTTTGGTATGTATTATTTAACAAAAAAGCAAAGCTAGTTGTTTTTTATCATATGGACAATGTAGGCAAAGGTTTGTTAGGTGTTATTTTTTGGTTGCATAATAAATTTATAAAGCCCTTAATAATGCATTCGGCTGATGTAATATTGGTTTCGTCTTGGGATTATGCAGAGAATTCGCAAATTAAAAATTTTTTGAAAAAACATAAATATCGTTTTGCAGAATTGCCATTTGGGGTTACGCCTAAATATACTCCTGGCGAAAAAAATAAAAATTTATTAAATAAATTTTCTATTGATTCAAATAAAAAAATTATTTTGTTTGTTGGTGGCATGGGACCTGAGCATTATTTCAAGGGTGTAGAAGTGTTGATTGAAGCTTGTGCAAAATTAAAAGATAATTCTTGGCATTTGGTCTGTGTAGGCAAGGGGAGTTTGATTAATAAATATAAAGAAAAAGCAAAAAAATTAGGAATAGCATCACGTGTAACATTTACTGATTTTCAACCAGATGAACAAATGCCTGATTGGTATAGAAACGCTTATATTACAGTTTTGCCAAGTATTGATAAAAGTGAGGCTTTTGGGATTGTTTTAGTGGAGGCAATGGCTTGCGCTAGTCCGACTATTGCTTCTAATCTTCCGGGAGTTAGAACTGTGGTTGATGATGGTAAAACTGGATTTGTGACACAAGTTAATAATACAGATGATTTGGCAAAGAAAATAGATTTATTATTATGCAATCCAACTTTACGAAATCAACTGAGTGATAATGCTGTTGAAAAAGTGTTAGAGAAGTATCAATGGAAAAAAATTGTAGCTAAGTTGTTAGATATATATAGGATATAGAATAAGTATGTTAAATAATTTACAAGCATCTATTATAAAAGATAAAAACTTTGGATATATTACACTATCTTTGGTTTCAGTTATGTTTTTGTTTTTTAATATGGCCTATTGGCAGAATAGTTTTGTCGGGGTTTTATTTACTGTTATTTATTTGTTCATCAACACTGTTTGGTTGTCACGTATTATGGGAGCAGTATTTAAGCTTAGTCAGGGCTGGTCTTATATTTTGGGTTTTTTTGGCGTGCTTATATTTGGTAGTTTATTTTTGTCCATTCCTATTTCTTTATTTAGATATACGTCTGGTATTTTTGTATTTTTATTAACTTTGTCATCAATTGTTTTGCGTCTTATGCAATACGTGTCATTTGTGAAAGATTATAAAATGCCAGAGTATGACGAGGATTTAAACAAAATGCCACGAAATGCTTATGAATTGCAAAAATACTTTGTTATTTTTTTTGTTCCTTTAGTTATTTTGGCTTTGTGGTTTTTGTTTTCTGCTCGGACTGGTGAGTTTATTTTGTCACCTTGGCAAGTTATACCAAGGCTTTATGTTTATGTTTATCTTTTGATTACCGCAATAACAGCATTATTATTGTTTTCTCGTAGGAGTATAAAAGTTTTGTTGTTGGTTATTATTATCCAGTCTTTTGTATTGCATGCTTATTTGCCATTTGTTTATAAAACTGGGTTTGGTGGTGATAAGTGGCGTCATATAGCTTCAGAACGTTTGATAATGACTGGTGAGGTGTATCAGCCATCTTTATTAGGGGATGTTGAATACACCAGTATTGGATCTGTTACATTGCCAGCTGTTTTTGTCAGTGGTAACAAAACCTCATATGGACAACAATGGGCGTTGACTATAGGTATTGCAGAAATGTTATCAGTGGATGTTTTTTGGGTGGATTATTGGTTGATGTTTATAATGTGGTCAGTATTTTTGCCATTATTATTGTATTTGCTGGCAGGATTGATTCGTCCAGGACGACATTTTCGCTTGTTGTTTGCATTTTTGCCAGTACTTTTTTATCCATTGCAAGTTTTTGGTTCAATAACATTGCCAGTTTCGCTTGGTCATCTTGTTTTTGTATTTGCTCTTTTTGCTTGGCTTTATTTTTATAAAAACAAAACCCTTGGTTCATTTTTATTTGCTATAGGGTTATCATTTTTGATGTATTTTGGGTATGTGTTGTATTTTATCCTTATTTGGCAAGTTGCATTATTAGTAATGCTGTTGTGGGTTCGTCAAACTAAAAAAATACCACCAAAATTATGGACAGGAATTATGATTTTGTTAGCAATTTGCTTGGTTGCACTAATCCCATTTTTAGAAATATTACAGGGTTTTGGTTCATGGCGTGAGGATGTAAATGGTTTTGGAGATATTTTTTCCAAAGCCGCAGATGCATTTGGATACTTGTCAGGATTAGTTGCATTTTTGCCACAAGTTGGACATATAGACCAGGGGAATTTTTTATTTAACCAAACCAGAGCTGACCATGCCCCAGTGTCATTGTTGTCATTTAGGCTGTGGCCGTTTTTCTTTACAATTCTGATATGGTTTGTAATATCAGTTGGAATAAGATGTGTAAAATATCTAAAAAGGCAAGCTGTGCCTAGATTGTTTATTTTGTTGTTGACTGTGGTTATGGGTAACTATATCATCTCTTGGTATTATCTTGATGGTAATCATATTTTAGCCAGAAGACTTGATCAGACCATAGTGTTATTCATGTCTGTTTTTGTGGCTTTGGGCATTTCTTATTTTTTGGAGAAAAAAAATTATATCCCATGGAACACAAAAGTTTTACTATCTGCAGTTGTGCTGGCATTTGTAGCTTCATCTACATATGCTTCAGGTCCATTGTTGCAAGTTGTAACTCTAGATGAGTATAACGCAGCAAAATATGTGTGGGAGCAGATTGATAAGTCTGATGATAATTATTGTATAGTTGCCAACACTTGGCCTTTGTTGGCTCTGGAGGCTGTATCTGGTCGTGATGTTATTGGTGGTGGTTTTCCAGTTGGTTTTGAATATTCACAACCTGAACGTGTGAAGATTTTTGAAAAAATGAGCCAATATCCTGATACAGAATTATTGGATTGGGCAAAGCGTGTAACTCTAGATCAAACTTGTTTTTATATGAATGAGGACAAGTGGATAAATGATCGTGTGTACAAAGAAACTGTTGATATATTAGGTAAGCCAGAGATAATAATTGGTGATGTTTATATTTGGAGATATTGACAAATTTTATTTTTTGTGTTTATATTGGGAGACGAATATAGTTTTTTGACAATAACATCATTCATATAATCCAAAAGGAGGTCTGTCATGACCAAGTTTTTTATTATCATCTTAGTATTTTTTGTTTCCATTTCTGTTTATGCTCAGGATGCAACATCTGATGAGATGTTATTGGTAGAATTTCCTGACAGTATAGATACTGCCGAAGGTGCAGATTTTACTGTGCAAGGCAATTTAGCCAATTCAATATTTGAATTGGTTCAGGTATCTGTGGAGTATGTGCCGGATGTATTTCAAAGAAATACTTTTGTACCGGTTACATATGAGCTTACCAGTTCTCAGCACAACAACCAATGGCACATAACATTTGATACCCTGTATCAGGGAACATGGAAATGGGTTGTTGTAGCCAGTTTTAATAACCAGAAATTTTGGTTTTATAAACCGTTTTTGGTTGAATAATTTTATATAGCAAGGCATTAAGTATGTGCCTTGTTTTTTATTTATTTTTTTAAAAAAGAGAAGAGTCAATTAGATGCTTGGATATTTTTGTATTTTTGTAACTATAGATATGTTTTTTTTCTTGTTGGAATATTTCTTTGCTTTTCCATGCATCTTTCCAAGCTTTGATGATTTGTTTGTGCTGTCTTCTGCTAAAATTTTTTATCAAGATAGCAATCTGTCCAATAATAAAAAATATTCCATAACGCCAATACCAACTGTTTGGAGCGCATTTGATAAGTGTCCAGATGAGATTACGATAGGTGTGATATATGGCAAAGTCAGACATTTTTGCTGTAGAGGCAGAGCCTTTATGATAAATAATTGCTTCTTCTGCTAGAGCAGAGTCAAATCCAGCCAAACGCGCCCGAAAGCCAAGGTCTAAATCTTCTGCATAAGCAAAATAATCACTGTCAAAATAATCTTTAACAATTTTATTAGTAAAGCCAGTAGTGATTTGTCTGTCAATGGCGATTTTTTGTAATAGTTTGGTTGAATACAGCGCTGCTCCAGCTGTTGGACAGAATTGTGGATGTTGGTTGATATTTTTTATATTAAAGGGAAGTAGGCTTTTACTCAACCTAATTCCAGCTGAATCTATAACTTGGCGGTTATCAAATTCATACATTAGACACTGCACCATGTCAAAGCCTTGTTCTGCTTTGGCTATGGATTTTTCAATAAAATTTTCAGAAACTTCAGTGTCATTGTTGAGTGTGAGAATATAATCTGGTTGGCTGTGTTCTAGAGCATATCTAATCGCAATATTATTACCGTCGGCAAAGCCAGTGTTTTCTTTTTCATGTAGTATGGTGAGTTTTTCCCACTGTGACTGAGTGTTTTCTAAAGTAATTTTATCATCATTTGTGCAACCATTGAGTAATAATATTACATCAAAATTGATGTAAGTTATTTTTTTTAAAGATTCTAAAACATGTACAGTGTCGGATACATGTTTCCAGTGTAATATTATTATACTGACTTTTGGTTGTTTCATGATTGTATTATACCAAATCTGATTTTTCTTTTTTATATAAAAGATACTGACAAGCAATAAAAATAACACCACCTGTGATAACTTCTGTGATAACTGTTGTCCAGCTAGCAGCTATTATGCCAAACCTTGGAATAAAGATATAGTTCAATGCAATATTGATAATCATGCCAAACCCAACTGCCCAAGTGTAAAAAATTTGTTTTTTTAGAGCTGTTAGAGTAAATAGCCAAACGTGTGAAACATAAGACATAAATACAGCCAAGGTTAGAATTCTTAGCACTGGTACAGCAGGTAAAAATTCTGTTCCGTATATGCGAGAGATAGCCCAAGGCGCAGTTATGAATAATATTCCCATTAGTATAATTGCCAGACCTGTAATTAAAAATAGGCTTTGTGTGTATAGTTTTTTTAATGACGTGATTGATTTTTTAGCAAATTGTGATAGTTTAGGAAAAAATGACATCATTATAAATGATGGAATAAATATAAATGTAAAAATAAAGTTATAAGCAGCATTATACCAGCCAGTTTCTTGATCACTAGTCATAAAAGACAACATAATTGTATCAATTCTAAAGTACACAATAACAAATATTCCTGCCAGGGCCAGTGGCCAAGATTTTTTGAAAATATCAAGAAATGTTTTTTTAGAAAAAATAAATGATATTTGAAAGTTATTTTTTTTATATAAAAATAAAATAATCAACAGACCGGCAATACTGGCTATGCTATAACCAGCTAGTGTAAATGGTACTGATTCTGTATATAGTCCAAAGCTGACACTAATTAGCAGAATTGTAGATTCTGTTATTTTTGTAATTGCATCTAATTTGAATTTTTCATGTGCCCTAAATACTGATCTGAGTAATTCATTTGTAGAAACTATTATTGGGAATATTCCTAAGATGACTATATACAGTATTGTGATGGCGGGTTTTTGTAATAGCAAGGTCGTTGCAATCATTCCTGTGATAATAACCAGACCGAGAATTGCTTTGAACCCTAGGAATTTAGCTAAAGTTTTATTTGTTTGTGCAAGGTTTTGGCTGATTTCACGAATAAGAATAAAATGCAAGCCAAAGTCCAGTACAATTTGAAATAATTGTAGATAAGCAAAAACAAAAGCAATTTGTCCAAATATAACATCTCCAAATATACGCGCAATTGCCATCAATACTGCAAATGTAGATATTTTGAACCATATTTCAGCTCCGCCAATCCAGATTGTGTTATTTTTTAATATATTCTTTATCATGATATTAGTATACCTGTTTTATTCAGATACGATAAGTCTGTGTTTTAGAGTTTGTGTTATAATGTATATATGAAAGAATTTCCAGAAATTATTTTTAAACTTTTGCACGTTGTTTTTGCTATTGTTTTATTAGGCATTGTTATATCTGTAATATATATAGATCTGGATGTTGATGGTACTCGTGTTATAGAACATAGCTTAGGCTCTGAGCATGTGATGGTTTCAGGTCCAAATCCTGAGTTGCGTGTTAATAATATAAAATTTTTTACAAAAGATCCCTACTGGGATGTTTATATTGATCCTGTGTACTTTGATATGGTTTTGCCACGACGATATGATTCTGTTGATGTTGTACTGGAATATCAGGCAGACGGTGTGCCATTTATACAGTTTGGCGCACAAACTAGTGAAGATGGGTGGAATTTTGCTTGGAATGGTGTGCAAAATTTGTTGTTTGAAAATATTAATTGGCCATGTCTTCGTGATAAGGAGCGTGCTTGGTGGTTGTGTCAAAAACAAGCAAATTATAGCAGTATAGAAAATTTTTTATTAGGACCACCTAAAAATGCTAAAATTGTAAATTATAATTTTCCTTTACCAGAAGGATTTAGTCGTCTCAATGTTTCAGGATATAATCACCTTCTTGATTTAGAAAAATTTGATTATGTTATAGCAAAATATTCTGAACCAGTGTCAAGTGGTGATTGGACATATGCAACTTCTACGTATTATATTGATACTTTGTACAAAGATGGTCGCAAGTTGAAGTTTGTTATATCTGCGCCAGGTTTGAATGATCGAGGTCAAAGCATTAAAATAAAGTCACTAAAGTTTATTTTACGCAAAGAACCTATAACATGGGGTAATGTGGGTGAGAAAATATTTTTAGCAATCAAGCGTGTTTTTCAATGACAAATGAAACTAAAAAATATTTGTATAGATTGTTCAATATGATTTTGAAATGGTCATTGGTCTATATGATTGTTTTATTTTTTTTGGAAGATGTGAAGCCATTTTTAGTTTCAACTATTTTTATGCCTCATTGGGTATTGTTTGTTTTACTTATTAGTTTGGCTGGTGTATTATGGTTGGCTCCTTTTGGTCATGAAAAAAATAATAATAAAACAAAAGAAATAATAAAACTGACAAACTTTGATATTTGGTTGTTTCGTGTGATTTTATGGGTGCTTTTGGTTTTTTGGTTGCCTATGGCATGGGGCACTTTTGGTTTTTTTGGGATTTTACTGATTTTTATTTTTGCACTATTGAGTGAAAAATTTACTATTTTGTTAGTAAAAAAATTTTGATATTAATTATTAAATTCTAAATTTATGGAAAATTGTCTTTTTTGTAAAATTACAAAACATGAAATTCCTGCAGAGATTATTTATGAGGATGATGATGTTATGGCGTTTTTGGATATTATGCCTAAGCAATTTGGACATACATTAGTTATTCCAAAGAAGCATTTTGATAGTATAGTGG
>WFTG01000041.1 GCA_015485655.1 Patescibacteria group bacterium | reverse complement strand
GTACAGAATTTATCTGATAATACAATAGAGCGTGTTTATCGTAAAACTCGTGGCGCCTATACAATTATAGGAGTTGGTGGAATTTTTTCAGCTGAAGATGCGTATAAAAAAATTAAATCAGGCGCTTCACTTTTGCAATTGATTACAGGTATGATTTTTCAAGGACCGCAGGTAATTTCTGAAATAAACAGAGGTTTGGTTAGGTTATTAAAACAAGATGGTTATTCTTCAATAGCAGAAGCTGTCGGTGTTGATGTATCATTGGACTAGTTTGTATTTCATAAGCTAAAAAGTTATAATAAATATATATTTAATCACAATCCCCATGATGACAAAAGAATTTTTTCATTATCTCAATCGTACTATTAATTCAATTTTTTGGGCTTTATTTTTACAAGGTATAACTTTGATAGCATTGGCTGTATTGATTTTCTTTTTCCCAGAAGCATTGGTTATATTAGCTGTAGTTTTTTTCTTGTGGATTGGATTGATATTTGTGTTATTGGCTTTGA
Source organism: Patescibacteria group bacterium (assembly GCA_015485655.1). Taxonomy (GTDB): domain Bacteria; phylum Patescibacteriota; class Patescibacteriia; order S139-126; family S139-133; genus S139-133. The sequence continues at coordinate 11,417 of WFTG01000041.1, read as the reverse complement.
AAATTTGGGCAGCTAAACGTCGTTATCATAAATTTTGGAAGCTGGCAGAATAATTTAGGAGGTTTTGTTTTTTTAAAAAGGTTATATTGCAAATAGTATGCCTTTTTTAATTGGTTTAATTTATTTTTTATTATATGGGACATATACTTGTATACGATTTAGAAACAAAGCGAACATTTGACGAGGTGGGAGGTTATGAAAATACGCATCTTTTAGAAATTTCTGTAGCTGGTGTGTATAATTATACTGATAATCAGTATTATGCATTGCGTGAAAATCAACTAGAGCAGTTTGAGTTATGGTTGGAGGATTGTGATCTGTTGATAGGGTTTAATTCTATACATTTTGATAATGTAGTATTACAACCGTATTTGAAAAAAGTGAATTTATCAAATATTCCACAGTTAGATATGATGAAGGATTTTCAGGATTATCTTGGTTTTCGTGTTAAACTAGATAATGTTGCCTCAACTACATTGGCAGAAGGAAAATCTGGTTCTGGTTTAGACGCTATTCGTTACTATCGTTTAGGTCAATGGGATAAATTAGAAAATTATTGTTTGGATGATGTGCGTGTTACTAGAGATGTGTATGAGTATGGTAAAAATCATGGTTATGTTTGGTATTTAGAATCTGGTACTCCAACCAAAATTCCAGTAAAATGGAGCACAGAAATGCCTGTTGATGATTTGATAGAGCAGGCTTTGGTAGAACATAGGCAGTTGGAGATTGTGTATATAAAATCAAAAACTGGACCAAATGAACCAACAACGCGTTATACTACATTGTTGGACATCAGAAGTGTTGATGAAAAAAGAGTAACAGCCTTTTCTCATACAGATCAGAAGGAAAAGGTTTTTGACAGGATGAGAATTTTCTCTGCTAAACTAAATGGTAAGTCGTCGGCCTACCAACAATCTTTGATTTAATTTTTTTAAAAGAGCTAGTTAACTAGCTCTTTTGTTTATGAAGGTTTACAACATTTTCTAGTAAACAAGCTATAGTCATAGGTCCAACTCCACCTGGAACTGGGGTTATGGATCCGGCAATATTTTTTACATTATCAAAATCAACATCTCCTATAGTTTTGTTGTCTTGACGATTTGTGCCAACATCTATGACAATAGCATCTTTTTGTATATGGTTTTGGTTAATAAAATTAGGTTGACCTACAGCAACTACGATGATATCAGCTGATTTTGATTCTTTGTTAATCAATTCAATGTCATCAGGTGAGTAGTATGTAGTTATTATATTATATGGTTGTAATAGATGTTTGATGGGTTGAAAAAAAATATCATTGTTAGATATAACTGCGGTGGTGAGGCCAGAGCGAAAATAGTCAGATGATTTTATGAGTCGTACGACAGCATGTGCTGGTGCTGGAAATACTGTAGCTTGGTTGCTGTACATTTTTTTTAGATTGTCTGGATGAAAACCATCAGCGTCTTTGTCAGGTTGAATAAGATTTATGATTTTATCTGTGTTAATATGTTTAGGAAGTGGCAATTGTACTAATATTGCATCACATGTTTCGTCATTGTTAAGCCATTGAATTGTTTCTTCTACTTCTGCTTGTGTGCATTGTTTATCTAAAAAGTATGTAGATACTTCTATACCGATTTTTTCACAGGCTTTTTTCTTTAGATTAACGTATAAATGCGATGCTGGGTCATCTCCTACAAGTACTACAGCTAAAGTTGGCTGTAGATTTTCCTCTACTATAATCCTTCTTAATTTATGATTTATTGTATCTGCAAGTATACGACCATCTAATAATTCAATTTTATTATTGTGTTGAAAATGGTTTTCAGATTTGTTTTCCATAGTTTTTGTTAATATCTTGTTGACTTTATATTTATTCTATCATAATGTCAATTAGTTGACTGTTGTTATTTTATTTTTTAATATAAAAGCAAAAGTGTTCTGTAACAATTAAATCTTTTATTATCCAAATCAAAGGGGGTAAACATGAGGAGTGGGTTAATCATCAGAATGGCTCAGTTTATCAGCATGTTATTCATAGCAATAGCAATAATGATTTTTGTTCATTTGTTTCAAACTGAACAAACTGTTATAGAGTTTTTTGCTATGTTGTCATTTTTGATTAAGTTTCTGGTTGTGATGTTGTGGGTGGCAGTAGGTATATTTAGTTGTCGTTTTACCAATTCAGAATTTGCATTGCTTGTTAATTTAGCTGTGTTGATTGCAATGCTTGTTGTTTTGTTTAAGCCATCTCATTATTTTCATCAAGATATGGCCATTATGTTTTATTTGTTTTTAATATTTGTGATGATTGTGTCATTTTATAATATTGCTTTGGTAGAAAAAAGATGGCAATACATCACCAGCAACAAAATGATTGGTTGGATAAAATAAAGGATTTTTTAATTCAAAAACACTGACCCTGTTATATATAATATAGATACAGGGTTTTTATTTTTTTTGATAATTTTCAAAAAAGTTATTGATAAAGCGGAAATTTATTAGTGAGTTCTATAACTTTTTCTTTTATTTCTACAAGTTTTGCTTCATCTTCATGATTGGTGAGTGCTTCATATATCAGATCGGCAATTTCCTCCATTTCAGGTTCACGCATTCCACGAGTTGTTACAGCTGGAGTTCCTAAACGTATGCCTGATGGATCCATTGGTTTGCGTGGATCATCTGGTATCATATTCATATTTAGTGTTATATGAGCTTTGTCTAAGGCTATTTGTGCTTGTTTACCAGTTATTCCCAGTGGTGTTACATCAAGTAAAAGTAAGTGATTATCAGTTTGGTTAAAACAAATTTTTATACCATAGTTTTTGAATTTTGTTTCTAGGATTTTAGCATTTTTTAAGATTTGTTCAGCATAAGTTTTGAATTCTGGTTGTAGAGCTTCTCGGAATGCTACAGCTTTAGCTGCGATGTTGTTTTCATGTGGACCACCTTGGAGTCCAGGGAAGACGGCTTTGTCTATTGCTTTGGCATGTTGTTTTTTGCACATAATCATACCACCGCGTGGACCTCGTAGAGTTTTATGTGTGGTTGTAGTTACCACATCAAACAAGGGTACTGGATTTTCTACAACGCCACCTGCGATTAACCCTGCAATATGTGCTATATCTGCCATAGTTAGAGCGCCGACTTCATCTGCAATTTTTTTAATCTTATCCCAATCAATAATTCTAGAATAAGCAGAATAGCCAACTAGAATCATTTTTGGTTTATACTCTCGTGCTAGTTCTAGCAGATTGTCATAATCTATCAAACCTGTTTCTGTATCAGTTTTATACCGGATAAAGTTATAAATTTTCGCCATAAATGTTATAGGATGGCCATGTGTAAGATGTCCGCCATGTCCTAGATCCATTCCGAGTACAGTATCACCTGGTTCAAGCAGGGCAGAATAAACAGCAATATTAGCTGGTGCGCCAGAGAGTGGTTGGACATTTACATGTTCAGCTGAGAAAAGTTGTTTAGCTCTGTCTATAGCTAGTTGTTCTAATACGTCTATGTGTTGATTACCGCCATAATATCTTTTGCCTGGATAGCCTTCAGAGTATTTATTAGTTGCTACACTTCCTAGTGCTTCTAGTACAGCAGGGGATACGTAATTTTCTGAAGGAATAAGTTCTAGACCTTGTTGTTGACGATGTTTTTCTGATTCTAGGGCATTGAAAATATCAGGGTCAAAGTTTTTTATATTTTCTAGTTTGTTTATTTTTGTCATTTTTAAAATTTTAATTATAATATCATCGCGCCTGCCCGCCATAGCTAGGCGGGAGAAACGGAACGATAGTGGATTATCACAGTCACTTCGTTTCATTTCGCTCCTTCGCAATGATATTTTACAAACTTCCCAAAACAACCTTCACATTTGGTGCGCAATTATCAGGTAGGTTATTAATATCCAACCAATCCCATTTTTCAATATCTTCACCAGGTATAATTTCACCAATTCGTTCAGCTAGAAAATGCACTAGTACAACATATTCATCATCATGGTTAGGACGGGGAACACACATAGTTTTTAGAGGTTTTATAATTTTTATATTTATACCCATTTCTTCTTTCACCTCGCGTCGTGCTGTTTCTTCTAAAGATTCATTCCAATCATCAAATTCAAAATTCTCCAGACGACCACCTGGGAATTTCCACATATTTTTATCACCATGTTGATTTAGTAAGACTGTGTTATTTTCTATTATTACAGGCCCTGAGGCTATGATTATTTTTGGATAATTCATAGGATTTATTTTGATTATATTTTTAGTATAACAATGTTATATCTATCAATCAATGAATGCAAATATTGACATTTTTATTTCTTTGTGAAAGAATGCGATATCGATCTTTTACAATATTAATCATAAATATATAGGAGAAATGTATTATGTATGATTTTGATACAGCTCGTGATATGTGGACTCGTTTATATCAGAGCGAGTTTGGTATATTTGTTAATTTTGACAATGTTCCCAAACCTACAGTTCCTGATCTCAACAAAGAGTATTGGTACATAATGACACATCCTGATATTGGTCATGAGGCATTGTTGTCAGGTGGTAGAAACCCGGCTCGTTCTAATAATATTTTTGATACAAGTCTGAATGTTGTTATTGATTATACATTTGGACGTGAGCATGAATTGCGTAATCATGCCAGTATCATATTGGTAGATGCGCAAAACGAGGCTTCCAAAGGAATTCAGAGGTCAGATATTGATTTCAAAAAAAGCATCACCCTTCTTGAAATATTGGCATTGAGACGATTTTTGCGTTATTTCAATGGCGTTGTTCTTGATACTTTGATTGGAACTTATTGCTTTGGCACTTTGTTCAAAAACAACCGCCATCCCTTGGTTTATACTAATAATCGGGGCGAGATGTGCATTGATTATGATTTAGGAGTAGAGGCAGATCAGTACTTTGCAGATGGTGCATGCATTGTGCGTCCTGTATATTTTTAATTCTTTTGCGCTGTGGTTAAATTAATCATGGCGCTTTTTTGTTATAAATTTTTCACCATATAAGTTCCCTCTAGATGATAACCTAGTTTGTTCTTATAATATTCACGTACACCAATTCCAGAAATCACAGCCATTTTTTGAATACCTTTTTCTTTGGCTATTTTTTCAGCTTTTTGCATCAGCTTAGTCCCTAGTCCTTGATGTTGAATTTTTTTAGCGTTTTTATCATCATGCCTGACGACTTGGCCGTAAACATGAAGCTCACGAATGATAGCTGCATTTTCTAGTTCTGGAAATATAACATTAGCTTCATGGTTGTTTATTCGTAACCGAACAAATCCAAAAATAATAGATCTATCTGGATTTTCATAAGAAATAAAGTATTCAGTACCACCGTCTGTTGTATATTTTTCAATAAATAATTTAGCATTTTTGACTGTTTCTATTTTTCTAGCTTCACGACAACGAATGCAATGACATGTTAGTCCTTGTTTTTTCATTTCTTTGTCTAGCATTTCACGTAAGTTGGTAATTTCGTTGCCGGCTTGAATACTTTCTTTTGGAAAGTCACGAATAACACGATTGATGCGACAGTAGTAGGGAACTTTCTTTTTTAATTCAATAAGTAACTTGAATAATTTGTCATGGCCATATGGCTTGTATTTACCATTCTTCCACCATTTATATAGTGGAGCATATTTATTGACAATAGTGGGATAGATTTTGATTTGATCAGGCTTTAGTCCTGGATTGTCAAAGACGCCGACTAGAGTATCATGGTCAATTTTGGGAGTTGCTCCAGGTAGATTCTGCATAACATGATGATCTATTTTTAGACCATTTTGTCTGAGTAAATTAGTTGCATTAATACTGTCTTGGACAGTATGACCTCGTTTTATCAATTCTAGCACTTTGTTATCTAGACATTGTACACCAAGTTGTACGCGTGTACAGCCAAGTCTACGAAGATGTTTTACTTCTTCCTCATCTACCCAATCAGGACGAGTTTCTAGCGTGATGCCTATGATTCTATAATCTGCAGTTTCATTGATTTTTTGTGCTTGAGCTAAAGTATAGGAACGTTTGTTTTTTGGAATTTTTTTATTGTTATATTTGTATGTAAAATAATTAGCACCTTCAAAGCATCTCTTGATAAACCATTCTCTATAATCTTTATCATAAGCAGACCAGGTACCGCCTAATACTAGCAACTCAATTTTATCTGGTTGATGACCGTTTATATATAAAGCACGCAGGCGGTTATGAACCATCATATAAGGATCAAAGCGGTTTGCAACTGCTCGCATAGCTCCTGGTTCAGTGGATAGATAACTGCGAGGCATACCTGGTTCCTGAGGGCAGTATATACACTTACCAGGACAGCCAGCTGGTTTGGTCAGAACTGTTACTGGAGTTACACCAGACAAAGTGCGAATGGGTCTGATTTTGAAAAATTTGGCAGTTTGTTGATCTTCTGTTATTTTATTATTATCTATTAGTTTTTGATATACTAACCTTAAGAGATTTTTTGGTTGTGGCGGTAAGTTATATTTACTAGCAATACGACGATTAATAGCCATAAAGTCATTTTCAGTTTTTGGGCGTTTTTCAATAGTAGTCATGACAATCTTTGTAATGGCTTTATCTCTAGTTTTTGTTTGATTGTTATTTATTTTTGAATTCATAAAATATAAATATGCGTAAAAGTCGTATAGGTATTAAAACATTAGTTCGCGATGGGTACAATAGCATACATTCTGATTATTCTGCAACGCGTAGTTTTTCTTGGCCCTCTGGTAAATGTATAGAGACTTGGTTGCGTGATAACATTCAATCTGGGATGAAAATTTTAGATGTAGGGTGTGGCGCTGGCCATCTAGTTGAGGCATTGCATCAAACTGGCAAAACCGTTGATTATGTCGGAATAGATATAAGTATTGGATTATTATCTGAAGCAAGAAAAGTTTTTGGTTCGCAATATCATAATGTAAATTGTCAGTGGCAAGAAGGTGATATGGATGATTTAGATTTCATTGATGATTCATTTGATGTTATATGTGTTATTGCCAGTATTCATCATCTACCATCTGCTAGAGCTAGGATGAAAGTAGTACGTAAATTATATACTTTATTAAAGCCAGGAGGGTATATATGTAGTGCTAATTGGTATATTTGGAGTCGTGTATATTGGAGAAAATTTGATTTATATAAGCAAGCTATATCACATCCTTGGAGAGTATTTGTTAAAGGCGATATATTTATAACTTGGAAGAATAAATACAGAGAAGTGTTAATGAATCGGTATATACATGGTTTTCGTAAAAATGAATTTCGTTATATGTTGCAGAGAGCGGGTCTGAAAATTATAAAAAATGAATTATATTCAAAAAATAAACGCCCATCTATAGCAACTGCTATTTGTACTATTGGGAGAAAATCTTGAATTATTATTTGTTGATTTTTAAGTTGTTTTTTTGGTATCTCATTTTTGTTTGGCTGTTAGTTGATTTTTATTTTTTATAAACTTATATTTTTTGTCCTACAAGTAAATTTAGATATTTAATTAGCAGAAAATAGTGTTATTTTAATATAAAGGACCTGGGTTGCTTATTCTTGACCAAATTCATTTTTTCTAGTATACTCATTGCCAGTCTTGAATACTTATTAAAATATTTTTTATACTATTTCATGCCAAAGAAAAAGTCAGTTAAAAATTTACACGGCGCTATTGTAGTAAAAGGTGCACGGGTTCACAATTTGAAAAATATTGATGTTGAGATTCCTCGCGATAAACTAGTTGTGATAACTGGTTTGTCTGGTTCTGGAAAGTCATCTTTGGCTTTTGATACTATATATGCAGAAGGACAAAGACGTTATGTTGAGAGTTTATCAGCTTATGCGCGTCAATTCCTTGGACTTATGGATAAACCTGATGTAGATAGAATAGACGGATTATCGCCAGCTATTTCTATAGATCAGAAAACAACTTCACACAATCCACGTTCTACCGTAGGAACTGTAACAGAGATATATGACTATCTTCGTTTACTCTATGCCAGAATTGGTATTCCGCATTGCCCAAAGTGCGGTGATGCAGTTTCATCACAAACTGCTCAACAGATTTTGAAAACAATTTTGAGCTTGCCAAAAGGCACGCAAATTACTTTACTAGCACCTTTTATTCGTGATAAAAAAGGTGAGCATTTTGGCGCAATTGCCAAAGCTCAGAAAGCTGGTTATGTGAGATTGCGTATTGATGGTGAGATTATTTCTATTGAAGAAGCGCTTGATAAGACTCTTGATAAAAAACTTAAACACTCTATAGATGTTGTGGTAGATAGAGTAGTTGTTAATAAAGATGACAAAGATGACAAGCAGAGATTGTCTGATTCTCTGAATACAGCTCTAGATTTAGGCGATGGTCTAGTTATAGTAAATAGAGCAGATACAGGTGAGGATATTGTTTTGTCTGAACATTTTTCATGTGCTAAATGCGGTGTTAATCTTCCGCCACTTGAACCACGAAATTTTTCATTTAATTCTCCGCATGGCGCTTGTCCAAAATGCACAGGATTAGGCACGAAGCTAGAGGTGGATCCGGAGTTAGTTATTCCAAATAAGAAATTAACTATAGCCCAAGGCGCTATTCGTCCGTGGTTTCGCACTAGTTCAAATCAAAGTTGGTATATGCGAATTTTGAAAGTTGCAGCTGATAAAAATAATTTTTCTCTAGATGTACCAGTTTCAGAATTGACCAAAAAGCAATTAGATATAGTTCTACATGGTACAGGTGATAGAAAGTATCAAGTAGGATTTGATAGTAATTCTTTTACAGGCGAACTTGCTTCGTCATTTGAAGGGGTTATTCCAAATCTAGAACGCCGACATCGTGAAACAGAGTCAGATTATGTTCGCAACGAGATAGAGCAGTATATGAGAGTTTTGCCTTGTCCGGTTTGTGAAGGCAAAAGACTTACCCCAGAGATATTAGGCGTGACAGTGGGTAACAAAAATATTGCTGAAGTAACTAGATTGACTATTTCAGATGCTGTGCCTTTTTTCAAGGGATTGTCTCTAAAAAGTAGTGGTTATGGATTGTTAAAAAACCAGCTTACAATAGCGAAACCAATTTTGAAAGAAGTATTGGTTCGTTTGCAGTTTTTACAAAATGTTGGCTTGGATTATCTGACACTAGATCGTTCAGCTTCAACACTATCTGGTGGTGAAGCGCAACGTATTCGTTTGGCTACGCAGATTGGTTCTTCTCTTATGGGAGTAATATATATCCTAGATGAGCCATCTATTGGTCTTCATCAGCGAGATAATGATAAATTGATTGAAACTTTGAAAAATCTTCGTTCTTTGGGAAATACTGTATTGGTTGTAGAGCATGACAAAGATATGATTTTACAGTCTGATTATGTGATAGATATTGGACCAGGAGCTGGTGAGAAAGGTGGTAAGGTAATTGCAGTAGGCACGCCTAAGGAAATTCAAAAAAATAAAAAATCAATCACAGGCAAATATCTCTCTGGCGCAGAGTCAATAACAGCTCCAAAAAAATATAGAGAGGGAAATGGCAAATCTATTACAGTGCGTGGTGCTAGTGAGCATAATCTGAAAAATATAGATGTTGAGATTCCTTTGGGTAAGTTTGTTTGTATTACTGGTGTTTCTGGCTCTGGTAAATCAACGCTGATGACTGATATTTTAGCCAAAGCTCTAAGTGCTCATTTTCATAGAGCCAAAGCTATGGCTGGAGCGCACAAAGCTATTGATGGTTTGGAAAATTTGGACAAAGTGATTGTGATTGATCAATCGCCAATTGGTAGAACACCTCGTTCTAATCCCGCAACATATACTGGAGTTTTTACGCCAATTCGTGAATTGTTTACCCAACTACCAGAGGCAAAGTTGCGTGGATATGGTCCAGGTCGGTTTAGTTTCAATGTAAAAGGTGGGCGTTGCGAAGCTTGTCAGGGGGATGGAATGGTGAAGATAGAGATGCACTTTTTGCCAGATGTGTATGTGGAATGTGAAGAATGTCATGGCAAGCGCTATAATCAACAAACATTAGAAATTCATTATCGCAACAAAACAATTGCAGATATATTATCTATGACTGTAGAGGAGGCAATGAATTTTTTTAGTAATATTCCTAATATTCATAGTAAATTAAAAACTTTGCACGAAGTTGGTTTGGGTTATATACAGCTTGGCCAGTCCGCAACTACATTGTCTGGTGGTGAAGCGCAAAGGGTGAAATTGGCAACTGAACTATCTCGTCGTGCCACTGGCAAAACTCTTTATATTCTAGATGAGCCTACTACTGGTCTTCATTTTGAAGATGTGAAGAGACTATTATATGTTTTAGACCAGCTAGTAGACAAAGGCAATTCAATATTAATCATTGAACATAATCTAGATGTTATAAAAAACGCTGACTGGATTATAGATTTAGGTCCAGAAGGTGGTGATAAAGGTGGTCAAGTAGTCGTAGAAGGAACACCACTGGATGTTGTAAAAAATTCAAAAAGCTATACTGGTAAGTATTTGAAAAAAGAATTGTAGATTTTTGTTAAATTATATATTTTTTGGAATTCGGTACCCTCTCTAAATATTCTCTTAAATTAGGGTGGCTTTTTTATTTTGTAATAATTTTAATTCTTATTTTTTATTTGACATTTCGCAGATGAGGGGTAAAATTAGTGGGTAAATGGTCCAATTATTAATTTTTTACATATGGAGAAATTAAATAAAAAAAGACATCCCAGGGAGGTAGAAGACACTAGAATTCTAGATGATAGTGAAATAACGCCAGAAGATTTAGAAGCAGCTGGAGTAACAACCCATGAACAAGCTATGCAAGATGCAGTAGAGTTTGGCGAGGAAATAGGAGATAAAATGCTAGTTGAAAACGCCAAAGAAAAAATAGAACAAATAAAAGATGTTGTAGAAGCAAATAATTTTTCGTTTGATGTTTATGATTTGACAGAATTCATTAATGGATTAATCAATAAAACAACTAGCTTAGAGGAGTCTCAACAACAGATTGAGGCTATGTTACAAAAGATTACTGAAATTAGTGAACGTATGGAAAATTTTGATTCAACTGGTGAATTTACTCCCATGATAAAACCAGAGTCTGAACCAACTCAAGCACAGAAAAGTTTGCAAGAGATTGATAATAACTTGCAACAATTAGAGTTTATTGAAGGCAAGTTGCATGAAATAAAGGATTTAGCGAAAAAAATAGTAGATTTATCTGAAAATCAAGCAGAGGAGGTTTTAAATATTGCAACTCACAACAAAGAATAGTTAATTTTTATATTATTTAAAAGTAAAAACGCAAAATAAAAAAGTAGAGACGTAAAATTTTACGTCTCTACTTTTTTAATACTTATTTTTTGCTACAATAAAGGTATGTTAAATAAGCACGAGAAAGCTACAATTGCATACT
>WFTG01000040.1 GCA_015485655.1 Patescibacteria group bacterium | reverse complement strand
GTTTTATTTACATCAACGCAATTGTCTTATTTATCATCTCTGCGTCATTGATTATATTCTATACATCTGGCTACAAGTTTGACATATATCAAAAAAATATCAAAACTACTGGTAGCTTATTTATTACAACCCAACCAACTGATGCACAAGTTTATATCAATAATGAATTAGTAAAAGAGAATACGCCCTTGAGGCTAAACCAACTCACACCAAACACTTACTCTGTAAGAATTGAAAAAGAAGGTTTTCAAAGTTGGCATAAAAAGATAAACGTAGAAAGCAAAAAAACATCATTTGCTAATAATATAATTCTTTGGCCACAAAATCCTAAAATCAATAAATTGATAAATAATGATATATTAAACTTCTCTATTGACCCACAAGAAAGATTTATTTTATTCCAAGATTCAACAGGTATACAACAATACAACATATCAACAAAATCAATGACAAGAATACTAGAAACTAAGATTTCTAATCCAATTACATTCAACTGGTCAGAAAATGGTCAGTATGTCATTTTATATAACAATAATACATACTGGCTCTATAAAATAGACAGTGACATATACAACCTAAATAAAACTATATCTCAAAATATAAAAAATGTAGCATTTCACCCAAGTAACACATCTATAATCACATATATTGAAAATGAAATATTGTATTCATATAATATTAATACCAAAACAAAACAAAAAATTATAGATGAAAAAATTAGTAATTATTTTTATAAAGATAATACACTATATGCTATAACAAATACCAACCCTGTTTATCTCACAACTATATCTATGAGTGGAGAAAAATTTCCACTATATCAACTCCCATATTCACATGACTATCAAATTATAGACATTATAGAAAAACAAGCAATAGTTTATTCTCCATCTACAAAGATTTTATATTTGTTTACTTTAGATGAGGAAGAATTTAATAATACATCATACCTTATACAAAATGTAAACTCTTGGGAAATAAACGAAAAAAAAGATACTTTATTACTTAACAATGAATGGGAGATATGGACATATAATCTCAAAAACAGAACTTCTAACTTAATTACTAGGGTAAGTACGCCAATCAAACAAGCAAAATGGTATTATGACAATAACTATGTCATTGCTATATTCCCACAAGAAGTCAAACTTATAGAAAGAGATAATAGAGACTTTCGCAACACAGCAACTGTTTGGCAACAAGGCAATGTATATAAATCTTACCTACAAAAAGATGGGGAATTTTTATATTTACTAACAGATATAAATAATAAAACATCTCTAATAACAATAGAATTGACACGCTTTGATTCTATTTTACCCGATATATTAGAGAAATAAATAAAAATACAGACTATATAGGTCTATATTTTTATTAAGTTTCAAATCAAAAAAGCAAAACTAAACTAAAGTCTGCCCTGTCATTTGTTCTGGTTTTTCTATATCAAATAGTTTTAAAATTGTTGGAGCTACATCAGCCAACACACCAACTGGTGTTGATAAATATAACTCTGACAATGAAGCTACTGAGGACTGACCTCGCCATTGCTCACCAATCAACATCAAAGGCACAGGATTTGTAGAATGTTGCTTATCTATTTCTCCAGTTTTTAATTTAATAATCTCTTCTGCATTACCATGGTCAGAAGTTACAATAACTACACCGCCTTGATGAAGTGACAATTCAACAATTTTTCCAACACATTCATCCAATACATGAGCTGCTTCTATAGTAGCTTTTAGATTTCCAGTATGACCAACCATATCAGCATTGGCAAAATTAACTAAAATAAACTTATATTGCTGACTTGCCAGTGCGTCTAAAACTTTCTTAGTAATTTCTCTAGCTGACATTTCTGGTTTTTCAGCATAAGACTCTACACGTGGTGATGGTACTAAATCATGATCCTCACCAGGCCAAGGCTCTTCTCTACCACCGTTAAAAAAATAAGTTACATGAGCATATTTTTCTGTTTCTGCAATATGCAGTTGAGGGATATTATAATCACTTAAAACTTTAGACAAAGGATCACTAATTATAAGTGGGGGAAATGCTACATGAACTGGTAAATTTTTTTCATACTCAGTCATGGTAACTACAAATAAATTCTGTAATTGTCTACCACGCTCAAAACCAACAAAATCTGGCATGACCAATGCTTTAGTCAATTCTCTAATTCTATCAGGACGAAAATTAAACATAACCACTGCGTCATTATCTTGAATAGTGGTCACTGGCTGACCATTTTCCTGTATCACAGTAGGATAAAACTCCTCATCAAAAACACCTTCTGCATAAGAAGTCTCAAGAGCACTAATTGCATCAGGGGCGCTGCGATGACTTTCTCCTTTTACAATAGCATTATAAGATTTTTCAATCCTATCCCAGTGACTATCACGATCCATTGCAAAAAATCTACCACTCATTGTAGCAATAGAACCTAACTGCAGTTTTGTTATAACTTTCTGCAACTTATTTATATATTTTTTTGCACTATCTTTTGGTGTATCACGTCCATCTAAAAAAATATGAATATATACTTTTTTCAACTCTTTCATCTTGGCAAGCTCTAACAAAGCAAATAAATGTTCGTCATATGAATGCACACCACCATCAGAAAGCATACCTAAAAGATGCAAAGATGAATTATGAACAGTAACATGGTCAATTGCTTGCAACAAAGCTTCATTTTCTACAAAATTACCTTCAGAAATTGATTTGGTAATACGAGGCAAATTTTGATAAATAATACGACCACTACCAAGAGATAAATGACCCACCTCAGAATTTCCCTGTTCACCCCATGGCAAACCAACAGCTTCACCAGCTGCTTGAATATTATAAATAGGAAAATTACGAGCTATTTCATCAAAATGCTCTAACTTTTCAGAAGTCAGAGCATTGCCAACAGATGGCTGGGCTACACCCCACCCATCCATAACTATTAAAACTATACTTGAAACTGACTGTTTACTCATTAATCTTTTATTAAACTATCATAAGTCATTTGTTCAGGTTTATCAACCTGCAAACAATGCAAAATAGTTGGAGCTACATGACCTAGCACACCATGTGGCAACTTCTTTATACGATGTTGATGATTTGACACAATTATAAAAGGTACTGGATTGGTAGAATGCTCTGTATCAGGCTCCCCTGTACTGGTAATAATCTCTTCTACATTACCATGATCGGCTGTAATAAACAAAATACCATCACGCTTTAATACTTCATGCACTATCAATCCTATATGACTATCAATAGATTGAACTGCTTTAATACATGCCTCTAAATTACCAGTATGTCCAACCATGTCAGCATTGGCAAAATTAGCACAAATAAAATCATATGAATCATTTCTTAGAGCATTGACAATGACATCTGTAATCTCTGGAGTTGCCATTTCTGGAGTTTGATCATAAGACTTAACATTTGGTGATGGCACAAGTTCACGCTTCTCCCCTCCTACAGGATCTGCATGTCCGCCATTAAAAAAATAAGTTACATGAGCAAATTTCTCACTCTCTGCAACATATAACTGTCTATAATTTTTAAGAGCTTCTGGTAAAGTCCCCTCTAAATCTTCTGATGGAAAAGCTGTGAGAATATTCTCAAGATCAGGACCAAAATCTGTCATAACGGAAAAAGTAATATCTTTTAATACTTTTTTTCGCTTAAAACTATGTGGGTTAAGCTGATCAAATTTACTCTGTACAAAAACTTTAGTTAGTTGCCTAGCTCTATCTGATCTTAAATTAAAAAAAACAACAGCATCGCCATCATTAATACGAGGTAACATTTTATTATTCTCACCAATAGCGCGTGGCTCAATGAATTCATCAGATTGACCTTTCTCATAAGCATCACGAATAGCATTTTCTGCTGAATCAAAAACTGGTACATTGCCAAGTGTCAAAGTGTCATAAGCTAATTCAGTTCTTTTCCATGATTTTTTTCTATCCATACCATAATATCTGCCCATAATAGTAGCTATCTTTTCATGCTGTTGTAATTTTTTCTCTAATTCTGAAACAAATCCAAGAGCAGCATATTTTGAAGTATCACGACCATCTGTAAATAAATGCAAATAAACTTCAGAGATATCTCTTTCACGAAACAACTCTAATAAACCCATTAAATGCTCTGGATTGGAATGTCCTGAATGCTTATCAGATAACAAACCCATTATATGGACAGCAGATTTATGCTCTTCTACGTGTCGTGCAGCTTGCTCAAATGCTGCATTTTTTTTAAATGTTCCATTGGCAATACTATTTGATATTTTTAACACATCTTGCTCAACAATACGACCTGCGCCAATATTGAGATGACCTGCTTCAGAATTACCATCTTGATTTGGCAATAGACCTACTGCCGAACCAGATGCTCCTAATGAAGTGTGCGGATATTCGTCCCACAATCTATTCATTACTGGGGTTTGTGCTAATTCTATTGGATTTTTCTCTTGATGCGGAGCTCTGCCCCAACCATCTAAAATTAATAATACAGCTGGTCCAACTTTCTTAACTGCCTTCATAAAATTATTATATTTATTTTTTCAAAAGCTCTTCAATAACAAGTAATCTATTATATTTAGCAACACGCTCACCACGAGCTGGTGCACCCGCCTTGATAAACAATGCATTTGTCGCAATAGCTAAATCTGCTATAAAATCATCTGTAGTCTCTGCTGATCTATGTGAAACAATAGATGTGTAATTATTTTGATGCGCTAGCTGCACTGTTTCTATAGTTTCTGTAACAGTGCCTATTTGATTTAATTTAATTAAAATAGAATTAGCAGCACCAAAATCAATACCTTGTTTAAGTCTATCTTGATTTGTTACAAATAAATCATCACCAACGATTAACAACCTATCTCTAAAAACACTAGTTAACTCCTGCCAATTTGCCCAATCATCTTCAGCTAAACCATCTTCAATAGAGATTATTGGATAATGCTCACGCCACTCTTCATAAATACCAATTAACTCACGTGCTGTTAATTTTTTATCTTCAAAAGTATAAACAGGACCTTCGGCAAATTCAGATGCAGCAACATCCAAAGCCAAAGACACATCTACACCTTGTCTATATCCAGTTCTCTCTATTGCTTGCAATAATAATTGTAATGCTTGTTCATTTTTGTGTAATCTAGGAGCAAATCCCCCCTCATCTCCTAAACCAGTACCAAAATCCTGCTCTTTTAGCAAGTCGTGCAAAGCATGATAAACTCTTACACAAATATGCACTTGCTCTGCAAAAGTATCAGCACTTGGCACAATCATAAACTCTTGAACAGATATATCATTATCTGCATGACGACCTCCGTTAATAATATTCATCATTGGTCTAGGCATTTTACCATTCCACTCAATATTAAAAGTATCTCCCAAATGCCTATACAAAGGCTTGCCAGCTTTTATGGCTGCCACTCTAGCACATGCCATAGATACTGCTAATATAGCATTGGACCCTAAACTCTTCTTATTCCTAGTACCATCTAAATCAATCATTTTTTGATCAATTTCACGCTGGTTTGCAACATCCATACCTATCAAACTATCTTGAATTACTGTCATAATATTTTCTACTGCTTTTTGCACACCTTTGCCATCATACCTGTCTCCACCATCGCGTAATTCTAAAGCCTCATGAGAGCCAGTTGAAGCACCAGAGGGCACCTGGGCTGTAGCCTGGATACCTGAAGAAGTTGTAACTGTAGCTTCTACAGTTGGATTTCCTCTTGAATCTAAAATTTCTCTTGCTGTTATACTTTTTATTTGTGACATATAAATTATTTTTTAATATATGGATTAATACCAGGTAAATTACTATACACTAAATATTCTAGCATAGCTCCACCACCTGTAGAAACAAACGTTACATCATCTAATAAATTCAAACGAGATAATATTGACAAAGTCTCTCCTCCGCCCACAACACTTTTAACCTTACTAGAAGTAGACAAGGCAGCTACATATTCAGCTAATGCTTCTGAGGCATGAGAACCCTGCCTTTTTTCTATCCATCCAAGCGGACCATTCCAAAGAATTGTTTTAGCACTTCTTAAAATATTAGCATATTCTACCGTGGTTTTAGTACCGATATCAATAATACGATCTGTCTTGACTATTTCATCAAAATTTTTAACTTCGGCTTCTATTTTTTTTGTATCAATATTATCACAAACAACATCATTTGGTAGAAAAACTTTTTCACTCTTGATAAACAACTTTCCTATTGAGACAAAATCCTCTTCAAAAATAGAAGACCCAATATTATTATGAGCACTTTTCAACAATGTATTTGCTACTATTCCTCCAACCAAAATTGCATCTACATGAGGCAATAACTTTTCTATCAAAGGCATTTTTGTATGACATTTAGAACCACCCAAAACTACGACAAAAGGTCTGCGAGGCTTTTGTAAAATACTAGATAATTCTGTTATTTCTGCCTCAACAAGAAAACCAGCATAACTAGGCAAATATTTGGCTATAGCCACAATAGATGCAGATTCACGATGAGAACTAGCAAACGCATCATGAACAAAAAAATCTGCCAAACGTGATAATTTTTTTGCGAATTTTTTCTCATTTTCCTCCTCACCTGGATAAAAACGCACATTTTCCAATAATGCCACTTCACCGTTATTCATTTTTTTGACACTGTCATAAACAAAATTTTCAACAACACCAGGAATTGTAATTATTGATTTCCCTAATATTTTTTCAAAATCCTCGACTATATACTTTGTTGACAACTCTTCTACAAACTTACCATGAGGACGCCCTCTATGTGTCAAAATAATCACTTTTGCACCTCTTTTTACCAACCATTTGATTGTCGGGACAACTTTTTCTAAACGAAACAATTCATTTTCCAAAACACGCTGTTTTTTGTCAGTCTGTACATTAAAATCAACACGTACTAATACACGCTTACCAGTAATGTCTTGTTTTAATTGAGACAAAGATACTAACTTCATAAAATATGTTTATACTATTGTAGTATATCATATTTTCACCATGATTCTCTACTATTGATTATGAGTTAAGTGGTAATTCAAAAATAAAAGTCGTTCCCTTACCTTTACCCTCGCTTTCTGCACGAATACTACCATGGTGACCTTCAATAATTTTCTTCACTATAAACAACCCTAGACCAGTACCAGAAGCATCAATTTGTGCAATACCTTTGGCGCGAGAAAATTTTTCAAATAAACTACTAGCATAAGAAGGTTCAATACCAATACCTGTATCATGCACCTCAACTACTAATTTTTCATCCTTTAGATATGATTCCACCCAAATTTTTCCTTTTTGGGTATATTTGATAGCATTATCCACAAGATTGACAACAACGTCTTTGATTTTGTCTGGATCCCCCTTGTACATAATAGGCTCTTTGCCGTGTTTATAAATCAATTGCAAACCCTTATTTTTTGCAGGCTGTTTTAATGACTCTATAACATCATCTATTAATTTTTGCATATCAAAATCTATATTAGCAATTTTAAGACGACCAGACTCTATACGAGAAACATTTAGAAAAACTTGCACTAAACGAATCAATCTCTCCACCTCACTATAAACTCTACCCAAAGCCTCATTCTGATGTTTGGTAAACTTGCCAAAATCTCCATCAATAATCATAGAGAGATAACCTTTGATACTAGACAACGGTGTTCTAAGTTGATGTGATGTAATAGATAAAAATTCTGTTTTTGCTTC
>WFTG01000039.1 GCA_015485655.1 Patescibacteria group bacterium | reverse complement strand
GGGGTTGGCCGTCAACAACAACGAACCACTTATCACCTTTGCGAGCTATATAAACTAGTTTGCCATTTATTTCTGTTAGGTTGTAAACCTCATCAAACTCTGTCTGGGGTTGGCCGTCAACAACAAACAACTCCTTATCACCTTCGCGAGCTTTATAAGCTAGTTTGCCATTTATTTCTGGTATGTTGTAAACCTTATCAAACTCTTGTTGGGGTTGGCCGTCAACAACAACAAACCACTTATCACCTTTGTGAGCTTCATAAGCTAGTTTGCCATTTATTTCTGTTAGGTTGTAAGCCCCATCAAACTCTGCTTGGGGTTGGCCGTCAACAACAACAAACCACTGATCACCTTTGTAAGCTTCATAAGCTAGTTTACCATTTATTTCTTTTAGGCTGTCAACCTCATCAAACTCTGCCTGGGGTTGGCCGTCAACAACAACAAACCACTGATCACCTTTGCGAGCTCTATAAGCTAGTTTACCATTTATTTCTGTTAGGTCGTCAACCTCATCAAACTCTGCTTGGGGTTGGCCGTCAACAACAACCAACCACTGATCACCTTTGCGAGCTTCATAAGCTAGTTTGCCATTTATTTCTGTTAGGTCGTCAACCTCATCAAACTCTGCCTGTTTTAAATCAATTTCATATTCAATATCTGTTTTTTTATCAATTTCCTTTTCTTTGTCTATATCTTTAACAATATATTCTTCTTTGTCATAATCATATATAATCTCTACCCCTTCATCACAATGTGTTTTTAAAGATTGGTTTAATTCATCTACTAATTCTGTCTTGGCGAATCTGTTTTCTAATTTAAAAGTAATATCTAATGGTCTATAGCGCGCTTTATCTAATTCAAATTCATTTAATTTAAAATCTTGTGATATTTTTTGAACTAAATTTTCATCTATTAAATTATTAGTTTTGAATTGTTCTATGATTTTATTTGGGTAGCCTTGTTTTTTAAAATATTTTAGAACTATCTCTTGGTATGATGCCTGACCTCTGAGTATTGCTTTGTAATAATGTTCAAAATCAGTATACTGCTCTTGTAAAGATTTATTGTGGTTAAACTCTTTGCTAGCTTGCTGTTGTACCCAAGCTGGCTGTTCGGCTGTTAACTTTGCCCAAACTAAATTTAAAATATCACCTCTATAATGTTTATATTCCAAGGCTCGCTTAGCCTTAATCAAATGTTGTTCAGCTATGCGTTCTCCATTTGAACGTGGGTCATAAAAAGATTTCTCTTTTAATTCTCTTTCTTTTAGATATTCAGCGTAAAGTTTGTCCATCTGTTGCAGTAAATTTTTGGCTTCTGGGCTATCTACCTTAGCTTCAGCCGATGACTCTAAAATCTCTCTATATTTACCATCTTCTTCCTTCTCTATAAATTCTTCATAACGTTTAATTAATTCATCAATTTTTTCTTCATTTGCATAATCAACCTTAGAGCATTTACGTTTTAATTCATTTTTTAATCTATGGGCAAACTTAATATGTTTAATAAAAAATTGGGAACGTTCTAAACAACCTTTAACTTCATCTGGAGTCAATCTCCACTTTTCGGCCATTTGTAAACCATCGTCTATTGAATGTTCAAACAAACGATAAGCTAAATTTAATAAATCTTCACGTTCTAATTTTTGGCCTTGTTCAGCTAAATTATCCAGTAACTCTGTTTGGCGTTCCCAAATAGGCTGTTCTGATTTGGAAGCCTTGTTTTCACTAGTTTCTTTATTAACTAAATTATATTTATTTTTTTCTGCCTTTCTAATTAAAGACTTCTCTAATTTACTCATAAATTCGCATAGTTTAATAAACTGGTGCTCCTATATAATTTTATTATATTTACCGTCACAACTAATAATAGCATAACAATCTAAGCTCAATCTAACTTAACATCAACACCAACAGCTTCTGCTATTGAAGAATAACCATCTTGTTTTAATAACCTAACCAAACCACGATTTATTTCAGAAACTACCTGCGGTCCTTGAAAAATCATACCTGTAATCAATTGCAAAAGTGAAGCGCCTGATTTAATTTTTTTATACGCATCTTCAGCTGAAAAAATTCCACCAACTCCTATAATTGTATAGGCACCACGAGTCTTACGATAAACACGCTCTATTGTATTATCAGATAAATTCTGTACTACTTTACCACTAATTCCGCCTTTGGATGGAATACTGTCGTCTTTTAATTTTTCTTTGACCATAGCATTGTTACGGTCTTTGGCTAGATTTGTACACACAAAACCATGTACACGATGTCTAGCTGCTACATCTAAAATGTCATCCAATTCCTGATTTGATAAACTAGCTGCGAGTTTTATAAATACTGGCTTAGAATACTCAATACAATCAAGACGTTCCAATAGCTTTTCTAAACGTTCTGGATGAGTAAAAGGTTCTCCACCAAATGCATTTGGACAGCTAATATTTATAGTAATGTAGTCACCAATATTAATAAAAGATTCAAAAGCAAATGCGTAATCATTGATACCATTATCTAGCTGACAAGTTTCAGGCGAATTTGTCTTGGCTATACTAATGCCTATAGGAATTTTAAACTTTTTATTTTTTAACTTTTCTGAAATTATTTTAGCGCCTTGGTTTTTTAAACCATAGTATACAACCAGACTTTGAGACTTTAGCAATCGCCACAATCTTGGTCGTTTATTGCCTTGACACACATCACCAGTAATAGAACCAAGTTCAGCAAACCCAAAGCCAACTGAAGGCAAAATATCTGTTAGCTGAGCATCTTTATCAAAACCAGCTGCAAGTCCGATCGGATTTTCAAACCTAATACCCTGCACTGTCTGCTCTAAAATTGGATGACGAAATCCAAATAGACAATTTACAATTTTCTTGGCGATACGATATTTGCCTAAAAATACACCCATCTTAGTCATACGGTCATGCACATCTTCTGGATCAGAACGAAAAAATACAGGTTTGAGAAAATGTAGATAAAAAAAAGATATGATTTTGTTTCTTAAAAAAATAATATTATTCATTTTATTTTGAATCAAGATATGAATCCATCACCTCTTGGGCAGACATACCATCTATAGCAATGGATTGCAATGCCTGCAACAATGGCAAATCTTCTAAGTTATTTTCTAAAAGCTCAACCAAAGACGGTAAAGCCGTATAACCTTCTGACTTTTTGGATAATTTTCCCTGTTCTAACAACTCCCTTCCAGTTGCACGATTACGCGAATACTTACTAAAACCAGTCAAAACCATATCACCCAATCCAGCCAATGACAACACAATATCTGGATTACCACCTAATCGCTCAAGTATTATTCTCATTTCTTTAATAATATGCACCATCAACATAGCATTAGCATTATCAGAAACTTCCAAAGCACTTGCCATCCCCATAGCCATTGCATAAATATTTTTCAATACTGCGGTCAATGCCACGCTATGCACTTCTTCAGAATATTCCATAACTAACCTAGATTGCCTAAACAAATCTTGCAACACTGCAAAAATATCAGGATTAGGACTAGCAAGAATCGTTGCGGCTCTGGAATCTGCTAAAATATCCTCTGCCATAGTTGGACCAAAAAGCAAAGCATAGCTCTGTGCATCTACCACTAACTCTGCTAATAGCAGGTCCATAGTCTTGAAAGTATTTTCTTCAATTCCCTTAGACAAAACAACAAATACAACATCTGGTTTAACAAACTTTTGCATCTCTACAATCACACTACGCACAACCCACGATGGTACACAAATAAATATTATATCAACATCTGCAACAGCATCTGCCAAACTATCAACATTACGTGGCATATCTGGATTGATATCCCACATATTAGGTGACAAATCAGATGTTTGAAGCAAATGCTCTATAGCCTTGCCAATACGACCTGTACCAATAATTGCAATTTTGTTCATTGTATTTATTAATTTTATATCTTTATAATACCATTTTTATAACTAAAAAGCCCACTCACCACTTCGCATTACAGGCTCACGAGTCCCATCTGCTAATATACCGTCAATATCTAGTTCTCCAGAACCAATCATAAAATCAGTATGAGCAATAGATTTATTACCGCCGGCTTTTCTAAATTCTTCTTCATTCATATCATTACCACCTTGCAGTGTAAAATTATAAGCTGCACCTAGAGCTAGATGACAAGACGCATTTTCATCAAACAAAGTATCATAAAACATAATACCTGAGGCAGAAATTGGTGAACTGTGTGGAACCAACGCCACTTCACCAAGATAAGAAGACCAATCATCTAGGCTTAATAAATTTTCCAATGCTTCTTGGCCTTTTTCTGCTTTTACAGAAATTGCTTTGCCGTCCTTGAACTCAAATTCAAAATTTTCACATAATATACCCCCATAATTAAGTGCCTTTGTACTCCTAACCACCCCATCAACACGACTGTAATCTGGAAGGGTGAATATTTCTTCAGAAGGAATATTGGCAATATAAATATTGCCATCCTTGGCTTTATCTTCAGCAGAACACCAAATATGACCTTTTGGTAAACCAACTGTCAAATCTGTACCAGGAGCTTTATAATGCAAAACATCGTACTGTTTATTATTCATATAATCTGCTCGTTTTTTTAACTCAACCACATGCTCCTGCCAAGCTTGAATTGGATCGTCATTATCTATGCGCGACGTTTTCAATATCGCATCCCAAAGCTTACTCTTCTGTTCCTCAGGTTTGTCATCAGGAAAAACTTTTGCTGCCCAAGCCTGAACTGGATAAGCACCAATACACCAACTACAGTAATTTTTCATCATCATTTCTCGAAATTTTTTCAAATGTACATTAACTGCTCTTTTTACTGATTGTATCTTTTGTGTATCTTGATCAGACAATAGCTCTGGATCTTGGCCTGTTAAAGACAAAAGACAATCATGATTCTCTGCTATATCTTCATTGGCATACTTAATCCAATCAGGATAATAATCAAAAGAATCATCTGGAGCGTATTGATACCTTAGTTTACCTGTTAAATCATCATGCCATTGTACTGAAACAAATTTAGCCTCTGCTTGATAAGCCTTTTTAACTAAAATTCTTACAAAATCAACTGCTTCAATCGGAGCTTTGATTATCAATCTTTTTCCTGGTTTTATAGCACAACCCTTATTTATTAAAACATCTGCGTATTTATCTATTTTATTTTCTAAATCTTGCATAAATTTACTACTTTATTTTTTAAATCTTTTATTTATTCTAACATAGAATATAAATCAATATAAAATTCTGCTTATGAGCTTGCTTTTTCTTTATTTTTAGCTACAATACACTAGTTATTAAAATTTTAAAACATGTCATTCCAAATCGGAATAGTAGGTTTGCCAAATGTAGGCAAATCAACACTGTTCAAAGCACTTACTCGCAACGAAGTAGATGCTCAAAATTTCCCTTTCTGTACCATCGACCCTAATGTCGGTGTTGTTGAAGTACCTGATGATAGATTACAAAAACTATCAGACATCAGTAAATCAGAAAAAATAATCCCCACAGTCATAGAATTTGTAGATATTGCAGGGCTAGTTAAAAATGCTCACAAAGGTGAAGGTCTGGGTAATAAATTTCTATCCCACATCCGCGAAGTAGATGCAATTCTAGAAGTAGTTCGTGATTTTCATGATGATAACATTATTCATGTAGAAGGAAAAATAGATCCAGAAAGTGACAAAGAAACTATCAACCTAGAACTAGTATTTGCAGACCATGAAACTGTTAAAAAAAGATTAGAAAAAACTACACGTGATATGAAAGGTAAAGCTGACAAAAAACTAGAAAAAGAATTAACATTATTAAAAAAATTAGACCAAATTCTAGAAAACGGTGAATGGGTATCTAGTCACAATACTGAATATGATGATGAAGAAAAGCTAATCATCAAGGAACTAAACCTAATGACTAGCAAACCCCTGCTCTATGCTTATAATGTAGATGAAAATGAATTAACAAAAGAAGACAACTCACCAGATAATACTATTAAAATTTGCGCTAAACTTGAAGCTGAACTAGCAGAAATGTCTGAAGAGGAAATGCGTGAATATTTAGCTGACTCTGGTATCCAACAAACTGGCTTAGACAAACTAATCACAGCATCATACTCCCTGCTAAATCTTATTACCTACTTCACAACTGGTGAAAAAGAAACTCGTGCGTGGACAATAACAAACGGTGATAAAGCTCCAGTTGCTGCAGGTAAAATTCATACGGATTTTGAACGTGGTTTTATAAAAGCTGAAACAGTCGCCTATGATGATTTTGTCAAAGCTGGTGGCTGGTCTGGTGCACGTGATGCTGGCACACTTCGCCAAGAAGGAAAAGATTATGTAGTGCAAGATGGTGATGTGATGATGTTTAAATTTAATGTATAAAAACAAATTAAAAAGCGCCTTGTATTAAAGCGCTCTTTAGAAAAATTATTCAATTTTGTAATAGATATCCCGTAGTTTACGAGTCTCTTGAATTTTTTTATAATCCAAGCCAAAACCTATTACAAACAACGGATCTATCTCCAAACCAAAACACATCAACTCAAAATCTTCAACCAAAGCAGTTCCTCTTTTTTTTAAAAAAGGAATAAAGTTTAATGATTTTGGATTTTGTGCACTCAAAACAGTCCGCAATGCCTGAAAAGATAACAAAGTATCTGCAATATCATCAACAATGATGACATCACGTCCGTCAATAGGCAATGAACAATGCTGATATAACTCAATATCACCAGATGACACCTCAGAATCTCCATAACTGGATAAACCAACTATGTCACTCTCAAAATCCAAACCCATATGAAAAAGATGCTTTTCCAAAAGATTTTGAAAATAAACACCGCCTTGCAATACCCCTATAATAATAGGTTCGTTCAACTTGGACTTCATAATCTTTAGAGCAACATCACGTACAGCTGCATTGATTTCCTGTTGAGATATCAAAGGTACAAAAACAGCATCGCCTACATGAAGTGAATTATTGCTTTGAAAAATTAACTTACTCATCATAATAACTCCTCAATGATTTATATAGTTTTTCAATGAACAAATAGATAATCAATTCTAGTATAAAAAAATCCAAAAGTCAATTTATAAATACAAACCAAATAATTAATTTTTCTTTCTATACATTGTCAAACTAACCTTTTCTTGATAAGATACTAGTGTTAAATTAGCTAAAATCTATGCCTCTCCAACCAGTAGATCAATCTCAATCAACACAATCACAAGAAATAGATCCGTTAATACAAAAACTAGCTAGCATCTATGAAGGTCCTTTTGGGGTTGAATTATACAAAGACCAAGAACCAAAGATTAAACTAAACTACCTAACCAGTAAAATGGCGTTATTTTATGAAAAATTGCGCTATTCTGTTGACTATAAAGATGAACATTTGCTACGTCGTAGTGCAATTGAGCGTATTGTCAAACGTATTGTAATAATGAACAATAAGAATCCTGACGCAATTGCAGAAACATTACTACATGAACTCATACGTGCACAATACCTACCAAATGATGCTATTCCAGAAGATAAAGCACAGGACGTCTCCAAAATTATTAAAAAATATCTAATCCTGCACGATCAACTAGGTTTACGTTATAAACGAGATGAATTAAGAAAATATTATCGTTTTCTTTGGGAAATTATGGCAGCAGAAATTGAAGAGTCTCTTATGCCACCTGTTAGAGAAGATGCTCTGGTTGAAACCCTATACCAAATAGTCAAACCACGCATTGATATTAGAAATTTTACTGCCACAACTAAAGAACGCAATCTTCAGATATATATAGCATTACATAGAAATATTATAAAATCAGACGAAACCTTACTGCATTATTATTTGTTCAAATTTTATTTTCCTAACTGGGAAACAGTAAATGAACAAACTATAATGAAAGTTGCTGACAATTTTCCTAAACTTGTAAAAGCAATCAATGACCAAATTAAACATCCTCTAGGAGAATTATTACAAAAAAAATTACATAACCTTTCTGTGTATTTTCTTATTCTCAATGACATAATGGCAGAAAATAATACAAAATTACGCAGAACACTTGGCTACACAACACAACTAGAAGAAGAAATAAAACGTGCCACTAACAAAAGATACAAAGCAGCCCGTACAAAACTTCGTCGCGGAGCAATTAGATCTATTATATATATTTTCTTGACCAAGGTTATTGTAGCAGTAGCTATTGAAGTGCCTTATGATATGTTTATTATAAAAGAAGTATCATATCCATCAATCATTACTAATATTGTATTTCCGCCAATTCTAATGGCACTTATCATTTTAACAACTCGTGTTCCAAAAGAAAAAAATACCAAACAAATCATAGAAGGTATTAAAAAAATAGTTTATGGTAATGAGATTAAACCAATTGTGGTAAAATTCAAAAAATCTGCTCAATTTGGCACAGCTAGTTGGGTGTTTATCAATATATTTTATCTAACAATATATCTCATAACATTTGGGGTTATTATATCTGTTCTACGTACTATGAACTTCAATATAGTATCTATATCCTTATTCTTATTGTTCCTAACTCTTATCTCATTTTTTGGCATTAGACTTCGTATTGGCGCTCGCGAACTTAATGTTCTAGGTAAAAAAGAAAATATCATCACATTCTTATTTGATCTGTTCACCTTGCCTATTATTCGCGCTGGTCGTTTTATATCACTCAATTCCAAACGAATTAATCTATTTGTATTTATACTAGACAATATTATTGAAGCGCCTTACAAATTCATTGTCGCTTCTTTTGAAGAAATTACTTCTTTTGTCAGAGATAAAAAAGATCAAGTAGATTAGGTATACAATTTACCATAAAATAAAACCCCCGCTTATGATTAAACGGGGTTTTGACTTTTTATAAAATTGTTTTGCCATTTATTACAGAAAATGTAAGATTAGCAGACCTGTTAGATGATTGTATAAGATAATAATCATTTATATCATGAACAACAATCGGCCAACTGTTTTTCATAGCTTGAAACAGCAATTCAGGTTGCGGATTAATCACAAACGGCTTATCTGCCTTAGACAAATAACCAAAATCTGACATACTATCACCAAATGCAACTGAACCATTCCAAGTATAACCACATTCATTGATTATAGCTTCTACAGCTGATAGTTTATCTTTATTCGGATTTACAATTACTTTATTTGTAAATAAACGGTTATTGTCTAATTCAAACTCAATACCTAGATAATAATCAAATGGAATTATATCAGCCAAAGCATACTGAAATTGCTGTAATACTGCTGTAACAATAATTACTACATAGCCTTGTGATTGCAAAGAAACAATCGCATCAAAAACTGGCTTAATCAAACGATAATTTTTTAATTCCAGCATACCGTAAGCCTTAATTAATTCATCTTCGGCAATACCTGGGATGATATAATGCTGAAAAAAATTTATTAATTGTTGTTGATATTCTACACGATTCAAATCATGCATATAACCATCACGCAAACTAATCAATACATTCATTTTATCAACATCCACAATCCCCATTTCATGCAACACATCTACTACCTCATCATTGAGATAACTGAGATCTCTATGTGGTAATATTAATGTATTGTCCAAATCCACAACAACTACCTTTGCCATGAAACACCTCGCTTTTTTAATGTACATAATTTAACCCTACCTTAACAAAGATAGGGTTAAATAGTCAAATAAACTATACAAATCAAGGATATATCTGTTTGTTATCTTTATCATAAAGAAAAATAGCATTCACAGGACAGCTTTCAGCTGATGCAAATAGCGTATCATCAGATAAAGTCTTCCAATCATCTAACACTATGGCAATTTGTTCTTCATCTAGCTCATATGCCTCAGG
Source organism: Patescibacteria group bacterium (assembly GCA_015485655.1). Lineage (GTDB taxonomy): Bacteria > Patescibacteriota > Patescibacteriia > S139-126 > S139-133 > S139-133. The sequence continues at coordinate 21,386 of WFTG01000039.1, read as the reverse complement.
TGCAACACCTATGCATGATGCGACACCAATACACAATTCTCTATCTACCTCTATTTTATTTATTCGTTTTGACATAATTATTTTTTCTTTTTTACTACATTTATTGGCTCTCCATTTATAAATGCCACTATATTATCTATAGTCGTATCTATAATACGCATAATAGCCTCACGGGTATTAAAAGCATTATGCGGAGTTATTATAACATTATCCATAGAAATTAACACATGACCTTCTAACAAAGTTTCTAGTGTATCCTTGTTTACTTCTTGATCTAATAACTCCATCTCATCTTCAATCAACTCCTCACCTTCTAAAACATCCAATCCAGCGCCAGCTAAAATACCGTCTTGTAGGGCATCTATCAATGCTTCATTATCTACTAAAGCTCCACGAGCTGTGTTAATCAACACAGCGCCTTTTTTAATATTCTTTATATTGTCAGTATTGATTATATGATGAGTTTCTTTCATATATGGCACATGCAATGTAATAATATCGGACTGTTGCAATAACTCATCTAAAGATAAATAACGCACACCAAACTCCTCAACTATTTTTTTATTTGGATATGGGTCATAAGCCACAATATTCATACCAAAACCATAGGCAATTTTTACAACATGATAACCAATACGACCAGTACCAATTATACCAATAGTCTTTCCTGCCAAATCAAATCCTTGTAAACCATCTCTATCAAAATTATTACGCTTGGTTTGATCAATTGATTGTGGTATTTTTCTAGAAATTGATAGCAATAGAGCAAAAGTATGCTCAGCTACTGTATTAACGCCATAACCTGGCACATTAGACACTACCACACCTTGATTTTCTGCAGCTGACAAATCTATATGATCAAATCCAGTAGAACGAGTACCTATCATTTTTAAATTTGGCAATTTTTGAAAAAGATCATAAGAAAACGGAGAGTGAATAAAAGATGAAATTATATCATACTTCTCTAAGTTAGCTGATTCAATCACATCTACAGGATCTTTATAAAAATCCAAAGCATCAACATCTTGAATGCTTTGAAACTTTTCTTTTATATACTCTTCCTCCCAGTCCTTAGTTTGCAAAAATGCAATATTCATAGTTTTGATTTTAATTATTTTTAAAATGTCATTCCCATATAGACGGGAATCTAGAAAATTAAATTAACACCTAAACCCCAGCTATGGTGGAGGGATGACAGCAATATTATCTCTCAGGTACTATATATAGATAAGTATAATATTTTTCATCTTTTGCTTTTGGCTCCCAATTATCAAAAGTAAAATAATGAGACACTATACGTGTTCCTGGCTTTAGTTCATGTATTAATTTATCTTTTAATTTTTGATTAGTATCTTGTAACAAAAATAAAATAACCACACTAGCCTCGGAAATATCAGACATATACATATCCTCATGTCTAATAATTATTTGTTTAGACAATCCTTTTAGAGCAATTTTTATACGTGACCAAAAATAATAAAACCAAGTAATCTCTACTCCAAATCCACGTGCACCAAATTCTTCAACTGCCATAACCAATACACGCCCATCACCAGAGCCAAGATCTAGAACCACATCATCTGCTTTAGTTTTAGCCAATTTTAACATGCTTCTAATAGCAGACTTGGATGTGGGCATATACGGTGCACCATGCCAAAGCCCGCTTATCAAGCTAATAGCAACAAGTAATAATATAAACGCAATAATGAGTATTAATATATCCATATAAACATTATAGCAGTAATCAAAGCAAAAGAAAAAAGCCACTCTATTACAAGCGACTTTTAAATATCAAACTAATCAATTTTTAATTAAAGGGCGGCATTACTTCTGGACTATTGGTCCATTTTTTTGTACAAGGATCATAAACATAGTCCCTATACAAAATTGTGACTCGTCCCCTTTCAGCTAATGCCTTAAGAAATTCCAAATCCAGCAAAATTTTTCTGGGATTTGGAATACACACAACAGTAGCTTGGTTGCCTATATCCCGCTTCAGCGCTGACACAGAACCGTCCCACATTGAATATACAACCCCAATTTCTACTGCATCACCATCACCTGAATCCTCAAGTAAAAAATTCAATCTTTGGGGATTTGCCTCTAGAACAGAATATAAACTACCCCAATATTTATGAATCAATAAATTTGGTACCTGCATATCAATCTCCTTTCTTAACTTCTTACCAAGATATAATGATAATCACCAATCACACAAAAAGTTAATATTCTATAGTCACTGTCTTGTAAAATATTATATCCCTCTTGTGTAGAAGATCTTACCAAAATATAATCACAACCTTTATCAGGAAATACCACAGCCTGACCTTTAATGCTATCCAAATCAAAATTCAAAATAACATATAACGGCAAATCATTCACCATAGTATTCATATTATCATTCATAGAAAACTCCTTTTTTAAAGAACCATTGTTTTAGTTAAAAAATGATACAACATTTATATAAAAATGTCAAGCATAGTCAGGGTATTTTACCTCAACATAGCCAAATTAAATATAAAAATTAAAAAATAAATGAATAAAAATGGCTAAAAATAACTCAAAAAATATAAAAAACCCATCCATGGATTTTAGATTAATTCCTTTTTACGACGACGTGTAAAAGACAACTTTTTTGACCTTTTTGGTCGTTGTTTCATCTTACGCACACGCGGAAAAAGAGATACTGGTCGTTTTAACCAAAATTGATTAAGACCATACTCATGGATGAGTTGCATAATACCCTCCTTTTTTAAGGTTGAAAAGATCTAACATATTTAGCTTACTACCAAAAAACAAATTTAGCAATATGTCTTGCATTTATAGCTAATATTCGCAGTTTATTCTAAAGCTATTGACATTTTTATAATAATTGCTTAGTATAAACACACAATTTATTAATTAACTTTTCTCTTATATATTAAATATAAGGGATCTCAAATTATTTTGAGAGCCAAAAAGTTCACACAAGACCTGTTATTTTGGTTTATTGTGTAATTTTTGGCAAGGATAAAGGAAAACAAGTTTATGCAACATTATTTTGAATGCGTTGGACTTATTCCTGGCACCTTAGCTGAGAATGAAGTTCAACCTGTATTAGATGAAATTACAGGTTTTTTTAATGAAGTAGAAGCTGATGTAGTACGCAATGAGTTAATTGGACGCCGTAAAATGGCCTATCCTATCAACAATATGCGTCACGCTTATTACTTTTTAGTTGGTTTTAATATTGATGGTAAAAAAATCAATGACATTGAAAAAAAACTAAAACTATCAAGCAATGTCATGCGCTTTTTGATTACAAAAAACAAACCAAAAACACAAGATCAAATTCAAAAAGAAAATGAACGTCTTGCTCGTCAAACTGGTGAAAAACAAGAATTTGGTGACAAAGACAAAGAAGAAACACAAGATAAAATACAAGAACAGGAAAAAACAACAGTTGTTGACAACATTTCAGAAGAAAAATCTACAGAAATTAAAGAAGAAAATAAATCAAAAGAAAAAAACGAACCAGTAGACCTTGAACAGCTAGACAAAAAGCTTGATGAAATTTTAGACGAAGAAATTAAATAAACAACTCTTGAGTCTCTTTATGAGGAGGGAGTCATATGAATTTATTATTAACAAAAAAATCATATGGATTTAAACAAAGTAATGATCATTGGTAATGTTACTCGTGATCCAGAAGCAAAAACAACACCGCAAGGTACAAATGTTACTAGCTTCTCAATTGCAACAAATATGGTTTGGACTGACAAAAATGGTACCAAACAAGAAAAAGCTGAATTTCATAACATTGTAGCATGGAGAAAATTAGCTGAAATTTGTGCACAATACCTAAAAAAAGGTAGCAAAATCTATCTTGAAGGTCGCCTACAAACACGTAGTTGGGATGACCCAAGTGGTGTAAAAAAATATCGCACTGAAATTATTGCCGAAAATATGATTATGCTTGACCGTGCTCAAGGCGCAAATAATCAATCTGCAAATTTCAATACAAATTCAGATACAGATTCAACACAAGTTGAAGCGCCATCTGATGAGGAAGAAATAAATGTAGATGAAATCCCATTTTAATATCTATTTACAAAAGTTATATGCAGAAAAACCTCCTAACAAAAGAAAGATACTGTCATTTTTGCGTTAATCAAATTAGTGAAATTGATTACAAAGACAGCCAATTATTACAACGATTTATGTCGCAGTATGCAAAAATACGCCCACGTAAAAGAACTGGCGTATGCTCTAAGCACCAAAGAAAGCTAACCCAAGCTATCAAACGTGCTAGAATATTAGCATTACTACCTTATACAACTCGTTAAATTAACTAATCAGTAATACTATGTTAAGCATAGGCGATATCAAAATTGGCACAGTTATCACGTTTAAAGACCAACCATTTGTAGTTGTCAAAGCAGATCACCTAAAAATGGGTCGTGGTGGCGCAGTCTTGAAAACAAAACTAAAAAATCTTATAACAGGTGATGTTTTACCAGAAACTTTTCAACAATCCAGTTCTATTCAGCCAGCAAATATTGAAAGGACTAAAGCATCTTTTCTCTATGCAGAAGGAGATCAATATTATTTCATGGAATCCGAAACCTATGAACAATTCTTTCTTTCTAAAGATACCATTGAAGAACAAATAAAATATCTTAAAGAAGGATTGAACGTAGATATACTAAAATTTGACAACAAACCTGTTGCTATTAATCTCCCTACAAAAATAACTTATGAAGTTACAGATGCTCCTCCCGGAGTCAAAGGCGATAGTGCAGGATCTGTAACTAAAGCAGTTACCTTAGAGAATGGACTTGTAATAAACACCCCTTTATTTATCAAAACTGGAGAAAAAATAGTAGTCAATACCACAACTGGTGATTATGTAGAAAGAGCATAAAAAACTCCCGCCATATGGCGGGAGTTTTTATTTTTTATAAATATATTATTGACTAGAATCCTGTTGTTTTTGTTCCTTAATCTTTTTCATTAACTCTTTATAAATTTTTTCCATCATCTTCTTATTAGAACGAAGAGCTATACGAGCATTTTCACGACCAACGCCTAATTTTTCCTCACCATAACTATAACTATTTCCGCTTTTGTTTATAACCCCATGTAATATTCCCATATCAATCAAATCACCCGCCAAAGAAATTCCCTGATTATACATAATATCAAATTCAGTGGTTTGAAACGGTGGAGCTACCTTATTTTTCACAATTTTTACCTTTACTCTGTTGCCAATAATTTTATCACCTTTCTTTATCTGAGCACTTCTGCGAACCTCAATACGAACTGATGAATAAAATTTCAATGCTGTACCACCTGTAGTGGTTTCTGGATTTCCAAAAAATACACCAATTTTTTGACGAGTTTGATTGATAAATATAACTACTGTATTTGTTTTTGCTACTATACCAGTTAATTTTCTTAAAGCTTGTGACATCAAACGCGCTTGCAAACCCATTTGCGCCTGCCCCATATCTCCCTCTATCTCAGCCTTAGGAACGAGCGCTGCAACAGAATCAACTACTACTACATCAACTGCATTAGATCTAATAAGCGCTTCTAAAATCTCTAATGCCTGTTCACCTGTATCTGGTTGTGAAATTAATAAATTGTCTATATCAACGCCAATTTTTTTTGCATATTCAGGATCTAGAGCATGTTCTGCATCTATAAAAGCAGCTATACCACCCTGCTTTTGCACCTCTGACACAATATGTTGAGCCAAAGTTGTTTTTCCTGATGCTTCAGGTCCATATATCTCAATAACACGTCCCCGTGGCACACCTCCTATGCCCAAAGCCACATCAAGCGATAAACACCCAGTAGGAACTGAATCTACCTCCATAACCCGAGCTTCACCAAACTTCATAATAGAACCATCACCAAATCTAGTCTTGATCTGGGCCATAGCTGCATCTGCGGCTGCTAATTTTTCATTTTTCTCCTCTTTTTTTGTCATAAGTTATATAATTAGTTGCTTATATGTCTTGTTAAATCTTGTGTATTAGAATCAACAATAATTTGTCTTTCTACTACACTCTTTCTACCATGTTTTTTCGTGGAAACAATTTCTAAAGTATTTACACCACCTTGTAGGTCAAATTCACGGCTAAAATAACCATCTACCACAATAAGCGGGATATCATTAACTGTTATTGTAGCTTCTGGGCTAGTAAAACCCTCTACAACAATTGCACTCTCTTGGATTGTTATATTATCTGCTGGTTGCAGAACTGTCAAATTTGGTGGTTGTAAAAAATTAAATGCAGAATAACCCAAATAAGCAAATAACACCAAAGAAACCACTGTTGCAGCTGTAGCCCTTAATACTTTTGGCCATGTTATAAAATTATTTACAGGCAAAGGCAATGTCGGCTGAATAGAACGTTTTTGCCAATATTTTTTCTGTTCCAGTTCATCACTATATGAATCCCACACTTCTTGTAGAGTGAAGCCTAAAAACTCAACATATCTTTTTAAAAAATGCTTACAGTACACTTCGCCTGGCAATCTATCGAACTGCCCCTCTTCCAAAAATTCTAAATAATGCTCTGCTACCAAAATCTTTCTAGAAACTTGTTGAATAGACAAACCACGACGTTCACGTTGGGCTCTTAGAAAAAAACCAACTGAATCACGATCTTCAATTTCTCTAGATGTAAACATCATAAAATAAAACTAAAATATATTATAACTTATTATGTCCATCTGAATCTTCCTCTGCACTAAATTCTTCCTCATCTTGCTCTACAGACTCATCACTATGATTTATTTCACTAACGTCAAACTCAACATCGTCTATATCAGATTGTGTTACTAATACATCACGTGGACGTGAGCCATCAGCAGGACCTATTGTACCTTCTTCTTCTAAAAAATCTAAAATACGAGCAGCGCGTGAATAACCAATACGCAAACGACGTTGCAAATATGATGCAGAAGCTTTGCCAGCCTCTATTACCAGTCTTCTAGCCTCAAGCAATAATGGGTCAGCATCTTCGTCAATTCCTCCAGCTAAACCACCTGATGATTGTTTTGGTTTGGTTACTTCATCATGATATTCAACTTCTCCAGCTTGTTTCTTGATATAACTAATAACTCTATGAATTTCCTCATCCGTAACAAAAGCTCCTTGCAAACGCTTTGGTTTTGCAGAATCAGAAGTCATCAATAACATATCACCACGTCCTAATAATTTTTCAGCTCCTGCCATATCTAAAATAGTTCTAGAATCAGTTTGTGATGCAACTGCAAAGGAAATACGAGATGGCATATTTGCTTTTATCAAACCTGTAATTACATCAACAGACGGTCTCTGAGTTGCAAGTATCAAATGAATACCCACAGCGCGAGCCATTTGAGCAAGTCTTACAATAGCACCTTCAACTTCTTGTGATGCAACTGCCATCAAATCTGCCAATTCATCAATAACAATAACGATATTAGGCAATTTTTTATCTGGATGTTCTGCATTATAGTTAGCAATATTGCGCTTACCAACCTCTGACAAGGCTTGATAGCGCTTATCCATTTCACCAACTGCCCACTTTAAGGCATTGATAGTTTTCTGAGTATCTGTAATAACTGGTGTTAATAAATATGGTAAACCATTATAAGGAGTAAGTTCTACCCTTTTTGGATCAACTAAAATTAACTTCAAATCATCAGGATTATTCCTATATAACAAACTAATTAAAATAGTATTAATACATACAGATTTACCACTACCAGTTGAACCAGCAATCAATAAATGAGGTAGTTTATCAATAGCAAGAGACCAGGTTTTTCCAGCTACATCTTTACCAAGAGCCACTGGTAAAGCTGATGTGTTGCTGTTAAACTCTGGTGAATCAATAACCTCTCGCAAACTAACTGTTGCTATGCCTTTGTTAGGAACCTCTATACCTACCAATGACTTGCCAGGAATAGGCGCTTCAATACGTATAGGATGAGCAGCCAAAGCTAATGACAAATCATTATTCAGAGCAATTATACGAGATAACTTAACACCTTCTGCTGGAGATAGAGTATATTGTGTAACCGTAGGACCTACACTAATCTCACCCATATCAACTTCAATATTAAAATTTTCAAAAGTGTTTTTTATTTTATCACGCGTTGCTTCTAAATCACCACTGGTTGGCTTAGAAGATGTTTGTTTTAATAACTTAGTTGGCAAATTAATTTCTAAATGCTCTGAAGCAATTAATACACCTTGATCCTCAGAAATTTCACCAGATGACTCAGATGTATCATCATCTTTTTCTTCATCTTCTACAAAATCTTCATCTATATCATCTGCTTCATATTCATGCTCTTCTTCAACTTCTTCATCTCTATCATCATATACATCATCATCAGTGTCGTACTCTACATCCTCTAATTTATCCATTGCCTCTTTATTGAATTTAACAAAAATCCAACTAGTCAAACGTGACCATAAATTACGTGTTTGCGATCCTTTGTTTTTGAGATCTTCAATAGAGATATTAAAAGACAAAAATATACCAATCAAAAACAATGCAATGAGCACAACTAGTGTTCCCCAAAAATCCATTATTTTTAATAGTGGGTATGAAATAAACAAACCAACATATCCACCAGCTGTACCCTGTAGCGCAGTTTGAGAAGCTGATTCAAGTGGTACTTTTATATGAAATAATCCTGAGTAACCCAAAGCAAATAATACAAGTCCTAAATAATTAAAACCAGTTAATTTATATTTCTCTGGATTAATTAATAATACTCCAAACACAGCTAAAAGAACTGCAAACAACGCATAACCCCTACCAAATACAATTTTCATAATTCTAATGACCCACTCACCAAACTGCCCAGCTAAACCAAACATAGAAAGAAACAATAAAACTGCTAAACATAACAAAAAAATAACCAAAATACTATGTTTGGTTTCATCGCTAAGATGAAATTTTGACAAATCATCTTCTATGTCTTCTTTACGTGGACGACCAGGTCCTCTATGTTTCTTTGCCATGAGAATTATTGTTCGTATACTTTATTGTACCACAAAAATATCACTACCAAAACTAGTTGAACACTATATGTACTCAAATAAAATACCCCGTTTAGAAACGGGGTATTTTTAGTATCTAAGTATTTACAAATTACTCATCATCAGAGGTATTATATCCTGTACCTGCTGGAATTAAGCGACCAATAATCACATTTTCTTTTAACCCTTTGAGAGTATCTACTCTACCAGTAACTGCCGCATTAATCAAAACCTTTGCAGTTTCTTGAAAAGATGCAGCAGCTAGCCAAGAATCAGTTGCTAGAGAAGCTTTGGTAATACCAAGCAATAACTCATCATAAGTTGCTTTTTTCTGACCTTTTTCTAGATCTGCATTTGCTTCATGAAAAGTTGACAGTTCAACAACTTCGCCTCTTAATAATGTTGTATCTCCTGGATCTTTTACTGTTACACGAGAGAACATTTGTCTGACAATAATTTCTACATGACGTTCATTTAATTTTTGTCCTTGTGAAGAATAAATATTTTGAATTTCTTTTAAAATATATTTCTCTACTGCATCACGACCACTAACTTCATGCAATTCTCTCAAATTTGCACTACCATCAGTAATGATATCACCAGGATTGACAAGATCGCCATCGGACACTTTAAGTCCAAAGCTCAATGGAATTTGATATTCTTGACTACCACCTTTATCACCTATCAACTTCATTTCTTTATCTTTTTTCAATTCAATACGTCCAGAAAACAAAGCTTTGTACTTTTTATCTGTTGTTGAAAACAGTGTATCACCTTGTTTAACCTCATCACCATCCTTTACTTTAATCTTTGAACTACCAAGTTCTACAAGGTCATAAGTCTTTGTATACTCATCATCAAACTTGATAGTAACTTGATTATAATTTTCTTCACGTTTTATTTTTACTTTTCCACGAACATCTGCGATATAAGCAGTTTTTTTAGGATTGCGTGCTTCAAACAATTCTTCAACACGTGGCAAACCTTGTGTTACGTCAGTCTCACCAGCAACACCGCCTGTGTGAAAAGTTCTCATTGTAAGCTGAGTACCAGGCTCACCAATACTTTGTGCTGCAATAATACCAACTGAAGTACCAATTTTTACAGGCTTGTTACGTGACAAATCATAACCGTAACATGTTTTACATAATCCACGAACAGTTTTACAAGTTCTCACACTCCTTACATGAGCTTCTTGTACATCAGCTTTGCGTATTTTTTCACGCAAATCTTTATCAACAAATTGTTTTTTCTCTGCAATAACTTTACCTTTTTTATCTACTATGTCACTAATAATCCAACGTCCAAAAATACGATCCGGCAAATCTTGGTCCATAATACCAGATTCGTTAGCGCTTATCACAATACCTTCTTTATCACCACAATCTTTTTCTGAAATAATCACATCTTGCGCAACATCTACCAAACGACGTGTTAGATAACCAGCATTAGCTGTTTTCAATGCTGTATCTGACAAACCTTTTCTAGCACCATGAGTAGAAATAAAGTATTCCAATACTCCACAACCTTCAGTAAAATTGCTCTTAACCGGCAATTCAATAATATCACCAGATGGATTATTCATCAGACCACGCATACCAACAACCTGAGTTAGCTGACCCCAAGATCCACGAGCGCCAGAATTAATCATCAACATTGCTGGATTATGAGGATTAATACCATCTTTAGTCACTGCAGTAATCCTATCTTTTACCTCTGTCCAAATTTCAACTATCTTAGTTTTTCTTTCTCTATCAGTAAGCAATCCCATATTAAATTGATCTACAACTTCTTGTGCTTTCTTTTCTGCTTCTAAAATCAAATCATTTTTCTTTTCTGAAACATATAAATCTCCCATACCCCAAGACAAACCTGATCTAGTAATAAATTCATAAGTCAATTCTTTGATTTTATCAAGAACATTAGCAGCTTCTTCCATACCAAGAACATGAATCAAATTTGCAGTAATCTCTTTATTGGTCTTTTTATCAACTGGATAGTTATAAAAACCAACCTCGTCTGGAATAACTTTGTTAAACAACAACCTGCCAACAGAAGTTGTGATTAGTTTGCCGTCATATCTAACACGAATAGGATCTTGTAATTTTATTTTACCTAAATCATAAGCAAGTATTGCTTCATCCTGCGATGCATAACGTTTTAATTCTTTCTCCTCTTCCTCAGTTACCTCTCTATTCAAGATAGTGAGATAATAAGCACCAAGCACAATATCCTGAGACGGAGCTACAATTGGATCACCAGTTGCAGGACTGAGTAGATTGTTAGTAGAACGAATAATCTCCTCTGCTTCTCTTTTTGACTCTTTAGTCAAAGGAACATGTACAGCCATTTGATCTCCATCAAAGTCAGCATTAAATGCAGTACAAACCAATGGATGAAGTTTGATAGCCTTACCTTCAATCATAACTGGTTGAAAAGCCTGGATACCCAAACGATGCAAAGTAGGAGCACGATTCAACATAACATGAGAGTGCTCTGTGATTTCTTCTAAAATATCCCAAATTTCTGAATGTCCAGCTTCAATATATTTATTTGCGCTACGTACATTATGCACCAACTCTCTCTCAATCAATTCTGAAATGACAAATGGTTTGAATAATTCAAGCGCCATTGTTTTTGGCAAACCACATTGATGCATTTGTAAATGAGGTCCAGCAACAATTACAGAACGACCTGAATAATCAACACGCTTACCCAACAAATTCTGACGAAAACGGCCTTGTTTACCTTTTAACATATCAGCAATAGATTTTAACTGACGTTTCTGACCAGTAGAAGCTGTGACAGTTTTCCCATGTCTAGCTGAATTATCAATCAACGCATCAACAGCTTCCTGCAACATACGCTTTTCATTTCTCTGAATAACCTCTGGAGCATTTAAACTTATCAAACGCTTCAGACGATTATTACGATTAATAACACGACGATACAAATCATTCAAATCTGACGTTGCATAGCGACCACCGTCAAGTGCTACCATAGGACGCAAATCAGGCGGAATAACAGGCACTGCAGTCATAATCATCCATTCTGGACGAGTATTGTTTTTAATAAAACTTCTTAACAACTGCAATCGTTTAAATAATTTCTTTTTACGAGCACCTGTTGTTTTTGAAATATCAGCTTCTAATTTTTCAGCTAATGCCTCATTATCAATTCCTTTCAACAATTCATAAATTGCCTCAGCTCCAATACCTGCAGTAAACACATGTCCATATTTGAGAGACAAGTCTTGGAATGTTATTTCTGACAAAATCTGCTTAACTTGCAAACTTGTTAGTTCCTTCAATGCTGTATCAGCTGCAATTTTTAATTCTTCTAATTTTTTCTCAAACTTTTCATTTATATTGTTTTCCATGTCTGCCAGTTCTTTTTCATCCTTTTTAGTCATCTTATCACCCGCTAGTGCTTTTGATTTTAACTTTTGAAGCTCCTTCATAGCTTCTGCTTTTTCTGCTTTTATTTGTTTTTGTTTTTGTTTTTGCTCTGCTTTTATTTGCTCAATTGTTTGATTGCGCAACTCATCATCAACGTCTGTGACAATAAAGCTAGCAAAATAAATAACTTTTTCTAAATCTTGAATTCCCATATCAAGAACCAAACCAATTTTAGATGGAATATTACGCAAAAACCAAATATGAGATACAGGCGCTGCCAAATCAATATGACCCATACGTTCACGACGAACTGCAGCTCGTGTTACCTCTACACCACATTTATCACAAACAATGCCCTTATATCTGATACGTTTATATTTACCACAAGCACATTCCCAGTCTTTTACTGGTCCGAAAATTTTCTGACAAAACAAACCATCACGTTCTGGTTTTTGAGTGCGATAATTAATTGTTTCTGGTTTTGTAACTTCTCCAGTTGACCAATTATGTATTGTGTCAGGAGATGCTACTCGTAAACGAATTGCATCAAACTCACTACTTATTGAGCGCTCTTGATCCAAAAACGTTGTTTTTGTTGTTGAAGGAGTTGGCATACTAAAAAATTTAATTGCTGATAAAATTTAAAATATAAAACATTATTCATTACTAGATTCTTCTACATCTTCTAAACTGTCATCTTCTGTAGACTTTTCAGCGCTATTCTGCGCTACCTCTTCCAAAACTTCTGGAGCAACCTCTTCTTTTACTTCTTCTATAACTTTTCCTTGTTGTATCAATTCCACATCAAGTCCCAAACCTTTCATTTCTCTGACCAAGACATTGAATGATTCTGGTATATTAACTTTGGTAATCTCTTCGCCTTTAATAATAGATTCATAAGCTTTACTACGTCCTAGCACATCATCTGACTTTATAGTTAACATTTCTTGTAGTACATGAGCTGCACCATATGCTTCCAATGCCCACACTTCCATCTCTCCGAAACGCTGACCACCAAATTGCGCTTTTCCGCCCAATGGTTGTTGTGTAACAAGAGAATATGGACCAATTGAACGTTGGTGAATTTTATCATCAACCATATGATTTAGTTTTAACATATGCATCACACCCACTGCTGTTCGTTCTTTAAAAGGCTCGCCAGTTCTACCATCAAATAGTTGAGATTTTCCATCCTCTGACAAACCTGCCTTCTTCAGCTCTTCTACAATCTGTTCAACTGTTACACCATCTAGAGCTGGGCTAGCTGCTTTATAACCAAGCTTCTTAGCTGCAAAGCCTAAATGAGTCTCAAATAACTGACCAAGGTTCATACGAGAGACAATACCTAAAGGATTTAGAATAATATCCACAGGAGTTCCATCTGGTAAAAATGGCATATCCTGTACTGGCACAATACGAGAAACAACACCTTTATTACCATGACGACCAGCCATCTTATCACCTACTTGAATTTTTCTAAGAGCTGCAATTTTTATCTGCACTGACTTGATAACACCAGCAGGTAACTTATCACCATTTTCACGTGAAAAAATCTTAACATCAATCACTTTTCCATGTTCACCATGTTGTAAATACAAAGAGCTGTCACGAACATCTTTTGCTTTTTCACCAAAAATAGCTCGTAATAATTTTTCTTCTGCTGATAATTCTGTTTCGCCCTTTGGAGTAATCTTTCCTACCAATATATCACCAGAGCCAACTTCAGCACCAACACGAATAATACCTTCATCATCTAAATCTTTTAACTTTTCTTCACCTATGTTAGGAATATCACGAGTAATCAACTCTGGACCTAATTTGGTATCACGAATATCTATTGTATAATCCTCAATTTTAATAGATGTATAAGCATCGTCATAAACAAGCCTATCTGAGACTAATATAGCATCCTCATAGTTACCACCTTCCCAAGTCATAAATGCAATAAGTGGATTATATCCAAGAGCAAGCTCACCGTTTTGTACAGATGGACCATCTGCTAAAACTGTACCTTTCTTTACTTTTTGGTCAATATCTACAATAACTCTGTGATTCAAACAAGTAGAAGCATTAGAACGAACAAATCTAGTTAAACCATACTCAGTAGTTTCACCCTTTTTATTTTCTAAAATAATTCTATCACCATGAATTTCTTTTACCACTCCATCTTCCTCAGCAATAATACAATGACCAGAATCAAGAGCAGCACGTCTTTCTACACCAGTTCCTACTTGTGGTGATTGCGCACGAACCAATGGCACAGCCTGACGTTGCATGTTTGATCCCATAAGAGCACGTGATGAGTCATCATGTTCAACAAAAGGAATTAATGATGTAGAAATAGAAAAAATCTGCTTAGGAGACACATCCATATAATCAATTTCATCAACAGGTAAAGAAGTTGGGGTTAGATTTTGTCTTACCTCGGCTGTTTTATTTATAAAATAACCATTCTCATCAATAGGAGTTGTAGCTGGCGTTGTTGTGTATTTACTTTCTTCAAACGCATCTAAATAAACCACATCATTGGAAACAAATGACTTAATCATTACTTTTTCAATGCCTGCTTTTTTCATTGTAGATATATCAGACTTTTTGATTTCTGATTCTTGTTTGACAATTACTTTTCCACTTTTTGGATGTTGTATATCAACTCTGGCTATTTTTCCAAGTAACATTGGATCATCAATGCCAAGCTCTTTCACTACCTTGCGGAAAGGAGTCTCTATAAATCCGTAATTATTAATACGTGCATAACTAGCTAATTGATTTACCAAACCAATATTTGGACCCTCAGGAGTCTGAATTGGACAAAGACGCCCATAATGTGTTTGATGAACATCGCGAACTTCAAAACCAGCACGCTCTCTAGTCAAACCACCTGGACCCATAGCAGATATACGTCGTTTATGCTCTAGCTCTGACAATGGATTAATCTGATCCATGAATTGTGAAAGCTGAGATGACATAAAAAACTCTTTGATAGAACCAATCAATGGTCTGGCATTCACTAATTGATTTGGTGTCAAAGTATTTATATCAAGAGTTGACATTCTGTCTTTTACAATACGTTCCATACGAGCCAAACCAATACGGAATTTGTTTTGTACTAACTCACCACCTGCTCTAATACGACGATTGCCAAGATGATCAATATCATCTGGATCCTCTTGAGTGATGTTTAGACGAATAACTTCTTTGATAATATTTATCAAATCCTCTGGTTTAAATACTCTGTGTTCTGGTGTTGTTTCAAAATCTTGATTAAAACGTTGATTAAGCTTATGTCTACCTACTGCACCAAAATCATATCTTTCAAACTTAAAAAACATTGAATGAATAAGAGATTTTGCATTTTCTGGAGTTGCAAGATCACCTGGACGAATACGTTTATAAACTTCAATCAAACCTTCATCAGTATTTGTTGAAATATCTTTTTCTAAAGTTGCCTCAATATAATTATGATCTTTATCAATATTCACATCTTTGAATAGCTCACGAATTTCATCATCACTACTATATCCAAAAGCACGCAAAAGCGCTGTTACCGCGACTTTGCGTTTTCTATCAATTTTTACATATATAACATCAGAAGCGTCTGTTTCAAGCTCAAGCCAAGCACCACGATTTGGAATAACCTTAGCCGCATAAACTCTTTGACCACGAATATCTAAAGCGCTAAAAAATACACCAGCTGAACGAATAATCTGCGAAACAATAACACGCTCAATACCATTGATAATAAATGTGCCCCGATCAGTCATTAGAGGAAAATCACCAAAATAAACTTCCTGCTCCTTGATCTCGCCTGTCCGCTTATTAACGAGTTTAGCTAAAACACGAAGTGGTGATTCATAAGTAACATTTTTCTCACGAGAAGTTTTTTCATCAAACTTTGGATCATCAAGATAAAAATGAGTAAAAGAAAGTTCAAGATCGCGTCCGATAAAATCTGATATTGGATTAATTTCATTAAACAACTCTTTTAGTCCTTCCTCAAAGAACCATTTATATGAAGTTGTTTGAACTTCTGTTAAATCAGGAAGTTTCATTACCTGGTCAAATTTTTGGAAAAAAACACGTTTAGTGTCAACATGCTCTTCAATTGTTGGTTGATTGTTTTTACTCATATTTTTTGCAGACATAAAAATAAGCCTTTCTTTATAAATCTATAGAAAGGTTGGTGAAAAAAATTATTTAATTAGTAGCGCTACTTGCAAACACGATTTTGAGTAGAGTTACACTAAAAGACTTAATCAAGCATCTATCTGTAGTGGATAACAAACTTGACAAGTTGATATATCTAAGTTATCAGATATTGCCTTATTTGTCAATAAAAATACTATTTTAGCACATTTGCAATAAATTAGCTAATATTAGCAATAATAAAACATAAAATTATTAAAAAATCAAGTATGAAAAATACATTTCCACAGGTTTTCCCTGTTGACCTTGAGTTTAAATATACTTTTTTACTATTTTTCTATCATCCCATGGGATTTTGCCTTTATTCGTAACTAGGCACTGTTCTGAACCTTTACCTGTTATCACAACCACATCTCCTGCTTGAGCTGTGTTAATAGCTTTTTTAATAGCCTCAGCGCGATCTATTATTTTATATTTTTCCATATCTGGATTTTCTTTTTCTAAACCAGCCCAAACTTCATCTATAATATCTTGTGGATCTTCATCATACGGATCTTCATCTGTAATTATAGCAATATCTGCATATTTACCAGCCAATGCTCCGAGGATTGGGCGCTTTGCTTTATCCCTGCCACCACCACAAGAACCCAGTACTACAATTAATTTGCCATTTTTAGGTTTCAATGCTCTATAAACCTTTTCTAAACTTTCTGCAGTATGAGCGTAATCAACAAATACAGAAAAACCTTTGTCAGACCTTAGCTCCTCCATACGACCAGGCATATAACCAAAATCAGCAATAGATTTTACTATCTTATCCCAATCAATACTAAAACTCCGTGCCACAGCAATAGCTGCAAGTGCATTATAAATATTAAATTCCCCACGAAGTGGGAGATAAAATGGAATATCATTAACTATAAAATAACTGCCATTTGGCTTTATTTGAATATCACTAGCTTTGATATCAGCTGAATTTTTTATTCCATATGTAGTATGATACTGCGCCAAAAAAGAATTATAAAACTCACCATATTCATCATCAGTATTCACAATTATAGTTCCCTTGCCTTTTAACTTTTCGAATAATTTTGCTTTTGCTAATTTATAATTTTCAAAACTACCATGAGACTCAATATGCTCAGGAGTTAGATTGGTGAAAACTGCCATATCATAATCTATTCCCCAATGCCTAAACTGTTTAATGCCTTCAGATGATGTTTCTATAACTGCATGCGTACAACCAGCACGAACCATTTGGCGTAATAATTTTTGTAAACGCATACGACCCTGCATAGTCATCTTGGTGTCATTAATCCATTCACGATCACCAATCCGAAAATTAGCTGTTGTTGTCATTCCAGTTTGCAATCCATTATCATTCAACACTTTCCAGATCATGTTGGATACAGTAGACTTTCCTTTAGTTCCTGTCACACCTATCACTATCAACTTACGAGAAGGAAAACGATAAACCAAATTCGCCAAAACAGCCCAAGCCTTATAATACAGCTTAAGCAAAAATCTTGGTGTAATATTTTTTATTATTTTTTTTATCATATTTTTATTATATAGCCTTTTCTATATAAAGCAAAAAGACGCACATTTGCGCGTCTTTAAAAATTTTTACTCAATCGGATCGCCGACAATATTGTCAACGACTTCAAATACAACAAAGCAATTACCTGCGGCTCTGTGCACTTTGACATACACATTTAACTTCTCTGCATTTAACAAATCAAAAGGAACGCAGTTGAATCTCTGTCGCATTGTATTAATTAGGGCATCTATAGAACGATTATTTTGTCCTAACCATTTAAAGAATACAATCTTGACAGCATCATCTGCAAAATCATCAAACGCCAAATAACCATTGAATAAACCACTCATAATAATATTCCTTTCTGTTTATAAAATATGTAAAACAACAAAATTATACTATATATAAACAAATTTTAAGCTATTTGTCAATATTATTTTAAATCTAATTCCATATAATCAGCTTTCTCTCCACCTAAACAATTTTCTATTTCTCTTATTTTTTTAAAATCATAACGTTTTAATAAAATTTTATTTAATCTTTCATTAAATCCATGCATTGACAACTTTTTATAACCAACTCTCTGAGCCTCTTTCTTTAAAACATCTAATGCCTTGTCAAATCTTATACCTTCTAAATTACCAGCAATTGACCATAAATACAATGTTTCCTTGTCAGCTATAAATTGAGCATCATTCAATCCTATATCTTCAAAAATATCTGGCCCTATCTCAGCTGGTATAGAGGATAAATAACCTGTTAGCTGACCATCTTTATCACGGAATAAAAATTGCACCCCTTCATAATTTTTCAAACCTAACAAAATAGTATCCAAATCAGCTGCTAATGCACCAAAAGAACTATCTTCAATTTCGCTTAATCTTTTAAAATCTTTATCTGAAAATATCTCTGACCGCTGACCTTGCTCTATTTCTAACAATAACTCAGGTGTAAAATTATAAGATTGACTAATATTTCTATCCACATCAACCACTACCAAGGAGCCTATTTTTGACTTAATTTCCTTCTTTTCTATTTCATCTATTTTATCTGCCTTACTAGCCTGATAGATCTCTGCTAAACTCTGATGATTATAAGTCTCTAAATAATACCTACCCGCCCTGGTTGTTTCTGAAGTATATTCCTTGAGATATCCACCAACTTTATCAATTGGAGGAACTGACAAATCTGGCAATTGTTTGTAGGCCACATCGTTAGTTGGCACCTTGCCTAATCCAGCATAGTCAATGTTACAATTTTTAGCATAATCTCTTAGAAATTCAAACATATTATCCCGAATTGCATTATTAATACTTTGATTACTTGTATAATCACTATGTACTTCAAAATTATCAGCTACCAAAACTGGTTCGCCATAATTATTTTTAGTTACAAATAACCAAACCTGGGCAATAGGATCACGCTTTGACTCATCTAATACCTCGGCTACTTGAATGCCTTTGTCTACTAAATAATGAGAAATTGTAGCTGGGTCATGAGTAGTTAAACCTCCTTCAGCTGGCGCATCTTTTACCCCCACTGCAATACAACAATGAGTGTAGTTACCCTGAAATAAATCTTTGGATGGATTTCTATCCCAAAGTTTTATTCGAAATCCTTTGTCTTTAGTCTGCATTTCTTCTTTACCACCTTCAAAACTATCAATTACTTCTTTTAAATGCTCTAAATGTTCATAAACTGGACTCCAGTTTAGTTGATTATATATTTGCTGATTACTGTCTGGATCTATTTTATTTTTTAAATTGTCTAGTCTTTGTTTCAAATTAGTATACTTTTGACGTAATTCATAAATATCTGTACTTTTGTCTATACCTGCTACCTTTTTCGTTCCTTCTATAATATGCATCAAAGGTAAAAACTCTCTATCTGTTAGATTGTCTTTTAAATTAAAAATTAATTCTTCTTTTAACTTAGCGCTACGATTTTGTAAAGATTCTTTTAAGTAGGGCAGACGATTAACTTTTTCCTGAGTAGACACTTTAAAATCTTGACTTTTTTTATGATTTTGCCATTTATCCCAATCAATACCCAATTTCTTAAACTCTGTTTCAACTTTTTGATTATGTTGCGCAATCTCTCTGCCTATTCCACTTGACTGTTCTGTATTGCTAATAAAACTATCAAACCTACCTTCAAAAGACGCTTTGATAATTTCTTTATACAACTCTTGAACATTCTCATAATTACCCTCACCTTCATTAATCTTTCGTTTAATAATCTCCTCATTAGAAAGTAAGTTAGGCAAATAATCTAAATTCCATTCTAGTAATATATCTTTAGATGTATTACCAATATCAACATTCAATGACTTGGCCAAAAAATTAAATAATTCTTTATTTAATATATCTTGGTAATCTGAATTATTTTTATGTTGATCTAATAATTCAAAAAATCTATTATCTTGACCCATTTTTTGATAAGCTCTAGCTGTTTGTAATAAAATATTAAAATCATCATGCTTTAATTTATTAACCTTAATAAATTGACTTAATTTATCTCTAAAATCTTCCCTCTGAATCACTGGTTTGTATATATCCAAATGCCCCTGCAAAGCTAATAGTCCCTTATCTGCAAAACTATTTATTAAATTAGAACTCAAATCAACATCAATCAACTGTAAATTAGCTATATTTTGATTTTGGCTTTGCCACCACTTATCAACATCCTGAACCTGCTTAGTACTGTCTAAATTCTTATTCCATTCATAGCTAGCCATTTTAACCTTTAAATATTCTTTATAGTACCTTGATGTAAACTCAAGCACTTCTCCTTTTTGCTGTAACAAATTACTAATTATACTATCTGCATAAACTATATCTGTTGAACTGAAATTATATTTATCACTTAACAATTTATGTATTTTTTTAGCTTGCTCAAAATCTATAACCTTGACTAATTCACCTAGGCTTTCAGCTGTGCCCCAGCGTATATAATCATTCTTATCATTGAAGCCTTTTTCATATAAAGGAATAGCTCTATCTTTATCTACCTTGGCTAATTCACCGAGGCTTTCAGCTGTGCCCCAGCGTATATAATCATCCTTATCATTGAAGCCTTTTTCATATAAAATAATAGCTCTATCTTTATCTACCTTGACTAATTCACCTAGGCTTTCGGCTGTACCCCGGCGTATATATACATCCTTATCATTTAAACCTTTTTCATATAACTCAAGGTATTTATCTTTATCTACCTTGACTAATTCACCTAGGCTTTCGGCTACATCCCGGCGTATATCATCATCATTATCATT
>WFTG01000038.1 GCA_015485655.1 Patescibacteria group bacterium | reverse complement strand
TTGCTATACTTTAGAAAATTGTATTGAAAGGATTCTAATGCAAACTGGTTATTATGGTGCTGCTGCTGGTATGGTTGTTCAATTTAATCGTTTAGATAATATTGCAAATAATCTCGCAAATGTAAACACAAACGGATTTAAAGAAGATAATGTAGTTGTTGGTGATTTTATGAGGTTGTATAAAGATGCAAGGGATGAACTTCCTCATGACAATCAAACAGAGGATGGTGCTCAATTTCTAAATAGAACTATGACAAAAACACCACATATTGTGGATGAATATACTAATCATACTATTGGTGCTATGCAAAGAACAGACAATTCTTTTGATTTTGCACTCAAAAAAGAGGGATTGTTTTTTATGGTAAAAACACCAGAGGGAGTTCGTTTAACTCGTGATGGTGGATTTGTTAAAAACGATCAAGGTATACTTACAACTAAGCAAGGATATGAAGTCCTACCTGATGATTATTTTTTAGCAGATTCTCGTATATCTTTTGGCGAGGAAGATACCATTGTAGAGACTGATAAAAATGGTCAGTTTTATACAAATATACCAAATACATTCGCACAAGCACAAAACAAGAAACTTTTTATTGCTAATCCAGATAACTTAAATATGCTTCAAAAAGTTGGTGATAATCTTTATGAATATAAAGGGACAGATCAACTAAAACCTCTTCAAGAGAGTGAGGCAGTTGCTCAAGGATTTATTGAAAAAAGTAATGTAAATGCTGTTAAGATGATGACTCAAATGATAGAAACGAATCGCCTAGTGGGAATGTATCAAAAAGCTATGGATACACAGATGAATGAAATGAACCGTGAAGCAATAGATAAAATTGCTGCTAAATCGTAAAAGGACTTAAATAATGATGCAATCACTTTATACTGCCTCTACAGGAATGTTAGGGATGCAGACACAGATTGATGTTACAGCAAATAATATTGCTAATGTTAATACTATTGGATTTAAAAAATCTCGTGCGGAATTTGCTGATTTGATGTATAGCGTAATGGAATATGCTGGAACATCAACTAGTGATACTACTAAAAGTCCAACTGGTATTGAAGTGGGGCTTGGTTCACGTCCTACTGCAATCAATAAAATATTTTCAGCAGGTAGTTTAAAGCAAACCGATAACCAGCTAGATTTAGCAATAACTGGTAAAGGATTTTTTAAACTTGAACTTCCAGATGGTACAGAAGTATATTCTAGAAATGGTGCCTTTAAAATAGATGATACTGGTGCTGTTGTAAACAGTGATGGATATAAGCTTCTTCCTGAGACAGTAATACCAGAAGATGCTACAAATGTTAGTATTGGTACTGATGGTATAGTTACAGTTGTTCAAGCGGGGCAAACTCAAGCTACTCAAATTGGTCAAATAGAGTTAACGAACTTTATTAATCCTGCTGGACTTCATTCAATGGGGGATAATCTTTATGTTGAAACAGACAGTTCTGGTCAAGCTATTACTGGTGTTGCTGGTCTTGATGGACTTGGTACTTTAAGACAAGGCTTTGTTGAACTTAGTAATGTTGAGCTTGTTGTGGAATTAACAGATCTTATTACTGGTCAAAGAGCATATGATTCAAACTCTAAAGTTATCACAACTAGTGATGAAATGCTTCAAACTACAAATAATTTAAAAAGATAAAATAACTTAAATTACGCTTGATACTAATTGATATCAAGTGTATCATATCTATATTACTATTCATTTTATAAACAATCAAACTCGATTTTGCTATAATCCGAAATTATTTTAAATTACATATAGGATATTTATATGAAAAAAGCAAATATTGATGGAAAAGTTTGGCGATTTGGAAAAGATATTGATACAGATTTAATCATTGCTGCTCGTTATCTAAATACTTCAGTTCCTGAAGAATTAGCAAAACATGTAATGGAAGATGCTGATCCTGAATTTGTTAAAAAAATGAGTAGTGGTGACATTATAGTCGCTGGCGATAATTTCGGTTGTGGAAGTTCTCGAGAACATGCCCCTATAGCTCTTAAAGCCGCTGGTGTTGCTGCCATTATTGCACCAACTTTTGCAAGAATATTTTATCGCAACTCATTCAATATGGGGTTACCAATTTTTGAACTAAACGAGAGTGCTCAAATAGCTGAGGGTGATATAGTAAATATAGATATGAATGCTGGAACAATTACAAATAAAACAACTAATAAATCATATAACTTTACACCTATCCCTCCTTTTATGCAGGAGCTAATTGATGCTGGTGGTTTAATGAATTACGCACAAAATGAATTGAAATCAAAATGATTTTTCTTGCTAAGAGCAAAACTTTAGTGACTGAATTTAATCTGGACTTGTTTAGATTAGATGAGATTAATATACAAAGGTAAATAATGAAAACATATAAAATAGCACTAATAAAAGGTGATGGAATAGGTCCAGAAATTATAGATGAAGCAACTAAAGTAATGGATTCTGTAGCATCGTGTTTTGATTTTGATTTTAAATATACAGAAGCTTTAATGGGTGGGTGTGCATATGATATAACAGGTGATCCTCTTCCTCAAGATACTATTAGAACAGCTTTAAGTAGCGATGCAGTTCTTTTTGGTGCAATAGGTGGAGACTGTTGGGATACATTACCTAGAGAAAAAAGACCAGAGAGCGGACTTTTAAGATTTCGTAAAGAGTTAGGTGTATATGCAAATCTTCGTCCAGCTGTTGTTTATGATGAGCTAATTAATGCCTCTTCACTTAAACCTTCAGTTATAGATGGTGTTGATTTGATAGTTGTTCGTGAATTGATTAGTGGTATCTACTTTGGTGAACCAAAAGGTCGTGATGAAAATAAAGGTTACAATACTATGGTTTACACTCGTGATGAGATAGTTAGAATTGCTCATCATGCATTCAAAATTGCAATGCAGAGAAATAAAAAAGTGTGTTCTATAGATAAAGCAAATGTACTTGATGTATCACAACTTTGGCGTGAAGTTGTTGAAAAAGTAGCTACTGAGTACCCAGAAGTTGAATTATCTCATATGTATGTAGATAATGCAGCGATGCAACTAATTCGTGATCCTAAACAGTTTGATGTAATGCTTACAGGAAATATTTTTGGGGATATCCTTAGTGATGAAGCCTCAATGCTTTGTGGCTCTATAGGATTACTTCCCTCAGCGTCAATTGGTGATAAAATTGGTGTATATGAGCCTATTCATGGTTCTGCACCAGATATTGCTGGGCAAGGGATAGCAAACCCAATAGCTACAATAGCCTCTGCATCAATGATGCTAAGATATGCACTCGGAGAAAATGAGGCTGCTGATAGAATTGATGCTGCCATCAAAAGAACATTAAAAGAGGGTTATCGTACTCAAGACTTAGCACAATATGATGCTATAGAAGTTTGTTCAACTAGCGAAATTGGTTCAATTATCGCTAACTATACGGCAAAATAAAATATGCAAACGCTCACATTAGCAAATATTTATGAGCTTCAAGGACTTAAAGAAGAAGCGCTAGATATCTATAAAGAGGTTTTAAAAAATGACCCATCTAATAGTGATGCAAAAATAGCGATACGAAGATTATCTGGAATGAGAAAAAAATTTTTAAATGTAAATAATGAGATGAAAAATTTTTTTCTAAAGATGGATGATGAGATAGAGATAAATGAATTTGAAAGGTGGCTACTTAAACTATGGAATTAGAAGATGCAATATTATCTACTCTAAAAGAGATAGAGGAAAAAGAGAAATCTCAACTATTACAGCCTAAGAAAAAACCTTTTGAGGT
This sequence comes from Patescibacteria group bacterium, assembly GCA_015485655.1. Classification (GTDB taxonomy): domain Bacteria; phylum Patescibacteriota; class Patescibacteriia; order S139-126; family S139-133; genus S139-133. The sequence continues at coordinate 1,726 of WFTG01000038.1, read as the reverse complement.
AAAAGAAAAGATAGAATTAGAACAAATTATTCAAAAAGGTGAAAATAAAGATATTGAACTATCTTCAAATAAAAATTTAATTTCCCAAGAAGAGACATTTTTATTATCAACAAGAGAGAGATTATTAGTGTTATTTGAAGGTTTTCAAGCACCAAACAATACAAATATAGAAGCGAAAATAGATTTAACCCTTAATTTTTTGGAATATATGTTAGCTTCAATAGATAGCAGAATAGACGAGATAAAAAAAGGTACTCATTAATGGGACAATTTAGAGTTTTAATTGATGCGAATGATGAAAAAGGACTAGTATATAAGATATCTACAATTTTTTATGAGTATGGATTAAACATATTATCAAATAATGAGTTTGTTGATAAAATAAATGGCAAATTTTTTATGCGCAGTGTAGTGGAGGGTGACATAGATGCAAATAATCTTAAAAAATCTCTCACCAACTTACTTCCAATAAGCTCAAATATTGATGTAATTAAACCAGCTAAAAAAAATATTGTAATAATGGCTACAAAAGAGATGCACGCATTAGGTGATATATTGATTCGACATGAAGCTGGTGAGTTAGATGCTAATGTGCTTGGCGTTATATCTAATTACAGTGAGCTTGAGTCGTTAGTAAATAAATTTGATATACCATTTATGACTATCTCTCACGTTGATTTAAATAGAGATGAACATGAAGAAAAAATATTAGATTATTTATCAACTTTAAAAGATATTGATTATATCGTTTTAGCAAAATATATGAGGATATTAACACCTAAGTTTGTAGAGGCATATAAAGATAAAATAATTAATATACACCACTCTTTCTTACCTGCATTTATTGGAGCAAACCCTTATAAACAAGCTTATGAACGCGGTGTTAAAATTATTGGTGCTACTGCTCATTTTGTAAATAATAACCTTGATGAAGGTCCAATTATTTCTCAAGAAGTTATCCATGTAGATCATGCCTATAGTTGGCGTGACATGCAACAAAGTGGCAGAAATGTTGAAAAGATTGTTTTATCACACGCTTTAAAACTAGCACTTGAAGACAGGATTTTTGTATATGCCAACAAAAGTGTAATCTTTTGAGAAGGTTTGTAGATGTCATTTAATTTAGTTCTTGTACATCCACAAATTCCAAATAACACTGGTGCAATTGGTAGATTATGTGTAAACGCTGGTGCATCTCTTCATATTATCAAACCAATAGCATTTGATATAGATGAAAAAGCTGTTCGTAGGGCAGGGCTTGACTATTGGGATAAGCTTGATTTGCATATATGGGAATCTATAGATGATTTCTTTGCTAAAAATCAAATAACAAACAATGCTTATTTTGCAACTACAAAAACTAATAAGCCATATTTTGAGGCTAATTTTAAAGATGATGACTTTATATTTTTTGGAAGTGAAACAGCTGGTATTCCTGAAAATATTTTAAATAGATTTAAAGATCAAAATATAACTATACCTATGACAAAAGATGGAAGAAGCCTAAATTTGGCTATAAGCACAGGGATTATACTTTATGATGCTATTAGACAAACTTACAACTCTTTTGCAAAGGACTAAAATATGGGCACAATCATAGATAGTATAATGCTCATTCTTTTTGTGATATTTATGATATTTGTTTTTGGTGGCTATCATAAAAATAAATCTACTGAGCGTGAGGCACTAGAAGAAAAAAAAGTAAATTCACAGAGCGATACTGAAT
>WFTG01000037.1 GCA_015485655.1 Patescibacteria group bacterium | reverse complement strand
TTATATTACCTTACTATTGCTAAATAGGCAAGTGTTACAGGTTTTTTATTGTTGTTTATATAGTGATTATGCATAGATTACAAAAAGTGTTATTTTGTATTTTGACTAAAATTAGCTAAATAAATTGACTAAAAGGTTTTTTGGTGTTATGCTTATGAAGATTAAACAAAATCACGTTTTTGAGTATTGTTAAAAAAGTGATTATTTTTATATTTTTATGAATATTACAGAGTTAGCTAGACGTCTTAAAGTGCCAACAACAGAGCTGAAAGAAAAACTTCCTGAGCTCGGGTTTGATATTGGTATGAGAGCTATAAAGGTTCCAGATAGAATGGCGCAGGAAATCATTCAGAAATGGACACAAGAGGTAAAGCGTCAAAGACTAGAAGACAAGGTCTTGGCTGACAAAGAAAAAACCAAAGCAAAAGAAAAGGCATTAGAAGAAGGTGTAGAAGTCATTATGTTACCACCATCTATTTCTGTTCGTGATTTAGCAGATAAATTTGGCATGCCTGTTCCAGGTCTCATGGCAGAACTTATGAAAAATGGAGTTATGGCAGCTATTTCTGATAAGGTTGATTATGAGATTGCAGCTATTGTAGCAGAGGGTATAGGTAAGGCAGTAAAACAGGGTGAAGATATTTCAGAAGAACAAAAAAGAGCTGAAGAACTACAAGAAGCTATTTTAAAAAGTAAAGCCAGTGACAACGAGTCAGACCCATCTCGTGCTCCAGTTGTGGTTGTCATGGGACATGTAGATCATGGAAAAACTTCTTTATTAGATGCTATTCGTGAAACAGATGTTACAAAGGGTGAATCAGGTGGGATTACTCAGCATATAGGTGCTTATCAGGTAGAAAAAAATAATCGTGCAATTACATTTATTGACACTCCTGGTCATGAGGCGTTTTCTCATATGCGTTCTCGTGGCGCTATTGTGGCTGATGTTGCCATTTTGGTAGTTGCAGCAGATGATGGGGTACAACCACAAACCATAGAAGCTATCAAGATGATTCAAGATGCTCATTTGCCAATGATTGTTGCTATTAATAAAATTGATTTGCCAGGAGCTGCACCTGATGTTGTAAAAAAAGGTTTGTCTGAGTTAAATGTTATTGTAGAGGATTGGGGTGGTGAAATTCCAGTAGTGGAGGTATCTGCTAAAAAACGTACTAATATAGAAGGAATTTTGGAAATGGTATTATTGTTGGCAGATGTTAATAAAGAAAAATTACGTACAAGATTTGATGGTAATGCCCAAGGTGTTATTATTGAGTCTCATGTTGATGCAGGTACTGGTCCAGTAGCTACAGTATTGATTCATGCTGGTACATTACATACTGGTGATTCATTTCAAGTTGGAGATGTGTTTGGTAAGATTCGTGCTATGAAGGACTATAATGGCAATCTAATAAAAGAGGCTATTCCATCCACTCCAGTGCAGATTATAGGACTTAACGCAGTTCCAATTGTAGGTAATATGTTAGAGAGTGGTGTTGATTTGAAAAAATTGCGTAGAACTATTGGCAAAGTTAAGAAAAACAAACTATCCAGTAGTGTAATGAATAGTAATAACGACCAATCTAGTGTAGATGAAAATCATCCAAGTTATAATATTTTATTAAAAGCAGATGTAGCTGGAACTCTTGAGGCTATCGAGCATGCATTGGCAGATATAGAAACACATGAGGTTAAAATTGGTATTATTTCCAAGGGATTGGGTAGTATAACAGAAGTTGATATTGTTCGTGCTGCTGAGAGTAATGCTGTTATATATGCTTTCCATGCAGATATCACAACACAAGCTCGTCAACTAGCACAAGATAAAGAAGTTAGAATTGAAAAATGTAATGTTATATATGATTTGATTGAAAAAGTAAAAGCAGACGTGGAGTTGTTATTAAAACCAGAACAGATTCGTCATGAAAAAGGTAAGATGTCAGTTATTAAATTATTTGGTAAAAGAGAGGGTGGTTTAGTTGTGGGTGGTGAGATTATTGAAGGTGAGGTTGAAGATGAAAATAAGTTTATTGTTTATCGTAATGATAAGGTAATGGGACAGGGAGGCATAGTTGAGATTCGTATTGGTCCTGAGAAGGTTCGTACAGTAAACAAAGGTGATGAATGTGGTATTAAGATTTCAGGTTTTAGTGATATTCAGGAAAATGATATTTTGGAATTTTATTCAGAAGAAATAAAGAAGAGAACGCTTGAATAATTTTTATGGAATCAAAACGTATATTACAGGTAAATAGTTTAATTCAAAAAGAGTTAAGTGAATATTGGGAGCGTGAGCTTGAATTACCACTTAATACAATAATGTCAGTATCACGTGTGGAGGTAACAGCTTCGCTGGATAAAGCATTTATATATATTTCAGTCTGGCCACAGAATAAACAAGAAGTAGTAATGGAAATGTTGAAGCATGAAATTTATCACACCCAAAAGCATCTTGATAAAAGACTTCATATGCGTAGAGTGCCAATGTTAGTTTTGGAAGTTGATGAACAGTCATTATCTAGAAATGAAGTTGAAGATGTTTTAGATTCATTGCCAGATTTGCCAGAGGATACAGAAGTGTGATTAGTTGTATATTTTACAAACCAGTTTTATTTTTATAAAACTGGTTTTTTGTTTGGTCTTGACTATTTAGCTAAAATCAGTGTATAGTAGCTAGTTATATTTTAATTAGTTTATGACATTGATGCCAATATATAAAAGAATATATGACGTTGTAGTAAATGCACATAAGGTGTTTGTAGTGTCTCACCCAGAATGTGGTGACGCACTTGGTTCAACTTTGGCCCTTGTTCATTGGCTAGATAGTTTAGGTAAGGATTATGTGGCTTATTCTAATAAGCCAGTGCCACAGTTTTTAGATTTTTTACCTAAATCATTTGAAATAGTCACTGATGCAAGTCGTATTAACTTGGCTGATTTTGATGTAGTGATAATTGTTGATAGTAATTATTATATGACTGGTATAAGTGATAAACTAAAAACTGAAATAGATTATCATAGTACTGTAGTGATTAATATTGATCATCATATCACAAACAATGGAAAAGAGGGGGAGGTTGTAGCTCTGGATACAAAAGCATCTTCCACCACTCGTATGTTGTATGACTTTTTTATATCAAACAATATTAATATATCTCGTGATATAGCTACTTGTTTATTAGTGGGGATATTGTTTGATACAGGTAATTTCTCCAATAGTGCAACTGATGAAAAAGCACTGGCAACTTCAGCACGTTTGTTGAGCAAGGGAGCTCCAATAGGTATGATTATCAATGCTTTGATAAATGATAAAACAATTGATTTGCTAAAGTTGTGGGGCAAAATTCTCTCACGTTTAACATTGGACAACAAAACTGGTATTGTATTTACAATTATTCTTGATTCAGATGTAAATGGGTGTAATTGTGATTCAGGTACTGGAAAAATTGCCAATTTTTTGAATAATGTTGATGAGGGGCAGTTTGTAATGATTTTGAAAGAGGATGTAGATGCTGGCTTGGTTAAATGTTCATTACGCACTACTCAAGCAAATGTTGACGTTTCTCGGTTTGCGCAGTTTTTTGGTGGTGGTGGACATGTGAAGGCTTCTGGTTTTGCTTTGCCTGGCAGATTAGTCTATAATGAGCTCACAAAGAGTTATAGTATTGAGTAGATTTATTTTTTAAATATATACATCATATGAAAAATAAAGAAGAAAATTCATTTTTGATTCCAACAGTTATAGAAAAAACTCCTCAAGGAGAGCGGGTTTATGATATTTATTCTCGTCTTTTAAAAGAGCGAATTATATTTTTAGGCACGCCTATAAATGATGCAGTGGCTAATGCTGTTATTGCTCAGTTATTGTTTTTGGATAGTCAAGATAATAAACAGGATATTAAATTATACATTAATAGTCCAGGAGGTTCAGTTACAGCAGGACTTGCAATTTATGACACTATGCAACATGTAACATCTTCAGTGTCTACTATATGTGTTGGTATGGCAGCGTCTATGGCAGCAGTATTGTTGACAGCTGGAGCTAAAGGCAAGCGTTTTCTTTTGCCTAATTCTGAGGTTATGATTCATCAGATTATGGGAGGAGCTCAAGGACAAGCAACAGATGTTAAAATTCATGCTGAAAGAATGTTGAAATTAAAGACGCGTTTGAATAAAATTATTGCAAAACATACAGGGCAAAATGTTAAAAAGGTTGATGTTGATACAGATCGTGATAATTTTATGACCGCAGAAGAAGCTGTTAAGTATGGATTGGTTGATAAGATTGTAAAAAACATCAAAAGGTAATATTTTTTAGATTTATTATTTTTACAACCTTGTTTTATAAGACAAGGTTGTTTTTTTATCAATTTCATGGTATGGTTATTTTGCTAATATTATTAAATTTTATACCAGAATTGTACAGAATGAGATGTTGCGATTGCAGAGATATGAAAGATTTATCATGAATTATGTTAAATTATCACTTGTTTAGAAAAAAATTGCGTTTTATTAAAATAATTACGCAGTAATCTATAATAAGCAAGCAAACAGTCTCGCGATAGTTTGTCTCTTCCTGGTGTATTGGAGTTTTCAAAAATATGGATATAAACACTATTCTTATTATAATAGGTGCAGCTATTGCTTTGCCCCTTGCTTTCTTTTTTGTATTGTTTTTAAAAGGATTGCTACTTAAACAATCAGTTGATTCAGCACAAGAAAAAGCAAAAAAAATTATTGCAGATGCAAAAGATAGAGAAAAAGAGATTTTGCTTCATGCAAAAGAAAAAGCTATTAAGGTTATTGATGATGCTAAAAAAGATGAGCATGAACGTAGACAAGAAATAGCTCGTTTGCAACAACGTGTTGAAAAGCGTGAGGAAGTTTTTGATAAAAAGTTGTTGGAAATGGAAAAAAAACAATCTCAGTTTGAGCAAAAAGAAAGAGAACTAGAGAAGAAAGTAGAAGAAATTAATAATATCAAATCTCAGCAGTTGAATAAATTGTCAGAAGTAGCTCAAATGAGTCAAGAAAAGGCTAAAGAAAAACTTATTGAGTTTGTTGAAAAAAAGGCAAAAGATGATTTATTTGAGCGTATGCGTCATCTTGATCAGATTGCAGAAGAAGAGTTGGAAAAAAAGGCAAAAGATATGTTAAGCACGGTATTACAACGTTGCGCATCATCGCATTCATCAGAAACAACAACTACAGCAGTGCAGTTGCCTAGTGATGATATGAAGGGACGTATTATTGGTAAAGAAGGTCGTAATATCAAGGCTATTGAAAATCTAACAGGTATAGAGATTGTGGTAGATGAAACACCTGGTACTATTTTAGTTTCTGGTTTTTCACCAATACGTAGACATTTGGCAAAAAGAGCTTTGGATAAATTAATGTCAGATGGTAGAATTCATCCGGCTCGTATAGAAGAGGTTGTAGCGGAAGCTAAAAAGGAACTTTCTCTTGATATCAAGAAAGCAGGTGAAGAAGCAGCGTATGAGCTTGGCATCGCAGGACTTGATCCAAAGTTGATTCATTTGGTTGGTAGATTAAAATATAGAACTTCATATGGTCAGAATGTACTTATGCATTCAATTGAAGTTGCACGATTGGCGGCTATGTTAGGTGAAGAGTTAGGCGCTAATGTTTCTGTTTGTAAAAAAGGTGGACTATTACATGATATTGGCAAAGCTATTGATCATGAGATACAAGGTTCTCACACTCAATTAGGCTATGATATTATGAAACGTTTTGGTCTTCCAGAGGAGGTTGCCTACATCGCCATTGCGCACCATGAAGACAAGCCGACAACATTAGAGGGTGTTATTGTAAAGGTGGCAGATGCTTTGTCAGGTGCTCGCCCTGGAGCTAGAAAAGATACTTATGAAAACTATGTTCAACGTTTAGAGGAATTAGAAGGAGTTGCAACATCATTTGATGGAATTGATAAAGCTTATGCAATTCAAGCTGGTCGTGAGTTACGTGTATTTGTCAGACCGAATGAAGTTGATGATTATTCAGCATCTAAACTTGCCAGAGATATTGCAGATCGAGTTGAGGCAGAATTAAAATATCCTGGCGAGATTAGAATTACTATTATTCGTGAAAAGCGTGTTATTGAATATGCGCGGTAGATATTTATCAATCTAAAGCAAATTTCCTTACAGGAGATAGTAATTAAAAATTGTTATGAAAATTTTATTTATAGGCGATATTGTAGGTAAACTAGGTAGAAGAGCGGTAACAGGTCTTATGTCTGATGTGCGCAAAGAATACAAACCTGATTTTGTAATAGCTAATGTCGAAAATTTAGCCCATGGACATGGGGTAACAGAAAAAACATTACAAGAAATGGTTGATGTTGGTATAAATTGTTTTACTTCTGGAAATCATATTTGGCGAAATCAAGCCGTTTTTGATATTTTTGAGAAAAAATCTTTTCCGTTAATACGTCCAGCTAATTATTCAAAGGGAAATCCAGGCTGTGGATATCAAAGCTTTAAGATTAGCCAAAATAATATCTTTGTGCTAAACTTACAAGGAAGGGTGGGGATGAGAGAATTAGTTGATAACCCTTTTGAGGTCTTTGATAATTTATTGGATGAGATTAATCCAAAAGATTCAGATTATATTATTGTAGATTTTCATGCTGAAACCACTTCTGAAAAGCAAGCATTTGGGTACTATGCTGATGGTCGTGTTCATGCTATTATTGGTACACATACCCATATACAGACAGCTGATGAGAGGTTGTTGGAGCAGGGTTCAGCTTATATTACAGATGTAGGTTTTGTAGGTGGTCACAATACTGTTTTAGGAGTTGATAAAAAAGGTATTATACAAACATACAAAACAGGTTTGCCTGGTCGTCATGAATATCCTGAGATAGGCGAGGCACGATTTAATGCAGTTTTGGTAGATTTTACTGATGTGCAGGCTACATCTATTCAGCGTATTAATAAAATAATTAAGATTAATAATTAGTTCACTTTTATCTTTCGTGGATAATTGTGTTTAAAAGGAAAAAATTATATGAATAAGACAGAACTTATCGATGCTTTAGCAGAGAAATCAGGTCTTGCTAAAACTGATGCTGAGAAAGCACTTAGCTCATTTTTGCAAATTGTTACTGAACAATTGCAAGCAGGTAATGAGGTAACTATTACTGGTTTTGGTTCATTTATGGCAAAACGTCGTGAAGCTCGTATGGGTGTTAATCCACAAAACCCATCACAAAAAATTCAAATCCCAGCAGTTACTGTGCCAAAGTTTAAAGCTGGTAAGACTTTGAAAGACGCTTTGAAATAATTTTTCTCATAATATAGCCCAGCCTTTTGATTTTAATAGGCTGGGTTATGTTATGGCTTGATTTTTTATATAGTATATCGTATATTGTATTCTAGGTTGTAATTTACATCCGTAGTTGACATTATATTTTGTATATAAGCTACGAAATGTATAGTTTTGGTGCTACTATATAATAATAAAAATACAATTTGCACCCGTAGCTCAACTGGATAGAGTGTCTGGCTTCGGACCAGAAGGTTGGGGGTTCGAGTCCCTCCGGGTGTACCATTATAATTTTAATATCTAGGGCGCATAGCTCCCGCCCGACACGCAAGACGAGCTTGCGAAGTCGTTGCGGGCGGGCAATGGTAGAGAAATAAATGTATAGTTATGTTTTATACTTACGTTATTAGAAGTAAAAAAGATAATAAATTTTATATAGGTTGGACTAATAATTTAGTAAAAAGATTAGAAGTGCATAATAAAGGATTGGTAGAAGCAACTAAAAACAGAATTCCTTTTCAATTGGTTTATTATGAAGCGTGTTTAGTTAAAGATAAAGCAATAAAAAGAGAAAAGTATTTTAAAACAGGTTTTGGTAGAAGGTATTTGAAAGACAGAGTTTAATATCTAGGGCGCATAGCTCAATGGTAGAGCAGTAGCCTCTTAAGCTATTGGTTGAAGGTTCGAGTCCTTCTGCGCCCACCATTTATATTTTTAACCCCCGCTCTCATGAGCGGGGGTTTTTATATTTTTGTAACTATGTAGTATTTATTGAATTATTTCTTGTGTCATTATTTCAGGTGGATTAGTAGGTTCAAAACCTTCTTCAAAATTTATAAGAGGAATTGGTTCTGGGTAATCTTTTTGTGGATTATCTAGTTTTACAGAATTTATATCAGCGAGTGTTATTAGATTATTTACTTTTAGTTCAGAATTAGAAAGTGTGTATAAAGAATTGTCTATGTACAAACTTCTTTTTATTTGTGATGAATATCTGTTATAACTAGAAATATTGTTATGTTCAATTACGCCACGTCTTGTGAATCCATCTTTTGTAACGTCAAACACCATAACTCCATTAAATGGGTTTTTACCCCAGGTGTTAATAGGTAGGACTATTAAATTTTTATCTTTTGCAAACAAGAAGGCTTTGTGGTCATTTTGTACTGGAGTTGAGCTTCTTTCACTAACTATATAATTATCTATCTCGCGTGGATTGGCTACATCCGACACATCAAAGAGTGATAGCTTCACACCTTCAGTTCTAACTCTATCAAATTCATCTGTGGTAGTATTTTGTCCAATACCAATAATAGTGTTCTGGTCATACGGATGTAGATAATTAGAGAATCCAGGTATTTTTAATTCCCCAAGTATAGAAGGATTGTAAGGATCTGCAATGTCAATTACAAATAAGGGATCAACTTGTTGAAAGGTTACCATATAGGCACGGTCTTGCATGAACCTGACAGAAAAGATTCTTTCACCAGGGGCGATATTTGTAATACTGCTAGCTAATTTTAGATTACTATCTAGTATGTATAAATTATTTGAAGATTCTTGTGATTCATCAAGCCATGGGATCCATCTTTGATTATTAGTGGTTGCGATTCTAAAAAATCCATTGTATTCATCCATAGAGAATTGGTTTAAAACAGTTCCAGAAACTTCACCAGTTGCAGTTGTTGTCATTTTTGTACCATCTAGAGTTATTTTGTTTATGACAGTTTTTTGTAATTCATTTTTTAATGTTTGGTATTTCTTTTTCAATAGCTCTTTTGTCTTTTTCTGAATTTGTTCTTGGTCTTTTATTGATAATGTTGATATATAAACTTGTAGTATAGAGTTTATTTTTTGAATTTTTTCATTATCAGAGAGTATATCTGAGTCAGCTTTTTCTATTTTTATTATTTTATTTTTAAACTTATCTGGTAAATCAGGTTCAATAATTTCACGAAGCACTTCTGTATTGAGCTGGAATTCATTTAGATATTTATTAGTTGTGAGATACAAAGCGTTTTCAGAAACATATATATTTTGTGATTGTGCTAATATATAAATATTTCGTGTTATTTTTTCGTTTGGATTAGCTATATTGATAGCGCTTACCGTAGTCATTTGTTGTGATGGGTATGGGATATTGAAATAATTAACATAAGGACATTCAATGCCATTTGGAATATCACTATTACATACTAATTTTCCATTATCAATAAGACGTGGGATAGGGGTATTTGTATAGGTATCAGGCCAGTAACTAGTGATAAAGTACAAATAATCACCAATCATTCGTGAGTTAGTATAAAAACCTTCAAAGTTTAGTTGTCTAACTTCTTTTGGGTTGGACTTGTCAGAAATATTATATATTTTTACAAAAGTGTATTGTGATCTAGGTATTATATCTGTAATATTTTCTCTCTTAAAAAGAGAATAGTCATTTCCAAAAACTACTAAATAATTGTTGTTGATATATATATTGTCAGCTTTATTTTCTAATTTTATTTCACTGACAATGTTCATATTTTCAGCTGGTTGCGCATTGATGATATAAACAGTGTTTCCAGAAATTGTGTATATATAATCACCATCAGTTTTAATAATATCTGCTTCATCCACCCCTTCTACTTGGATATTTGTAGATGAATAATTATTATTTTTATCAGCTAGTTTGTTGTTTGTGAGTTTTGTAGAGACTTGTGGTGTAGCAGATTCTCTCATAATCATGTCAACAGTAGCAAAATTTCTGGTGTTGTTAAAACCAGTATAGTTATTATGCTGTTCTATATATTCTATTAAGTCAGAATAAGAATCAAATTGTTGTATTTGTCCTTGTTGTGCTAATTGTTTTTCTGTATTAAATAGTGAGTCAGCAATACTGATGTTAGGAAATATTTTAACTGCGTTGGGGTTATTTTGTATTGTGTATATTATAGTTAATAATGCAGTGATTACTATAATACTTATTACAACAATAACAGTTATCAGCAAAGATGTATCTTTTGACTTAGAAGCATGCTGAGTATTCATAAGTAGTTGTTTTATTTAAGAGATTCAGGGTTTAACATGTGTGCTTGAGCAACTTCTTCGGTAATTAATTTTTCTTCTAATAAGCGTTTTAGATCTTGATCCATTGTGATCATACCGTCTTCAGCGCTTGTTTGGATGACAGTTTTAATTTGAGCTATTTTATTCTCACGAATAAGATTGGAAATTGCAGGAGTGTTAGTCATAACTTCGCGTGATGCTACTAGTCCACCACCAGTGCTTGGTAGGAGTTTTTGGGATACAACAGCCCTGAGTGACATAGATAATTGAAGTCTGACTTGAGGTTGTTGATGTGATGGAAAAACATCAATAACACGATCTATGGTTTGAGCAGCATTGAGTGTGTGTAGTGTTGCAAATACTAGATGTCCAGTTTCGGCTAGAGTAATAGTGGCGGCAATTGTTTCTAAGTCACGCATTTCACCAACCATGATAACATCAGGATCTTGGCGTAGAACATGTTTGAGTCCTGCTGCAAACGAAATCATATCACTGCCAAGTTGGCGTTGCATGATAATACTTTTTATTGGTTTGTGAATAAATTCTATTGGATCTTCTAGTGTTATAATTGATTTATTTCTTTGATTATTAATCAAATCAATCATTGATGCTAGTGAAGTGGATTTACCAGAGCCTGTTGGTCCTGTGATTATAACTAATCCTTGATCAAGACCGCATATATTATATACTATCTCAGGCATTTGCAAATCTTCCATAGATGGTATTTCTTGTGGAATAATACGGGCTACCATACCTGTGGTTCCGTTGGCTTTATGGAAGTTAACACGAAATCTAGTTCCGTCAGATATTTCATAGGATAAATCTAAATCTTTTTTTTGTGAAAATTTTTCTAGCTGTTCAGAATTGAGTAATTTTTTCAAAACTGATTGCATCATTATTTCAGTTATCTTAGGCAGATCTGTAACAGGAATAAGTTCATCATTGATACGAAGTACAGGTTCTTCACCTACTATTAGGTGAACGTCAGAGGCATTTTGTTTTTGCGCCTCTATAAAGAGTTTGTCTAAGTCTAAGTTTGGCATAGGGTTTGTTTAGTAAACAAAAAATATACATATATATTTATATTGTACCACAAAATATAAAATCAAACCTCAGGCAAATATTCAATTGTTGGCAAGTCATCAGAATTGCGATTCTGCTTGCTCCCAGAGAGCGGGTAGATTGATTCTATATTCCCCTCATCATATAGAATAGGGTCTAGTTCGCGAATAAATTCAGATGGGTTGGCAAAAGTCATGCCGGTGCTGTGAGAGTAAAGAGTGATAGGGTAGAGTAGATACAATTCTTTTTTAGCTCTAGTTGTTGCAACATAAAATAATCTTCTTTCTTCTTCAAATTCTAATCTGTTTTCTATGGATTTATTATGAGGAAATTGACCACTGGCAAGATGAATGACAAAAACAGAATCCCATTCAAGTCCTTTGGCTTGATGAATAGTAGATAATATTATTTGTTCTTTTTGTTGTTGTGTTTCTGTAGCGCCTTGGGTTTGAAAATTTTCTGATAGAGTAATATCTGATAAAAATGTTCCTAACGAATTATATTTGTCAGAAAAATTTATAAATTGTTCAATATCTTCAATTCTTTTTTGGGCATTATCAAATGAAGAGTGGGCATAGTCGGTGTAGTTATCTTCTAGAATTATTTCTAAAATTTGCGATATTTGTTTTTGGTCTATTGTTAGTATTCTATTAAAAAGTTGTTGTAAATTTTGCCATGATTTGAGAGCTTTGGTCCTAAGTCCGTATTCATTGCTAATAATATTTGCCAAGTCACTATCTAGTAGGCGACTTGTAATTTTTACTGCTGTAGCTTTTCCAATACTTGGTTGTAGTAACAACACTCTAGTCCAAGCAATTTGGTCTTGAGGATTTTGGATTATTTTCAAAAACGCTACCATATCTTTGAGATGTGCTTGTTCAAAAAATTTCATACCACCACGTTTGATATAGGGAATGGATTTTTTATTAAGTTGTAATTCTAATTCAAGAGCATGATAGTCAGCTCTAATTAAAATAGCAATTTTATTCAGAGGCAAGCCTTCGTCATTTAGTTCCAGTATTTTTTGTGTTACAAATTTAGCTTGTTGTTCAGTATTATTTACACCAGCTATTATTGGTTTGTTGCCTGATGGTTGAGATGGTTTGAGGTTTTTGGAAAATTGTTCTGTATTATTTGCTATAGAAGCGTTAGCTAGAGCTAATATCTCTGGAGTTGAGCGGTAGTTAGTTTCTAGGCGAAATGTTTTTGTATCTTCAAATATATTTGGAAAAGATAAAATATTTTTTATATCCGCAGCACGAAAAGAATAAATACTTTGCGCATCATCTCCTACAACTAAGATATTTTTATGATAATTTGCTAGTTTTTTTATAATACTTGCTTGAATATGATTTGTGTCTTGGTATTCGTCAACTAGTATGTATTTGAAAGTTTTACTCAAGCTTTCTAGAAAGTCAGGATGCTCTTCTAGCAGTTTGAGCCATAGAACAAGTAAATCATCATAATCTAGGACGTTTAATTCTTTTTTCTTGGTTTTGTAGCGAGTGTTAATTATTTTTATCCAATCAACAGTCTCGTTTTCCAAAAAATTAAACCTTTTATTAATAGCTGTTTCTATAGATACACCTGCGTTGGTAGCAAAACTAATAATATTTTTTATTACACGTGCTTTTGGAAAATATTTATCTTTTTGTATATCTATTGAGCCAATGATATTATTGATAAGATCATAAGCGTCACCCTCATCCATAATAGTGTAAGAACTGGTATAGCCTAGTTTTTTTATGTGTTTTCGTAGAATTTTGTTGCCAATATGATGAAACGTTCCTGCCCATAGTCCTTTTGGGTATAACCCTAGTAATTCTTCAATACGAGACGACATTTCTTGTGCAGCTTTGTTGGTAAAGGTCATAAGTAGTATTTCTTCAGGTTCAATTCCACTTTCTAATAAATAGGCTAAGCGATATACAAGGGTTCTGGTTTTTCCAGAGCCAGCACCTGCTAGGACTAAACACGCTCCTTCAGCATTTAATACAACATTAAGCTGTTCTTGGTTTAGTTCATTTTTATAATCAATCTTATAGTTTTTTTTATCTACTTGGTCTGATTTAAGTTTGTATACTTTTTTTGACATTTTTAATTTGTTTTTAACTATTATTGATTATAGCAGATTTTATTAATACTTGTTTTTGGTTTCTCTTGACTTAAATCTGCAAAAGTTGTAAATTTCTTGTACATCAAATACAGGAGGAGATAGATAATGTTATTTAACAAAAAAAGAAAAAAAAGAAAAAGAAGAAACAGGAACAAACTAACACCAAAAGCCCCATTGAGACGGAAGTCATATCCAAATATTGTACTCGTCTTGGATGAGCATATGCCTACTATGAGCAGGGATGACTTTATGCATCCACAACCAAAAAAGATTATCAATGTAAACAACGGAATATCTGATAGGGAAGTATTGGCAATGGTTATGGAAAAAGCTAAAGATTCTCCACGTCATTTTGTTATCATTACTTCTGATAAAGGGTTTAAGACAGACTCTGGTTGGACTGCTATGGTTTTTTCTTTGCAAAAGCCTAAAAATATTTCTGTTTTAGATTTTAGTAGTAGAAAAAGTTCTATCAGATCTGCTTTTTATGGAAAGTCTAAACAAAATATAAACAGGAGTGCGGGTAATACAAAAAAATGTGCAATTAGAAATATTTTTGCGCAATTTATGAAAGAAACATTTTCTGTATAGAAATCGTTTGGGTATTAGACTTGAACGATTTTTCTTTTTTTGTTATTCTTAAGTTATATGAGTAATCTACGTACATATTTTTTAGAAAGGGGGTTTATTCATACTTTTTTAATGCGCTGATACAAGCGCTTTTTTATTTGCTCATTGATAATTGAAATAAAAAAGGAGGTGTGTTGCCAAAACTCATTCTAGTTCTTACCAGCAGTTTATCTTGATTTCTGATGCTAACTTGCCGACAATAAATACCCATAGACACGGAGTGTGCAAACCTATTGTATTGGATTTTATTGATGTTTCTACTCTGCCAGGTTTAATTGGTATTAAGCATGTTAAGCATTGGAATATGTCCATGGCGTCTGATATGGAGATAATGCATTATTTATTTTCTTTTGCAGAGAGTCATCCTGACAGTTTTCTTATATTTTTTACCCGTGATGTTGGTTTTTTGTACGATGCTAATGTTAATGCAGAGGATTTGCAGAATTGGAATATGGATGTAATTATTTTGCAAAGTTATATACCGTATCTACAGCAACAAGGGTACAAAATTAATCACAACTCTATTGGGTATGGCTCAAGAGTTTTTTTGCAAGAGGTGATGAAGAGGGTTTATCTTATATGGCGTCAGCAACACTAACTTTTAATTTTGGCTTCGGATGCAAATTCTGAAGCCTTTTTCTTTTAATTAAAAAATATGCTAAGCTCCACAATATGATAAAATCATCGCAAGTCAAAAGAATAGGTTTGGATATAGGTTTTGATATAGTATCAACGTCTCAGTTGAAACCAAGTGAGAATGTTCAACATGTACAAAAATGGATAAATGATAAATATCATGGAAGTATGAAATGGTATCCAAAGAATATTGAGCGTAGACTATATCCTCAGAAACATCTTTTTAGCAAAGCTCTTTCTGCTATTACAGTTGGATTGTATTATAGACCAAAGGAAATAGACGTAGAGATTCTAAATGATTCGTCTCGTGGGATTATTGCGCGTTATGCTCTATATCATGATTACCATAAGATAATGGAGAAGATGTTAAAAGATTTTGCAAGTAAATTAGATGTAGAATTAAATGGTAATTGGCATTATCATGTGTATGTTGATACTGGACCAGTTCTTGAGAGAGAAATTGCAAAGGTTGGGGGACTTGGCTTCATTGGAAAGAATACAACATTAATAAATACAACTATTGGTTCATATTTGTTCTTGGGAGAAATTATATGTGATTTGGATTTTACTGAGCCTATTGAAGGATGTAACAGTGGCATAGTTCAGCAATCGCATTATGGCAATATTCAAAATATTTTGCATAGTCGTTTTGGCAAGCAAGAAAAAGTAAAAGGAACTTGTGGTGAATGCAATCGTTGTCAGAGAGCGTGTCCAACACAAGCATTTGTCAGTCCATACACATTAGATGCTCGTCGTTGCATATCTTATCTAACAATTGAAAATAGAGGTGCAATACCAATAGAATTTCGCAAACTTATTGGCAATAGAATATATGGTTGTGATATTTGTCAGGAAGTTTGTCCTTGGAACAAAAGGATGGCTAATAAATATAAGTCTGTTTTAGAAAAAAAAGTAGACCAAGCACCTTATTTGTTAGATTTGGTTGGATTAAGTGAAGAGCAGTTTAGAGAAAAATATAAATCTACTCCTATATTACGAGCAAAGAGAGCAGGGTTTGTTCGTAATGTTTTAGTTGCGATTGGAAATTGGGGGGATGAATCTGCTTTTGGTTCAGTGCAGAGATTGCTAAATGATCAAGATGCTCTAGTGAGGCAGCATGCTGTATGGGCTTTGGCACAAATTAACACATCCCAAGCCAAGCCATTTTTAACAAGATTAAAAAAGCAAGAGACAGATAGTGAGGTTTTGGCTGAATTAGACAGATTATTTGACTAGTTATGTAATTCAGTATAAGCTATTCTAAAGTTCTTTAACAAAATAGAGGTGTATTATGTGTACTTATGTTCGTAGTATATTTAAGGATATTGCACAGTCTTCTAGGGTTTTTATTTTTATTCCTAGCTATTTTACAGTTGCACTTTTTCAGCAACAATATGACTTGTTGTTTAACTTTTTGGTCAGTAAGATTGGCTATCCAACGGTAGTGTACCGTGATTGGTATTATACCAGAGGTGTTGTACGGCAGTTGTTTTTTGAGCATCCGAATAACATTATTCGATGTGATGATAGCTTGTCTTACCATATTAAGACCAATGATTATAAGTCAGCTATTTTTTGCTGGGAGTATCGCCATATTGCTACTTATTTGAAAGAGGCTTTTGGTTTTGATATTCCAGATATTAGAGACGGTGGTTGTTATTTTTTGCATTTGCCAGAAAATGACAATCCAGATTTGAAAATCATTCACCGTTTGGACTGGAATGGAGTTGAAAAAATTTTACAGGAGGAATTATGTACAAAGAGGTGATTGATAAGGTTTTAAAAAACGCATTATCTGCTGATAAGGTACTGGTGTTTATACCGCCTTATCTGGGTTTTAGTGTGATGCAACCTGCTTATGTGTATTTTCATAAAAAATTAAAAGATGAGTTTGATGAAGTTGGTGTTTTTTGTGAAAATGATTTAGAAACAAAAATGCTGGCAGACTATATGTTTTCTTCCTGTGTAGATAGTATATCTCGCTCTTCAGATAACTTGTCTGTAGTTATGCAAAATAATGCAATTGAGTCTGGTTTTTTTATTTGGCATGCAGGAAAAATCAAAAGATTTTTAAAAGATCTTACTCAGTCGGTTGTCCCAGCAGTGAAGGCTGGAGGATGTTATTGTTGTATTGAAAAAGCTGGTAATGTAACGATAGCTATTCTTACTCGAGAGGAGTTAAAAACAAAAATCTAATTTTACTTCAGCGCTGTCTTTTTTTGATGGCGCTTTTTTATTTTGTAAATGTATGTTAAGGTAGGGCATGTTATAATTATATATATGAAACAATATTTTTTTATATTAGGAAATAATCCAAGTTTGTCTGTGGCTGAAATATTAGCCTGGATGCAAAAAGAAAATGTTAAATGGAGCAATCCGATTGCGCATCGAGATTTTTTTGTGGTATCAACAGATGCTGATTTGTCTACAGATATATTAAACCAGTTAGGTGGTGTTGTTAAGTTTGGAGAAATTATCACACAAATTGATTCTGCCAAAACTCTTACATCTGATTGGCTGGTTGAGACTATTAGTACTGGACATGATACTGGAAAAATTCATTTTGGATTTAGTGTATATCCAAATGATAAAAAAATATCTTTTATGCTTCGTGGTATGGGCTTGGAAGCAAAGAAGCGTCTTCGTGAATACAAAATATCTAGTCGTTTAGTAATGAGCAAGCAAGAGAATTTGTCTTCTGTGATAGTTCAGAAAAATAAATTAGTTACAAACAATGGTTGGGAAATTGTAGTTCTGAAGAATGATAAAAATTTTTTAGTAGGACGCACTTTTGCTGTTCAGCCTTTTGAGGCATTGGGTCGGCGAGATTTTGGTAGACCTGATAGAGATGATTTTTCTGGCATGCTTCCTCCAAAGCTTGCCCAAGCTATGCTAAATCTAGCAGGACAATCTAGTGATGCTTGTATAGTAGACCCATTCTGTGGTTCGGGAACAATAGTGCAAGAGGCATTGCTTATGGGATATAAGAAGGTATTAGGTTATGACGTAAGTCATAAGGCTGTAGACGATTCTAAAGAAAATATAAAGTGGCTAGCTGATGAATTTGATATAGATATTTCTAAGGTTATTATAAAACAAGTTGATGTACGCGTATTAAAACAAGAGTTGTGTGAAGTGGATGCTATTGTGACTGAGCCATATTTAGGACCGCCTGCCAGAGGTAGTAGAAATACTCAAGATGTGCAGAAAATAGTTAGAGAATTAACTGAATTATATTCGCAGGCTTTTGTTAATTTTCAATCTATTTTAAAATCAGATGGGATTGTTGTGATGATTTTTCCAGTGTTTGCAGAAAAGAACAAAAAGATATTTATGCCAGTTGAAAAAATCGTGAATATGAATTTTTTTGATAAGATTATTCCAATTCCAAGTAAGTTGCAATATGAGTATGCTCTGTCAAAAAGAAATACACTAATATATAGCAGAGCATATCAGAAGGTGCAGAGAGAAATTATTATACTTAAGAAACGATAATGCTTCGTTTTTCTCAATCAAAAATATTAAAAATTGCAGGATTTGCCAGCGCTGTGCTTTTATCAATCTCTGTTTTGGTAGGTGTGGGTATGTTATTGGATGCGTCTTATGTGAGATTTTCTGATGCAGTGGTTGACTTATCTGTAAAACCTGACAAAACAAGTCTTAGTATAGACCGCAGTGCTTTTGCTGTAAAAGAGGTGAAGCCAGATAGTGCAATACTAACTTTTGGTGGCGATGTTATGTTGGCGCGTCATGTGCAAACTTTGCAGGAAAAAAGTGGATCTTTTGTAACTGCTTGGGAAAATATAGCTGATGTTTTTCGTCAAGCAGATATTGCGGTGGTTAATTTAGAATCACCTTTTTCTAGTACTGCGCCTTATCCAACTGAAGGTTTTATTTTCAAAGCTAAACCTAGTAATATAAACGGATTGAAGTTTGCTGGAATAGATATTGTAACTTTGGCTAATAATCATTTTGGAAATGCAGGGATAACTGGCGCTGAATTTACCTTTAATCATTTGGCTGATAATAATATTCAGTATGTTGGCGCAGGTAATACAGCTCAAGAGGCATATAGTGGAAAAATTATAGAAAAAAATGGTATTAAGATTGGCTTTATTGCACAGAGCTATAATGCTGGCTTTGGCGCAGGTGTAAACAATCCTGGTGTGGCTATTTTAGATATTAATAAATTGAAAAGTAATATTAAAGAATTAAAACAAGATGCAGATGTAGTTGTGGCCATGTTGCATGGTGGTATAGAATATGTACGTTATCCCAATGACGACCAAGAGCTATTTGCCCGTAGTGCTATAGACGCTGGTGCTGATTTAGTTATTATGCAACATCCGCATTGGATTCAGAATATAGAGCGATATAAAGGTAGGTATATTTTTTATTCTTTGGGAAATCTTATTTTTGATCAAAATTGGTCTAGAGAAACTAGTGAAGGTTTGGTTGTGAAAGTAAAAGTTACTAAAAATGACATAGAATCATTTGAATTACTCCCGATTGTGATTGAAGACAACTTCAAACCACGTTTTGTAGATTTGAAAAATGAGGAATTTGTAAGTTTGGAAGATATTGAGAATGACTTAAATTGACAAAAGCGTTTTTTTATGCTAATATAAGAATATAAATAAGTTTTTTACTCCAAAATAGAGTTAAAAATACTTTGTCTAGGCTTATTAAGCTATGACAATCCACTATTATTTATATACTATAGTGGACAAAAAATAAAAACAAAAATAAACATATGTCCCATGAATCACATAATATCATTAGGCGTATTGCCGCATCTTTTACAGTAATGCTTTTAGCATTGCTTTTTTTAATGCCTCAAGAGCCTATTCAAGCTGGTAGTTGCGGTGATTTGACATCTTATTCTGCTCCAGTTTTAACAAGTGTTACACAGACAGATACTGGTTTGGATTTGGTCTGGGAGGGTATTGATGATGCTAGATTTTCTAATTATGTTATTTTAGCATCTCAGAATGATTCATCGCCTGAAACTGGCATCAATGGGTATTTGATTAAATTAAGCAATAATCAGACAACAGGTTATAGTATAGATGATT
This sequence comes from Patescibacteria group bacterium, assembly GCA_015485655.1. Taxonomy (GTDB): domain Bacteria; phylum Patescibacteriota; class Patescibacteriia; order S139-126; family S139-133; genus S139-133. Next base: position 18,518 of record WFTG01000037.1, on the reverse strand, counting down.
CTATGGGTTATACATTGGGAGATTTTACTAGTTTTACAAAAAATACATCTTATTATTTTGCTGTAGGGGTTGAATTTGATTGTGGTTATACAACCACTAGTAATGTTATACAAGCAACTTTTCCAGATACAACTCCACCTGAATTAATTACACCAGTATTGAATGCAACTTGGGGAGATAAGGGTATTATATTGAGATGGAATCCAATAGATCATGAATATCTACAGGATATTCGTGTTGTAGCTTCTAAGATTGATCCTAATCCATCTTATCCAGATAATGGTTATGTTGCGACTTTGAATACTTCTGATTCTACTTATACTGTTAATAATAGTTCTACTTATTCAGAGAGTGATGTGACTTGGTTTGAGAAAGATCAATGGTATTATTTTGCATTAACTGCAAAATATGAAGTAAATGGAAAAGAGTATTATGTTACCAGTGATTCTAAGAGATTGTTGTATGAGGGTCCAAGCGGAGCAGCTAGTACATATTTACAAGCACCAAGTATTGCTGTGGCAAAAAGTACTGAAAATGGTTTTGAAATATCCTGGACAGCTTCTACAGACCCACGTTTAACAGGTTATGCTATTGTTGTTGCTAAAGATTCTACACCTATATATCCAAATGGAGGTTATTTAGAAATTTTAGATAGTACAGCCACTAGTTATACCATTAATAATTCTAAGACATATGTTAATGGCAATTTTGGTGGTTGGTTTGAATATGGTGAATACTATAACTTTGCTGTTGTGGCATTATACGGAGATGATTATCGTATGTCTACGTCTTTTAAACATAAATATATAGGGCCATTACCTAGTGACACATCAGATTTTATTGATTTGTCAATACGCAGAGACGGAGATTATTATATTGCTGATTGGACAAAAATAAATGATAGTCGTTTAGCTGCAATGTATTTTGTTATTGATGAGAAAGATGAAAATCCAGTTTTCTCTACAGAAGCATGGTATGCAGAAGTAAAAGATTCACGAGGTGCTTTTACAAATAATGTAACATCTTTTAAATTTCATAAAAATAGTTTCATAAGAAATGGGATATTAGAACAATTAGAGGAGGGAAAGACTTATAATGCAGCATTGACAATTGTATTGCGTGATGGCACTTCATTTACATCTGACTCCGCATCATTTACATTTGACACAAACAGTGATGTGGAAAATAGTTTAGAAATTTTAGATGATAATACATCGGTTTCTACTGATGAAGTTGTGTTAAGAGAGAAGCAAGCTGTAACTAGTATAGATAAAGGTATTTTATCTACAGTGCGGGGTAGAGTTTTGTTACAGGTTGAGTCAAATGGTGAAGGCTGGTATGTGGATCCAGTAACAGAGAATAAATTTTATCTAAAAGATCCAAAAACTGCTTTTGAGGCTTTGCGTAATTTTGGTCTTGGCATTTCTAACGCAGATTTAGCAAAAATTCCAATAGGTCTAGAGGATAGGTTTACAGATATAGATACAGATGGTGATGGTTTGTCAGATAAATTAGAAGAAGGTTTGGGTACTAATCCGGCTGTAGCAGATACAGATGGCGATGGTTTTGCAGATGGTGATGAAGTAAAGGGCAACTACAATCCTTTGGGAAGTGGTTCGTTATCATATGACAATGACTTGGTAAATAAGTTAGTAGGGCGAATTGTTTTGCAAGTAGAAGCACAGGGACAAGCATGGTATATTAATCCCGCAGACGGCAAACGTTATTATATGAAAGACGGTGATGCTGCTTTTGATATTATGCGTTTCTTGAGTCTGGGGATTTCTAATGCTGATTTAAGAAAAATAGCTGTTGGTGTTTTGTGATAAATCGCTATATACTATAATAAGGTTATAAAACATTCTATGAAATTAATAATTCGCTGGCTTATCAATGCTTTTGTATTGATTCTTATAGCTCAATTTGTGTCTGGTATTGAAGTGACTGGTTTGTATGTTGCTATTATTACAACTGCATTGTTGGCATTGGTAAACGCCTTGATAAAACCGATTTTGGTTATTTTAACTTTGCCTATAAATATTCTTACACTTGGTGTGTTTACCCTAGTTATAAATGCATTATTGTTTTGGTTTGTAAGTAGCTTTGTTGATGGTTTTGTTGTTGCTGGTTTTACAACAGCCTTTTTGGGAGCTCTTATAATGTCTTTAGCGTCTTGGTTTATCAATATGATGATTGCTGATAAAAAGAAAGTCCATGAATAAAATCATCAAATCATTAATACCAAATTTGCATCAAGAGTTCATTTTGGTTGTTTTTTTATTAGTTCCTTATGTGTTGTTACAGTTTGATTTTACGAAAAAAGATTTAATGATTTTGAGTACAGTTTTTATGATTTTTATGGTTGTGTGGTTGGCAAAAGCATTTTTTCAAGAAAATGAAACAAGTCAATATAAGGGTTTTGTTGTGTTGATAACTGGTCTTAGTCTTTTTGTTGCTGGGTTATATGCTTCATTGATGTATTATTTTGAGATTATTGCAATTATACCTGATTCTATAGTGCCTTTTTTGTATTTATTTTTTCCTATTTGGATTATGTTAGAGGGGGCGTTGTTATTGTTTTTACTTGGTTTTGATAGTTCTGTTCAATCTGTTGATTTGGGAAGAAAAATTGTTATTAAAAAGCCTTTGGTGGGTGATTTTGTAATGGTGTCTATTGCAACAGTTTTATTGATTATTCTTGGTGAATTGGTGTTGGGTTTGCCTTGGTTTATCAATATTTGCCTTGTGTTTACTGTGAATTTGATTATGATTAATCAATTTAGTGAGTAGATATGTCAAAAATATCAAAAAAATTAGCACATGATTTAAAAAATCCACTTACAATTATCAATGGCTATATATCGTTATTGTCAGATGTTGATTTATCTGAAGAACAAATGGATTATATAAAAAAAATTCAGGAGGCATCAATAAATTTATTAAAAATAATTGATGAAAATACAGAATCTGTTCCTGAGAAATAGTTTTTAATTCTCAATGATATGTTAAAAATTTTAATTGTTGATGATGATGCAGATTTAGTTGAACTTTTTTCTGGAGTTTTGACCAGTGCTGGTTTCGAAGTATACAGTGCTTCAGATGGTGTCAAGGCATTAAAACAAATGCAATCCAAAAAACCAGATTTGGTTTTATTAGATGTTGAGATGCCAAATATGGGTGGTTTTGAAACATTAGAAAAAATACGTAAAAATCAACATACTCAGAATACAAAAGTAATCATGGTATCTAATAGACAAGGTCAAAATTATCTAGATAAAGCAGCTGATCTAGGCGCAGATGGCTATTGGTATAAAATGAATACTCATTTAGTTGATTTGGTAGAAAAAGTTAAGAAATTACTTGTATAAATATTTATTAAAATGTTAAAAATAATAAGCTCCTCTACAATTTGTTGTAGAGTTTTTTATTTTTTAAAAAAGTATCAAAAGAGTTGACTTTTGTGCTGTTTTTTGGTATGGTTATAGTCATTTATTATTCATTTTATTGTATGTTGGGTAAAATTTTCCAAAAAGCAACATTGTCTAGTCAAGTCTATAATAAACTAAAAAGAGTTCAGAAACATAATATCATAGCCATGGTTGGGGTATTGGTTTTATTGTTGGCTATTGGTGTTTTTTTTAATTCTAATAATGCTAATGTTAAAACAAAATCTAACACAACCAAAGCTCGTGTTGTAAAGACTAGTTTGGTATCTGATTTGGTAAAGAAAAATTCTATTGAGGTAACTGGTATTGTAAAATCAGCAACACAAGTTGACGTAATAGCATTAGCCAAAGGTACTGTGGAGCAGGCTGATTTTGATATAGGTGATGTTGTGAGTACAAATCAAGTTTTGGTACGTTTGTATGATTCAGTTGCTTTGACTAATCTGAATAATGCAATGACAAATTTTAGTAATATACAGTTAAGCGCGAATACAACCAAGCGTTTGGCAGAGGAGTCGGTTAGACAGGCAGAATTAGGATTGCAAAATGCTAGTCAGTCATTGACCAGTGCAGAGATTGCATTGAAAGCAGCTGAAGATAATTTACAAAATACCAAGGAATTACAATCCAGAGAAGTAAAAGATTTAAAAGATAGTATATTGATTGCTGTTGGTGGTTATCTAAATACTATAAATAATACTTTAGATAGAATAAATTTTATTTTAAAAGTAGAAGGCAATAGTCAGTTATCAGGCATAGAAGCAACACTGGGAGCAACAGATGCGTCTAGCGTAACCACTGCAGAGAATTTATATAAAGTTGCTCGTGATGAATATAAAAGCGTGCAAGATTTAGAATTAAATGAAGATACGGTAGAGTTTGTATTGACAAAAACAGTACAAAGCATTGATAAAACAAAACAGGCAGTAGATGCTCTTATCGTTGTTTTGGATAATACAGTAGCCAGTGCTGAGTTTTCTGATGAGGCATTGTTGGCACAAAAAAATAGTTTTACAGCTATTCGTACAGGCATTGTTAATGCAAGTACAGCGGCAAATTCTCAATTACAAGCTATACAAAATCAACCAGTTGTTCATAAGCAGCAATTAGATGTCTTAGTTAGCGCAGTTGATTCAGCACGTAGCCAAAGAGATTTGGCTTTGTTATCTTTAGAAAATGCACAAGTTATTTTAGATCAAGCAAGGCAGAGTAGTAAACAGCAAATTATCAGCGCTCAAACTGCACTGGATAATTCACAAGGACAATTATCTTTGGTACAGTCACAAGTTTCTAATTTGTCTGTTTCTGCTCCTATATCTGGACAGGTCATAGACAAGTATGTTGAATTGGGTGCAGAAGTTAGAGTAGGGCAAAAAATAGCAACTATAGCACAAAGTGATTTGGTTAAGGTGAAAATTAGTTTAACATCAGATGATGTGTACAATATATCTATTGGACAAACTGTTGTGATAAATAATGAATTTCAAGGAGTGATTACACGTATTGACCCAGTAGCTGATGTTGTTAGTCGTAAGGTTGGGGTAGAGATTGTTTTTGATAATGCTGATAACGTATTGATACCTGAAACTTTTGTTGATGTTAGTATTCCGTTGAATGTAGTTGAAAATACAGGAATTTTTGTGCCAATTAAAGCAGTCTCTATAACACAGATGGATAGATTTGTTTATATTATTGACGATAACAATATAGTAAAACGTGTTAAAGTTGAGATTGGGCAGATTGTTGGTGATTCTATTGAGATTACAAATGGCTTACAGTTGTCAGATAGAATAGTTGTAGATGGTGCTAAACAGATTGTAGATGGTGAAAAGGTAAATGTTGAATAAAATATATATCAGATATGCAAAATTACAAAGATAAAATAATGCAAAAAATTAGCGCCGGATTTACAAAAGAAAGTAAGTCTTTTGCTGGTTTTTTTATTAAAAATTATCGTTTTACATATTTGATAATATTTGCGATTATTTTGGCAGGATCTTTTTCAATGATTACATTGCCACGCGAGGCTAATCCTGAGATAAAAGTACCAATAGCTGTGGTTACAACAGTTTATCAAGGAGCTTCACCAACTGATATTGAAGATTTGGTTACTAACAAGATAGAAGATAAGGTAAAAAATTTAGATAATTTAAAAAAATACACATCTACTTCTGGAGCAGGTATTTCTTCTATTGTTGTAGAATTTGAGGCAGAGGCAGATTTGCAAGACAGCTATCAAAAATTACGTGATGCAGTAAATGAAGCACAGTCTGATTTGCCAGATACAGCTGAAGATTCTGTTGTTACTGAAGTTCGTTTAGATGATTTACCGATTGTGACTTATAGTTTGGTGGGTGATTTTCTAGACGTTGAATTAAAAGAATATGCAGATATTCTACAAGCTGAGTTTGAAAATATTCGCAATGTTTCCAAAGTTAATATATTAGGAGGTTTGGAGCGTGAATTTCAGGTAATTGTTAATCCTAAACAATTGTCTAATTTTGGTTTGTCATTGTCACAAATCATAGGTGTTATTAATCAGAATAATATCAATGTACCTGCAGGCAATATAGAGATTGATGGTTTTGAATATAGTATTCGTGTTAAAGGTAAGTTCAATACAGTTCAGGATATTTCCGATATTGTTATTGCAACAAAAAATGGTACACCTATTTATATTCGTGATGTAGCAGAAGTTGTAGATACTTTTAAAGAAAAAAAATCAGAATCCCGTATTGGCTTTTCAGAGGGTTTGCCTCGTAATACTGTTTCATTGCAAATATATAAAAAATCAGGTGGTAACATTTTACAAATAGTTGAGGAGTCTAATAATGTTATTACTAGTTTGAAGAATCAAGGTGTCATTCCTTCAGATATTATTGTACAGAAAACAAATGATAATTCTGTTTTTATCAAAGAGGATTTAGGTCGTTTAGGAAAAAGTGGAGTGCAGACAATGGTGTTGATTGTGTTGATATTGTTTGCTGTTTTAGGATTTCGCGCAGCTCTGATTACAGGTTTGTCTGTGCCTATTGCATTTTTGATGGCTTTTGTTGTTTTACAAAATCAAGATATGACACTCAATAGCATGGTTCTGTTTTCATTGGTTTTGTCATTGGGGTTGATGGTAGACAATTCTATTGTGATTATGGAAGGTATTAATGAGTATATGAAAAAATATAATAAAACAGCTCTGGAGGCTGCGATTTTGTCTATATGGAATTATAAATGGCCAATTATTGCTGGGACAATGACAACAGTAGCTGCTTTTGTCCCTATGTTGCTTGTATCTGGTATTTTGGGAGAATATTTAGCTATAATTCCAATCACTCTTTCTGCTACTTTAATATCTTCATTATTTGTTGCTTTGATTATATTGCCTACTTTAGCTGCTCGTAATATCAAGGAGCATGGTAGGATGAAGTATGAAAAAAAGCATCATAAAAAACATTGGCTTACGCATTATATGGAGTTGGCAAAGAGTTTATATGAGAAAAAATTGCGTGATATTTTACCTAATAAGAAAAAGCGTCATAAAATTATATTGTATTCTTGGATTATTTTTTTTATAGCTGTATTATTACCAGTTTTAGGTTTGATTAAAATTCAAATGTTCCCAAGAGTTGATGTTGATTATTTTGTTGTAAATATAGAATTACCAGTTGGTTCTGTTTTGGAAGATACAAAAAAAGTGGCTACAGAAGCAGAGGCTATTATTGCTCAGATTCCAGAATTGGATAATTATGTAACAAATATAGGCACATCAATATCTATTGGAAATACTGACAATGGCACTGCCCGTGGTGGCATTCTGGCTTCTCATTTAGCAAGTGTTACAGTCAACCTTATATCAAAAGATAATAGGGATAGAGAGAGTTTTGAAATAGCTGATTCAATTCGCAGTGATTTGGAAGCTATTCAAGGTGGTAGTGTAACTTTAAAAGAATTAAATGCTGGACCGCCGACTGGAGCTCCAATTGAGGTGAGAATTGTAGGTTCAGATATTAGTGAATTATCACAAGTTTCTACTCAAGTGATATCTGAGTTAAAAAAAATCAATGGAGTTATTAATGTCAAAGACAATTTGGAAGACGCAGCAGGTGAGTTTACATTTGTCATTGATAAAACTCGGGCTGATTATTATGGTTTGAATATTGCTAGTATAGCAGGTGCTCTTCGTAGTGCGATTTATGGAGCTACAGCTTCGGAAGTTAATGTAAATGGAGATGATGTTGATATTACTGTGAAGTATTCTGATGATAGTTTTTCTTCAGTGGATGATTTGGAAAATATCCTCCTGGCAACACCAAGAGGTGAGTTGATTCCTATGAAACAGGTAGCAACTTTATCTTTAGAACCAGCGCTGTTGAGCATTCGTCATAACAATGGTGATAACACGGTCTCTGTTACTGCTGATATAGAAACAGGTATTAATTTGCAAGATGTTTTGAATGAATTTGATGCTAAACGTAGTAATATATCTATACCCGATGGTGTTAGCATTGAAATTGGAGGTGAGGTAGAGGATATAGAAAAATCATTTCAGGAGGCATTTTTATCTATGATTGTTGCAGTGATATTGATTGCATTTATTTTGGTTTTGCAATTCAATTCTTTTCGTCAGCCTTTTATTATTTTGTTTACATTGCCATTGGCAATAATTGGTGTAATAGTAGGTTTGCTTGTATTGCGTTTGCCATTTAGCTTTCCAGTATTTATTGGCATAGTTTCGCTTTCGGGTATTGTAGTAAATGATGCAATTGTGTTGATTGATAAAATAAATAAAAATATTAAAGATGGTATGGATTTTGTTGATGGGATTACAGAAGCAGGTATTGCTCGTATGCAACCTATATTTTTAACTTCACTGACAACAATTGCAGGTTTATTACCTTTGACATTTGCTGATGAGCTTTGGAAAGGACTTGGTTGGGCAGTTATTTTTGGATTACTTTTTTCAACAGTGTTGACTCTTGTGATGGTTCCTATAGCTTATGCAGGTATATGTAAGGATGATAAATGTTTTAGCGAGTGAAATAATTAAAACAAAAAATCACTTCCATAAAAAGGAAGTGATTTTTTGTGACTAATATTTATTTTTTTACAGCTTTTTTTATTTTAGCTGAAAGACGAGATTTTTTTCTAGAAGCATTATTTTTTTTAATCACATTAGTCTTTGCTGCTTTATCAACTTGTTTTTGAAAGGCTGGAAATAGTTTTTGTGCTTTTTCTATTTCTCCATTTTCAATAGCTTTTAGTATGTCTTTTGCAAGTGATTTAATACTTCGTTTTTTTCTCAAGTTAGTTACTGTGCGTTTTTTAACTTTGCGCAGTTCTTTGATAGCATTTTTCTTATTTGGCATAAATAAAATTAAATAAAAACAAAAATAATTTTAAATTAATCGTTTTAGTGATGAACGTAATTTAAAGTGTTTTTGTGGCAAATCTTTGCCAACTATAGCATAGTAGTGTAAAAAATGCAATAGCTCTGTAATTTTATTATAAGTCTGAACAAGTTATTATAATTGATTTTTTAAGTTAAAATTTATAATTTCTTTTTGCAAATCACTAACTGGGTGAAGAGTGGGGAATGTATCTGAATTTTTATCAAGTTCATCACACATTTTTAGGTCAATAAAACCAACATCAGTACGGATTAAATTAGTCATAATAGCTCCGCAGTTTAGAATTTGCCCTAGATCATGAATAACAGAGCGAATATAGGTGCCAGTTGAGCAAGTGATTTTTATTTTGGCTTTTGGATAATTAAACTCCAGTAGGGAAATATTATAAATAGTAATTTTATTATATTTTAGTTTAACTTTTTTACCAGCTCGGGCTAGAGTATAGGCTTTTTGACCATTTATTTTTTTAGCGCTGAAAGCAGGTGGTAGTTGGTCTTGTTCGCCAATAAATTTATCTAATGTTTTTTCTAGTAATTTTTTATCAGGAATATTAGTTTTTTCTACTTTAACATCTTTTGTTTCACCTTCAATATCATAAGTATTAGAAATTTTTCCAAATTCCAAGTTTGTAATATATGTTTTTGGAAAAATATGCCAATAATCAAGCAACTTGGTAGTTTTTCCAATAGCTAGAATTAAAACACCTGTGGCTAGGGGGTCTAGAGTTCCGGCATGACCGACTTTTTTGGTGTTAAATTTTCTACGCATTACAGCTACTACATCATGCGAAGTCCAGCTGGCAGGTTTGTTGATATAGACAAAGCCAGTTTGGTTATCTGGATCTAGGGTTATGATTTTTTTAACAACTTGTTTGTTCATGACAATACTATAGCTTATTATACAAACTCTTGCAAAATATATATTTTTGTGGTAATCTAAGCACACGTATACATATAGTATACGCTTTATTATTAAGCGATATTCTTGGTTTTTATAGGATTTTCTAGCCCCTATTTACTCGGAGTATCGTAACAAAAGGATAAATTTATGCTAGATAAACAAAAAAAACAACGTATTATCAAAAAATATGCCACTAGCGCTGGTGATACTGGCTCTACAGAGGTACAAATTGCTTTGTTATCTGAAGACATCAAGGAGCTAACAGAGCATTTAAAAATTCATCGTAAAGATTTTTCTTCACGTCGTGGTTTGCTCAAAAAGGTTAATCAACGCAGACGTTTGCTTAGATATTTAGAAAAAGACAATCCAGAAAGTTTTGAAAATATTGTAAAAAAATTAAAAATAAAAATTAAGCGTTCTCGTAATAATAGCCTTGCCCCTGAAGATGTACAAGCTGCATTAGAATTAGCCGAGGCAGCTAAAAAAGAAAAAGAAGAAGATAATAAATAATTATGGCTTTTAGACACGAAGGACAAAGAGTAGGATTATTCGTTGATGCACAGAATATGTATCATTCTGCAAAGAATTTGCATGGTGCTAAAGTTAATTTTGACGCAATTTTGCAAACAGCTACAGAAAAAAGAATGCCTTTGTGTGCTCGTGTATATGTAGTAACATCTAACACATCTGATGAGGAAGAAGTATTTTTTGAAACACTCGCAAATCAAGGATATGATGTTCAGGTCCAAGATTTGCGAGTGTTTTCAGGTGGTGCTAAAAAAGCTGATTGGGATGTAGGTATAGCTGTTGATGTAGTACGTTTTTCATCCAGACTTGATGTCGTTGTTTTAGCAACTGGTGATGGTGATTTTGTTCCTTTGGTTGAATATTTACAATACCAAGGTGTACAGGTTGAAGTTATGGGTTTTTCATCAAGTAGTTCACATAGATTGGTTGAGGTTGCTGATACGTTTATTGATTTAGGTGATGATTCTAATAAATTTCTTTTAAAAAAATAATTAGTTAATACTCACATTTTGGTTGTACCAGAAGTTGGAACTTGATAAAGTTCTTGGTTATTTGAAGATATATGTTTGAGTTCAAGATTTTGAATTCATCATTTACTTTCAAATAACTTCTAAAGGTTTTTATTCCAGAGTGTGGGTGAGAAGGTAAAATATATGAATAATCCAAAACAATTCCAGCTAGAATGGGCTGGAAGAACTCTTGAGGTAGAGGTTGGTCGTCTAGCTGGACAAGCCGACGGTGCTTGTACTGTGCGTTATGGCGATACAGTTGTTTTAGCAACTGCAGTGCAAGCAAAATCAGCACGCGATGGTGTGAATTACTTCCCATTATTGGTTGATTTTGAAGAAAAAATGTATGCCGCTGGCAAGATTAAAGGCTCTCGTTTTATTAAACGAGAAGGAAGGGCATCTGATGAAGCTATTCTTACAGCCCGTCTCGTAGATAGGAGTTTGCGTCCATTATTTGATGAGTCTGATAGACGAGATCTTCAGATTGTTTTGTCTATGATTTCTTTTGATGGTGAAAATGACCCTGATGTACCAGCTCTTATTGCAGCTAGTATCGCTCTGGAGATTTCGCCAATTGTTTGGAATGGTCCAGTTGTTGCTATGAATGTTGGTTGGCTTGATAATAAATATGTTATTAATCCAACTTATGAACAACAATCAGAGTCACCACTTGATTTATTAGTTGTTTCAAGTCCAGAAGGAGTTGTTATGATTGAAGCTGGTTGCGATGAATTTGATGATGATATAACTACAGGAGGTATTGAGTTTGCTGTTAATAATTTTCAGGATATTTTTGATTTTATAGCAAAAATAAAACAAGAAGTTGGTAAAGAAAAAAATCAAGCAGAAGTTGTTGTAGATGAAGAACTGGAACAACAAAAAGAAAGCATAAAACAAAAAGTAAAAGATTTTATCACTAATGCTCATTTAGAAACATTGTTTCCATATAAAGATAAGCATGAGTATAAAACAAAAATTTCTGCTATTGAGGAACAATTAGACAGTTTGTTGAAAGAAGATAGTGAAGTGTCAAAAGAAATGAGAATGTATGGATTGAAGATATTAGATGACGCGATTTCTGAAGTGGCTCGTGATAGAACTCTAGAAACTAATATTCGTGTTGATGGCAGGGCTTTGGATGAATTGAGACCATTAGCTGCGGAAGTTGGCTTATATCCACGTGTTCATGGAACAGGATTGTTCCAACGTGGTGAAACACAAGTTTTGTCTATAGTTACACTTGGTGCGCCTGGCGATGCTCAGATTTTAGATACTATGGAGCTGGATACTACTAAGAATTATTTCCATCATTATAATTTTCCAGGATATAGTGTGGGTGAGGTTAAGCCAAATCGTGGTCCAGGACGCAGAGAAATTGGACATGGAGCTCTAGCAGAAAAAGCTCTTATACCAGTTTTGCCAGATAAGGAAAAATTTCCTTATACAATTCGTGTTGTGTCAGAAATTCAATCATCTAATGGCTCTACATCACAAGCATCTGTGTGTGGCTCCACATTGTCTTTGATGGATGCAGGTGTTCCTATAAAGGCTCCTGTGGCTGGCATTTCAGTTGGTTTGATGACTAATCCAAAAGATTCATCAGATTATAGGATTTTGACTGATATACAAGGATTAGAAGATCATATTGGTGATATGGATTTTAAAGTTGCTGGAACTGAAAAAGGAATTACTGCTATTCAGCTTGATATTAAGTTGAAAGGTATTTCATTGCAGGTATGCAAGGAGGCTATTATAGCAGCTCGTAAGGCTCGCTTGGAGATTTTAGAAGTAATGAAAGAGGCTATTGCAGAGCCACGTGCTGAAATGTCTCCATATGCACCACGTATTGAATCATTACAAATTGATCCAGAAAAGATTCGTGAAGTTATTGGCTCTGGTGGTAAAACTATTCGAGAAATAACTGAAGCTTGTGATGTTGAAATTGATATTGAGCAAGATGGTTTGGTTATGATTACAGCTGATAATGGAGAGTCAGCTGATAAGGCTATTCAATGGATTAAAAATTTAACCAGAGAAGCAAAAGTAGGAGAAAAATTCAAAGGTAAGGTAGTTCGTATTATGGATTTTGGTGCTTTTGTAGAGGTTTTGCCTGGCAAAGATGGTTTAGTTCATATTTCAGAGTTGGCTTGGGAGCGAGTTGATAAAGTAGAGGATATAGTGAAGCTGGGTGATGAAGTTGATGTGGTGGTGAAAGAAATTGATGATCAAGGTAGAATTAATTTGTCTATGAAAGCTTTATTGCCAAGACCAGAAAGAAAAGACAAAACAGATAATAAACAAAATAATCACAAGTAGAATTAAGGAGATTGTATAATAATTAAAAAACTGAGGGCTATTATTCACTCTCAGTTTTTTTGTGTTTTTTAAAAGTTTTTATTCTTATGCTTAATTTGTTTCTTTTGATTGTTATTACTATATATTGTCGTGGTTTTTCAATTGTGCCATCTAGAATCCTATAGCGAATAATTTTTTTATTACGCAGACCATTGTATTTTTTCTTGGTATGAAAATGGCCAATCACCACAGCGCTTGCATTTATAGTATAGGCATCTTTATAGGCTAGATAGCGGGAGATTTTTATTGTTTTGATAAAAATTGGATGATTTTTTACCCAATTTATAATATTTTGCGCGGTTTTGCTTTTTAAGCCTTTATCCAGCCAAGTTAAAAAATAAAACACAGGCTCAATTATGATTTTTAGAAATTTTTCATCTGTTTGTTTGTGAATGTCGTAGTCATCACCATGTGTTAGAATTATTTTTGTTGTACCTATTTGCAATAAAGCCTTGCTTATAGGTTTGCTTTCTAAAGGATTATTTTGTGTCAGCCAGTTGTCGTGATCTCCTTTTATTAGTCCTAGGGTTTTGCCAGATTGATGGTGGAAATTTTTCAAGTATTCCAGAACCATTTTTTCTTGAGTGTCCAGTTGCTGGAACAATGAGTTGTGATATTCCTCTGCATCAAAAGTATCACCTAATAAGAATACGCCATGTGGCTTTTCTTTGTTTATTATTTTAGGTATGTATTTTGGATTGCAATATTTATTTCCCATATGAATGTCGGCAAAGCAGATTATTTTAGCATCATTTGGAAAAATAAAATGTGTTAATGGTTTAGATATAGCTTGGTATGATTTGTAGTTTTCTTTATTGGAATTGTTAAAAACTATATAAATTTTTCGCATTATATACTGCAAAGTTTTAACTAGAAGATTTGTTTGATTTTTTACTAGCATAAGTCTTCTCCTGTTTAGATTGTCAAATTGCTATTTACACTACTTTAGCTTATTTATGATTATGTGGCAAATAAGCTGATGATAAATGATTATGAATTTTAGTTATATTTTTGCTATACTTAAGTTATTAAATTAATTTTATAAAATATAATATGGAAATACTTTTGTGGGCAAGTTTGCTTGTTGTAAGTTTGTATTTGATAGTAAAATCTGCTAATTATTTTACTGAATATAGTGAGAAATTTGGTATTGCTATAGGTTTGAGCTCTTTTATTATTGGAGCATCAATTGTAGCCATTGGCACATCATTACCTGAGCTTGTATCTTCATTGTTTGCAGTTGTGGGTAGTGGTACAACTGAATTTGTAGCAGATAATATCGTAGGTTCTAATATTGCTAATGCTTTATTAATATTGGGTGTTGGCGCTTTGTATGTCAGAAAGAATAAAATTTTAGAAGTTAAGACTTCATTGATTAATGTTGATTTGCCATTTTTCTTTTCCTCTATGGCTCTATTTGTATATTTTGCATTAGATCGCAAAATTACTTTTGCCGAAGGTGTGTTTTTGTTAATATTTTTTTTAATTTTTCTGATTTATACTATCAAATCTCAATCAAAAGAAACAAAGCGTGAAGATAAGGAAGAATTACAGGATCTAGAAAAAACATTTGAAAAAGAAGAGGGAATAGAACTAAAGTCCAAGAAAAAGTCAAAAGATGCTCCTTTTGTAAAATATATAATTATTATCTTAGCCAGCATGGCAGTATTGGCTTTGAGTGCTAAATATTTGATTGATAGTATCTTAACTATTTCAGAGTTATTAAATATCAGCTCATCAATGTTGACTATTACAGTGGTGGCTGTAGGCACATCATTGCCAGAAGTTTTAACTTCTTTAGCTGCAATTAGACGTGGTAATTATGGTATTGTGCTTGGTAATGTATTTGGATCTAATACATTTAATTTATTATTAGTTGGTGGATTGCCAGCATTATTTTCTACTTTACGAGTATCAGATGAGGCTTATGTAATTGGCGTTCCTTATCTTGTAATAGGTACATTTATTGCAATTTTTGTTACATTTGATAATAAAGTCACAAAATGGGAAGGTATTTCTTTGATTTTTTTATATGTTGTATTTATTGCCAAGATCGTAGGATTGATTTGATAGTATAGTTATAATTGGTATATTTTTGTGTTAAATAATATTTTTTAATAATTTTTTTGTATTATAAAAACCAGCGCATTATCTGGTTTTTGTTATAATATAGTTATGCGTAGAAAAATATACATAGCAATATTCTCTATATCAATTTTGTTAGCCACAGCTACAGGGATATTTGAGCATTATAGATTAAATAAAGATAATTTAGTGCAGTATTTTCCAGAAGATAGTGTTGTTTATATTCACGCTCGTCTGCATACAGACCAGATTATTAGTAATGCTTTTGATAGGTTTGTAAAATCTCATTCTGAATTTTCTACTACTTTATACCCTCAATTAGAAGAATATTTAGCTATTTGGCCGAAGTTTGACCCTGTTTTGGTAGAGGAGGTATCTTTTGGTGTTGTAAAAAATAAAGAAAACTTCGTGCCATTACTAGCTGTTTTTGTGCGTGATGAAGATAATGTAAATAACCTAAAAGAAGACTGGGAAGATCAAGGTTATTTTGTAAAACAAAGAGATATGATTTTGTTGGTAAGTAAGAATAAAGATGTGCTTGACCAAAATAATTCTTTGCAGGATTTGTTTAAAAAAAATAGACGCCCCATGAGCAATGCTTGGTATATTTATATTGATTTGGTAAAATCTCGCCAATGGTTTGAACAGCAGGATAAATTTTCTCAAATTAGCGCTATTTTTGACGAAATAGCCACTAATCAGAGTAGTATTTTTGCTAGTATTAGTTTTCGTGATGATTTATTGATTATTACTGAAGATATACGTAAATTAAAATCAAACAATCGTCATTTTCAAGATTGGAAATTGAAGTTTTTAGGTCAAAAAGTTTTTATTGCCAATGATATTGTATATTTTTCAGAATTCTTACAAAAAATAACCACCGCTATTGATCGTGTTAGTCCAGATACTAAGAAAAAACCAGGATTGGTGAATAGATTTGTTATAGAGCAGTTTGTATTAGGGGATATTTTACAAAAAACAGGATTAAGTCCGAATATTAGCGCAATAATAAAACAACAAACTGATATACCTGATGTAGTGATAGAATTAGGAAAAACAAAAAATTTTGATAGAGAAGAATTTTTTAATATTGTGAAGCAATTAGCTAGTTATGATTATCCTAGTCAAAAGCGTACTAGATTAAAAGATGGTACATATATAACTGAGTTGGTAGCCAAAAGTGATGCGCAAATTATTATAAAACAAGAAAAATATCCAGCAGGAGTACTTTTTACTGTTGTCTCTAATGAAAATGAGTGGGAGTATTTTTTATTGGAAACAACAGATAGTATTTTTGTGTTTACTAATAAAGATTTGATTGATTTTATTTTTGTAGAAGATGTTAATGTGGTAGATGGTAATATTTGTTTATATGGAAATAGTAGTTATATATATAACAATTTAGCTTATGTAGTGAATGGAGAGGTTGGTAATGATGAATATGTTTTTAATTTAGAGCCTAATGCTATTACTTTTTGCCTAAGGTAAGGGCATTTTTATTTATGTTGATAACTTGTGTATAAAAATTTTTAATTTTAGATAATTTGTGGTGTAGTTAAGGCATTTTATTGACAGGTCGTCAAAAATATATTTGGATATATTTGCTAATTATAGATAAAAAGTAGTGTTTTACTAAAGGGTTGATTTTAATGTCTAAAAATGCTATAATACGTATGTAAGTTAATAGTTCATTGTCATCTACGAAGAGGATTGTTTCTAAAAATGCATATTTAGCATTATTTGGGAATAACTCTTTGTTCTTCTACTAGATTCTAGCTTTGAAAACCGACTTCAAGGCACAAAAACAAAAACAAAAAATGAAAGGGAGATTTTTGTGAGTAATATTGATTGGAATTTTATTTCAAGAAATCATTATTGATAAAAATTAACACCCAATTTCCGGTAGAAGGGCTATAACTCGTAAGTCGGACCGAGTCTAAAGATCGATTAGACATTTTGTCTGTAAGATTTTCCAAAAAATAATAGAAGATTTTATAGCGGTCTAATTGACCCAAAGACCCGGAGATGACAGCCATAATTTTAATTTAGGGCCCGGTCACTCCGGGTTTTATATATGATTTATTTTTTGTTTAGTTCAACATATTTGTCATCCCAGGGATACAAAGGAACAGCATAGTTATGATTTTTAACAACTTTAGTCAAATTTATTGAGTACTTAGGTTTTTATTGATATAATAAAATAAGAAATTTAATATGAATATTATGTTATCAAAAGAGCAATTAGAAAAATTTAAAGAAAGATTATTAGAAGAAAAAGCTAAATTTGAGTCAGAGCTTGCTAATTTTGCTGAAAAAAAATCAGAAGGTGATTACAAGACGCTTTATGTTGATTTTGGTGATGAGGTAGATGATAATGTAGAAGAGTATAGACAACATGAATTTAATTTGTCTTTAGAGAAAAAGTTAGAAGAGGGTTTGAAAGACGTTTTAGATGCTTTGCAACGTATAGAGGATGGTACATATGGTATTTGTGAAGGTACAGGAAAGGAGATTCAGTTAGAGAGATTGGAAGCATATCCAGCTGCTCGTTATTGTATAGAATATGCAGACAAAAAATAAGAATATTATTTTGATTTTTAGTGGAATATTTTTATATCTTCTTGATCGCTTGATTAAGATTGGTTTTATGAAACTCCCAGAACGTTTTGGGAGTTTTTTGGATTTTTTACCATTACAAGTTGATTTATATACAAATCAAGGTATTTCTTTTGGTTTAAAGTTGCCTCATTTTGTCATTATATTGGCTAGTGTAGCAATTATGGGTATTGTTATTTGGTATTTGGTTGATGCATATAAAAGAAAAAACTTTTTTCACGTATTTGCTTGGAGTGTGATTATAGTTGGTGGTTTGAGTAATTTTTATGATAGGGTGGTATATGGTTATGTAATTGATTGGTTGATTGTGCCTTGGAATGCTGTGATTAATCTAGCTGATGTTTATATTACTATTGGTATATTTTTTCTTTTGGTTGATTTGAAGAAAAAATCTGAATAAAATTATTATTTGCCTTTTTTTCTAAAACCATCTAAGATGTAGGTAAATAATTAAACCCGCCTTTGCACAAGGCTATGGCGGGCAAGGAGGAGGGATATATGACAGCAAGAATATTTTCTGCAGCTGTTCTCGGCATTGATGCGCATCTAGTGCATGTTGAGGCAGATATCACCCCAACCCAGTTGGGGAATTTTATTATTGTGGGACTGCCAGATGCAGCTGTGCAGGAGTCTCGTGAACGTATACGTAGCGCAATAAAGAATACAGCATTACA
>WFTG01000036.1 GCA_015485655.1 Patescibacteria group bacterium | reverse complement strand
TCTGGAATAAGCTCTGGAGATATGCCATTTTTATATAAACTCCAACAAATCTTTATTTTTGTGATAGAATCACTATGTGACATAGGTTTATTATTAATGCTATTACACTAATTATATCCTATGTCGCATTTTTATTTAGAATAATACGGTGATTATAATTAAAACTCAACAATACTTCCCACTTCCCAGCCACTCTCAAGCCTTAGACCTGCTCTAACTTCCAAAACCTTATCCACGGGTATTTCCGAAGAATATATCTTTAGCTGACTAAGAGATACACCAGGCTCTGGTTGTACACTATCTACATATCCTACAATTCTATTATTTTGAATCCAAATTATATCAATCGGAACTAACATATCTTTCATCCAAAACTGCCTAATACGTTCATCTGAAAAAACAAATAACATTCCATAATCATCAGCCAAATCTGTTTTACCACCCAATCCTCGCGCTTGATCCTGAGGAGTGGTGACTATATCCACATTTAATGTTTTGTTATTTATGATTATTTGACTCTGAGTTTGCACACTCTCCTGCGGCTGTTGCTGATCTTGGTATGAAAAATACACCAGTCCTGCCAAAACTAAAAAAGTCAGTATACCTATAATATTACATTGTCTACATTTCATATATTTCATATATTCTTGTCATTGCGCCTGCTCACCATAGTCAGGCATGGCAGGCGGGAGGAACAAAACGATAGTGAGTGGTGACAATCTAGAAAATTTAACATACAGATTATCACAGTCGTTACGCTAACGCCTCACTCCTTCGCAATAACAGTGCTATTAACTTTGTTCTTACGTACTAACATAACACCTAAAATAATCATAACAATAACTAGTATACCAAATGCGATTATTTTTCCCACTGTTTGTTGCCACAAAGCAACACTGCCAAATAAAATTGTTAATAAATAAAGAAATAACACCACCCTACGCTGACTCCAACCTAAATCAAGTAAACGAAAATGAAGATGTTTACGATCTGCACTGGCAATAGATTTTTTCTCTATTACAACACGACGTATGATAGCCCAAGCAACATCTAAGATAGGCATACCCATTATAAGGAGAGTAGTCGCGATTTTACTTCCTGCGATAATTGACAACATACCAATCCAAAAACCAATCAAAAGTGAACCAGACTCACCTAAAAATATTGAGGCTGGATGAAAATTAAAAACTAAAAATCCAAACGTAATACCAGCTAAAATCAATGTCAAAACTGATACAGCTGAATAAGGCTCATTCCAAGATAATGAAACTATGAAAATAACCAAAGCACCAATAGCTCCAATACCAGAAACCAAACCATCAAGTCCATCTAGTATTTTGGTAGTATAAGTCATGCCAAGTAGCCAAATAGCTGTTATAACCGAACCTGCTATAGGAGTAAGTGCAAGAATACCACCTACAGGATTGGTGATATATTCAACTCTAGTCCCAACTAACAATACTATAATGACTGCCACCACAGGCCAAATAAACTGCTGGATAGGCTTGAGCGAAAATTTATCATCCAACAAACCACCTATTAATATAACAAAACTTGCAACTAACAATCCTATAATATCCATTGCTACAATACGATCGCTATCCAACCAACCAGAATACCAAAATGTTGTCACCATAATAACCATAACCATAAAAAGCGCCAATCCACCAGCTAAGGGAATTGGCCTTGTATGAATCTTACGAGGATGGTTTGGAATATCTACTATATTAAATTTTACTGCAATATTTCTAACCCACCATGTAAAAACAAGCGTTAATCCAAAGCTAACACCAAAAGGAATTGTATAAAAAAGAATAGTTTCAAATGCTGACATGTCTATCAATATATGACTGTAATAATAATGCGGCAGCATGAGCATCATCTTTAGAACCTGAACCCATACGCTGTGCCTGACGAGATGTCAACCTTTCATCAAAAGTTTCTACAGGAACATCTACACTACCAATCAACTCCTCTTGAAAAGCCAAAACATTTCTAGTGGCTTGAGTTTCTTGATTCTGTGAATTAGTAGGCAAACCAAGAACAATCTTTGTAATACGCTCTTGCTTAACTATATTTTTTAACTCCTCTATCACACTGGGACTATTTTGTAAAATATACAAAGGCACAGCTACATTTCCAGCGCTCAAACTTAAGCCTATTTTTCTTTTTCCATAATCTATACCTAAATATACATCCATTTATACTTTTGTTAATATAATTGGCCCATCTGTAGTAATAGCTACTGAATGCTCAAAATGCGCTGACAATGAATTGTCGGATGTCTTAATAGTCCAACCATCATCTGCTATATCTACATCATAACTTCCCAGCGACAACATTGGCTCAATAGCAATAACCAATCCTGGTTGTAATTCCAATCCTTTTCCTGCCTTGCCAAAATTCGGAACTTGAGGCTCTTCATGCAACTCATAGCCAACTCCATGTCCAACTAAACTTCTAACAATGCCATAATCACCCTGACTCTCTACATAAGACTGAATTGCATATCCTATATCACCAATTGTATTACCTATCACTGACGCTGTTATACCACGACTCAGAGACTCGCGCGTTACATCCAAAAGCTTCTGCACTTCTGAATCTATTGCACCAACAGGTACTGTAATAGCAGAATCTAAACAAAGCCCCTTATATCTAATACCAGCATCTATACTCACTATATCACCTTCTGTCAAAACCAAATCATCTCGTGGTATACCATGCACAACACCTTCATTCACAGAAATACAAGAAACAGCTGGAAAACCTTCAAAACCCTTGAACAAAGGATCTACTTTGTACTGTTGCATCAGAGCCTCTGCTGTAGCATCCAATTCTTTCGCTGTTTTACCTGATTCAACTTGCGCTGCTGTACTCTGTAAAATTTGTGCCAAAATCTTACCACCTTCACGCATTATATTTATTTCCTCTGGTGTTTTGTATCTAATCATTATTCTTGACTATTAATAACTTGTATAATAGCATTGGTCACTTCAGGAATCGCTAAACTGCCATTTATCTCATAAAAAATATTTTTTTCTTTATAAAAATCAACCAATGGTTTGGTGTATTTATGATAAGATGCTAGTCGTCTCTTAATCGCACTCTCATCTGCATCGTCATGACGTTTGTTGTTTTCATCTGCTTGAGAAAAACGCTTCATCAAACGATCCATAGCCTCTGCATCAGAAATATTTAACAAAAAAACATAATCAATACCCATTACATCTATAAACTCAGCCTGAGCTATGGTGCGTGGATATCCGTCTAAAATAAAACCCTTACCCTGTTTTATTAACTGCTTTAAACGTTTATCAATAATACTATTAGTTAAATCATCAGGAGCCAAACTACCTCCTTCCAACAATGCTTTTAATTTTTTTCCTAAGTCTGATTCTGACTTTATTTCTTCTCGAAAAATAGCTCCAGTAGATATATGTTCTAGATCGTATTGTTTGGCAATAATATCTGCTTGAGTTCCTTTGCCTGATCCTTGTGGTCCAAAAATAATTAAATGTAATGGCATAATATTTTATTAAAATGTCACACAGGTATTCTAACCTATGTTGATAAAAAATAAAACCGCTTGCTATAAATTATAAGCGGTAATAATCAATCAGCAACTAATCCACTACAACTAATATGAATCATATTCCCTAACACTCAAACGTGCCTCAATTTGTTTTATAATTTCAATAACAACAGAAACAATAATCAGTAGTGAAGTACCTCCTATAATCAATGAATTAAAACCTGTTAAGGATTCTACCATTAGTGGCAAAACAGCAATAAGACCCAAAAACAAACTACCAGTAAGATTAATACGATTAACTACCTTTTGTAGATAATCACTAGTTGAATTACCTGGACGAATTCCTGGAATAAATGCTCCTTGTTTTTGTAAATTCTCTGCAATTTCTTCTGGACGAAAAGTAACAGCTGAATAAAAAAACGTAAACGCAACTACCATAATAAAATATGTAATACCATATATAGTAGTATTGTTAAACCATTCAATAATATTTTGCGCAAAATTTGCTAACCAAGGACTACTAGCTCTAACCAAAAATTGTGCCATCATTGGAGGAAATAACATAACTGAAATAGCAAAAATAATCGGAATCACACCACCTTGATTAACACGCAATGGCAAGTGATTACTCATACCACCATACAGTGTATTGCCACGTACTTGCCTTGCATAAGAAATAGGTATATTTCGTTGTCCCTCTGTAATCACTACAATGCCAAAAACTGTAATCAAGCCAATAGCTAATAATAAAAGCAAGTTATAAACTTGGCTCTGATCAAACACCAACGCCATCTGTTGTACAGTACTTGGCAAAGCAGAAATAATACCTGCGAAAATCAATAATGAAATACCATTTCCAATATTTTTTTCAGAAATCAGTTCACCAATCCACATCAAAAATAAAGTACCAGCAGTTACAGCAATAAGAGCTGTAATCATAGATAAAGCATCCATATTACCAATCAATTGACTACCACCTGCGCTTTGTCTTTGTAATAATGTAATAAAACCGTAACCTTGCAACATAGCCAAAGGAATAGTTGCGATACGAGTATATTTTGTAATTTTTTGACGTCCTACATCACCATCTTTCTGCAATTCTTCTAACCGAGGAACGATCATAACTAATAACTGAAAAATAATAGATGATGTAATATAAGGTCCTAATCCAAGCATCATTAATGATACATTTTCCAATCCACCACCAGAAAACAAATTCAACAAACCTAATACTTGATTTTGAGCAAAAAATTGTTGTAGATTACCAGCATCTACTCCAGGAATAGGTATATGCGCTCCAATACGAAAAACAACCAACATCACTAATACATAGATGATGCTGTTACGTACTTCCTTTGCTCTCCAAACTTTTCTGATTTTGTCTGCAATTGCCATTTGATAAAATCTAATTTGAACTATTATTCTTTCTAGCTTCTGCTCTTGCTAATTTCTCTTGTTCTAAAACTTTCTTTGCTTCTGCTTTTCTAATTTTTCTAGCAACTTTTATATCTTCTACTGTTCCACCGGCTGACTCAATAGCTTCTTTAGCACTGGCTGAAATATAAAAACCTTTTACATGTAATGGTTTTTTAATAGAACTATTACCTAAAATTTTTACACCATCTTTTACAGAATCAATTATACCATGCTTCTTTAATAACCCTGGTGTAATAATCTTCATATCATCACAACAATCAACAAGTGTAGCCACATCAACCCACGCTGGTTTGTTATGAATACTTTTAAAGCCTTTCATTTTAGGCAATTTTTGTACCCAGTCTCTAGCTGCTAAACGAGCTAAACCTGATTTTCCACCACTACGTGATCGTTGACCTTTTTGACCACGACCTGAATAAGTACCAGATGATGCATTACCACGACCGATACGGTTTTTTGTTTTATCTGTATTTTTTGGCAAATTACCTAAAGTAAACATATACTAACTAAATAAAAATTTATTTCTTGTCTTGCTTTGTTTTTGATTGATGATTTGCATCATCTTTGGAACTGTTAGCAAGATTTTCTGATTTCTTTTCTGAAGATTTATTTGTAAATGACTTCTTAGTGCCACCTCTCTTATTGTCATCTTTTTTTGTATCAATAGCCGGCTTAATAATTTTTTTAGCATCTACCTTCTTAGAACGAGAACCTGAAACAAGTTGCATTTGTTCAAATGCCTTAAATGCAGCTTTGACATTGCTAATCTTATTATTACATCCTAAAATCTTCGCAACTACATTTGGCACACCTGCAAGTTCAAGCACTTGTCTAACCGCACCACCGGCAATAATACCTGTACCAACTGGAGCTGGTTTGAATAATACTTGCGCAGATTTGAAATCAACCAATGTACGATGCGGGATAGTTTCGTTAACCAATGGTACTTCAATAATATTTTTCTTAGCATGAGCTACAGCTTTACTAATTGCAAGAGCCACATCAGCACCTTTGGCAACACCAAAACCAATGCGACCATTACGATCACCTATAACCATACATACTCGGAAACGCAAACGCTTTCCACCAGCCATAACACGAGTTACACGTGCAAGGTCAATAATACGTTGCTCAAACTCATCTTTTGGCTGTGTGTTGCGTTTTGATCTTGTGTCTTTCTTTGCCATATCTTCTAATAGTAACAGTTAAATAAATTAAAATTGAAGTCCGCCTTCTCTAGCTGCATCTGCTAAAGCCTTGATACGACCATGATATTTATAACCTGATCTATCAAAAAAAACTTCATTGATTTTCTTTTCTTGTGCTCGCTTTGCTATAATAGCACCAACTTTTGCAGCTCTTTCAGTCTTTTTTAACTTCTTATCAGCATCAGTTAAATCATTTTCAGTGGCTGAAACCAAAGTTTTGCCATTGATATCATCAATAATCTGTGCTGATGTGTGTTTCAAACTTCTAAAAACACTCAAACGAGGTCTAGAACTACGACCAGTAATAGCAAACTTAGTACGTGCTTTTCTGCGAGCGAACCTTTGTTGGTTTTTTAATTGTTCTTTACGTGTTTTTGGCATAATTCTTTTATATCTTTTTTAAATTCTTACGCTGCAGCTTTACCTACCTTACCTGCCTTACGTCTAATAACTTCATCAATATATTTGATTCCTTTACCTTTGTAAGGCTCTGGCTTTTTCACAGCTCTAATTTCTGCAGCAATCTGACCTACTCGTTGTTTATCAATTCCTGAAATAGTAATAATATTTTTTTCTACTGAAACTGCTACATCTTCAGGAACTTTGAATTCAACAGAATGAGAAAATCCTACATTCAATTCCAAATTTTTACCTTTCATTTGTGCTTTATATCCAACTCCGTTGATTTCTAATTTTTTCTCATAACCCTCTGTTACTCCAATAATCATATTACGAATCAAACTAGCAATCAATCCCCAATGAGCTTTCATTTCAATATTTTCTGGATCTGCAACAGTAAGAGTGATACTCTGATCTGCAACAATTACTGACACCAAAGGATCTACTGCTATTTGCAACTTTCCCTTGGCACCAGAAACAGTAATAAAGTCTTCACTAACTTCACATGTTACTCCTTGTGGTAATTCTATTGGTTTTTTGGCTAAACGTGACATACGTATTTGTTAAACTCCAATTATTAATAAATTTCACACAAAACTTCTCCACCAATTCCTTTCTTATAAGATTCATATCCAGTCATAAGTCCTTGTGAAGTTGATAAAATAGTAATGCCCAAACCATCCAAAACTACAGGTATGTCTTCTTTTCCAGAATAAACTCTGCGTCCTGATTTACTAATTCGTTTCAATGATGAAATAGCAGGTTTTCCATCTACATATTTCAATTGCATAACAATATTTTTCTTATAATCATTACCATCAACACGATAGCTTAAAATGTAGCCCTCGCGGTGTAATACATTCGCAATCTCTTCTTTTATTTTTGAATACGGAATAACAACTTCTGGCTTACCCACCATAAGTACATTACGTATTCTTGTTAGCATGTCTGCGATTGGATCGGTCATACTTTAATTAATTAACTACTTTACTTAAAAATTTAATTACCATGAAGACTTTTTAACACCAGGCATTGCGCCTTTACTTGCCAATTCACGGAAACAAATACGGCAAATATTAAACTGTCTCATATAACCATGTCTACGCCCACACCTCCAACAACGTCTATTGACGCGAGTTGTAAACTTTGGTTTTCTTAACGATTTTGCAATTTGTGCTTTTGTTGCCATATTTATTGTTTTTTATATAACTCATCATTAAATGGGAAGCCCATTAACTTTAATAAAGCATATCCTTCTTCCTTATTCTTAGCAGTTGTGGTAATAACAACTTCTAAACCATGAATTTTTTCCACCTCATCTGCATTAATCTCTGGAAAAATTAAATGCTCTTTAATACCTATTGAATAATTTCCTTGCCTATCAAATCCTTTTACAGAAATTCCTCTAAAATCACGAATACGTGGCAAAGAAACCTTAATTAATTTTTCTAAAAACGCATACATCCTCTCACCACGCAATGTTGCTTTCACACCAATTGGCATTCCTTCTCTAATTTTGAAAGTAGCCAAAGATTTACGTGCTTTAGTAACCACTGGATTTTGACCAGAAATACGACGTATTGTCTCTGAAACATGATCAATATAACTTTTGTCAGACAAAGCCTTACCAGCACCTACATTCAAAGTTACCTTTTCAATTCTAGGCAATGTCATATCATTATCCAGACCTAAATCTTTTTTAAGTTGAGGATAAATTTCTTTATTCAATTGTTCTACTAATGCGGATTTCATATTAATTGAATCTTACAAATTATAAATTAGAACCTGACTTTTTAGAAATACGAACTTTCTTACCATCAGCTGTTTTTTTAAATCCTACTCTTGAAGGCTTGCCATTATCAGGATCTATGATCATAACATTGGAAACATGTAAAGGATTAGAAAATTCAATGATTTGACCTTGTTCACCTTTTTTCTGTGGTTTAATGTTCTTTTTCATTAAATTGACCTTATCAACAACAACTTTCTCAATCTCTGGAAAAACCTGTGTTACTTTACCTTCCTTACCTTTGTCTTTACCAGCAATCACCCGAACATTATCTCCTTTTTTTATTTTTAATCTCTTTTTCATATACTTTATTTTATAATACTTCAGGTGCTAAAGAAATAATTTTATTAAAACCAGCTGTGCGTAATTCACGTGGCACTGGACCAAAAATACGTGTTGCCTTTGGCTCTTTACTTTTCTTATCAATTATCACTACTGCATTATCATCAAAACGAATAAATGAACCATCTTTTCTTTGAATTTCTTTTTTCGTACGAACCACAACTGCGTGCAACACTTCACCTTTTTTAATAGCTGTGTGAGGCTGTGCTTCTTTTACTGCTACTGTAATAATATCACCAACATAAGCATAACGACGACGAGTACCACCCAATACCTTGATACACTGTACTTTTTTAGCACCGCTGTTATCTGCAACTAATAATCTTGTTTCTACTTGAATCATATCGTTTATTTCTTAATAACTTCCCATCGTTTATCCTTTGAATATGGACGCGACTCAACAAATGTAACTGTATCACCTACTTTGTAATCATTGTTTTCATCATGAACTTTATATTTCTTAGATGAAGAAACTCTTTTGCCGTATAGTGGATGAGCAAATTGTCTATCAACACTAACAACAATAGTTTTGTCCATTTTATCTGACATAACTACTCCCGTTAATGTTCGTTTTTTTGTTGTTGTCTGTTTATCCATATACTTTTATTCAGCTTAATTAGTAGCCTTATTTTTATTTAATAATGTGAGAATTCTAGCAATATCTTTGCGTACATCACGAAGCTCACGAACCTTCTTATGTTCATCCATAGATACTTTGAATCGCAATTCACGCAAAGTTGAACGTTTTTCGCTCAATAATTTGTGCAATTCATCAATATTCAAATCTTGTAACTCTTTCATTTCCATATTCTTTTACTTAAAACTATCTTTAGCAATAAACTTTGTTCTACATGCTAATTTATGTGATGCCAAACGCATAGCTTCTCTGGCAATTTCTTCTGATACTCCTTCCATTTCAAAAATAATTTTTCCTGGTTTTACATGCGCCACATAATGATCTACCGCACCCTTACCTGAACCCATTGGTACTTCTGAACCTTTTCTTGTTACAGGACGATTAGGAAAAATACGAATCCAAACCTTACCACCACGTTGCATATATCTAGTCATAGCTCTACGCGCCGCTTCAATCTGTCTAGAACTAATCCAACGAGCATCTAATGCTTTTAAAGCATAACTACCAAAAGCAATAGTAGTACCTGATGTAGCATTGCCTTTTATTTTTGGATTAAACCATTTTCTATGTTTAACTTTCTTTGGTAACAACATACTTTAAGATTTTTTACTTGGTTTTTTTAATCTTGGCTTTTTTGCTTCAGTATCTGCTTTCATATCATCTGTAAATACCTCTCCTCTATAAATCCAAACTTTTACACCAATTGCTCCATAAATTGTTCGTGCCATACCTCTGGAATAATCAATATTAGCGCGCAGTGTATGAAGAGGAACTTTTCCTTGTGATAATACTTCAGTTCTAGCAATTTCAGCACCATTCAAACGTCCAGCAACAGAAATTTTAACACCTTGAGCACCTGCTCTAATAACATTTTCTATAGCTCGTTTCATAACTCTACGAAATGCTGCGCGTTTTTCTAACTCTGCAATAACACCTTGCATAACTATCTCAGCTGAAAGATTAGGTTGTTTAATTTCCTTAACAGAGATATTAATCTGTAATGATCTATCTTTAATAAATTTCATTGAAATATCCTTTTTTAGAATTTCAATCGCCGCACCACCACGACCAATAATCAAACCAGGTTTTGCAGTATGAATTACAATATTAACCTTACCAGCTGAACGCTCAACTTCAACACGATCAATACTAGCATCTTTAAATTTTGCTTGAATGTATTTCTTAATCTTGACATCCTGTTCTAAAAACTCAGCATAACGCTTGTTTGAAAACCATTTTGATGTCCAGTGATATGTGATTCCTATTCGGAATGCTTTTGGATTTACCTTTTGACCCATACTGATATTTATTTATCTTTTGTTGTTTTCTTAATTTCTTTCTTTTCTTTCTTTTCTTTTATTTCTTTTGCTTCCTTTTTCTCTACCTTGTTATCTGCCTTAACTGTGGTTTCTTGCTTTTTGGTTTCTTTTTTAATATTTTTACTTTCTTCATTTGTCTTTGTTTTTTTAATCTCGTCTTTTTTATCAACTGAATCTACTTTGCCGTCAGACAAAACAACACTAATATGAGATGTTCTCTTTCTAATCATAGCAGCTCTACCAAATGCTCTAGGTCTCCAACGCTTTATAGTTGGACCTTCGTCTGCAACAAGACTCTTTATCTTCAAATCTGCTTTTTTTAATTTGAAATTATTTTCTGCATTTGCAATAGCAGATTCTATAAGCTTACGAACTGGACGTGCTGATTTTTGTGGCATCAATGACAGATGGATAACTGCCTTTTCTGGATTCAAATTACGCACAGCATCAAGTACCAACCGAACTTTTCGGGGTGAAATCCTTACGTATCTTGCTTTTGCTCTAACATCCATATTTTAATGAATAAAATTAATTATACTTATTTACCCTTATCTTGGGCTTTTTGCATCTTACCGCCATGTCTAATAAACTTACGTGTTGGTGCAAATTCACCAAGTTTATGACCTACCATATCTTCTATAATATATACTGGTACATGTACTTTACCATTGTGAACTCCGATAGTAAAACCAACCATTTCAGGGGTAATTGTACATGCACGTGACCATGTTTTAATCACAGTTTTATCACCAGGTTTCAAATCCTGTATTTTCTTTAACAGACGTTCGTCAATATATGGTCCTTTTTTGAGTGATCTACTCATATGCGTTTACTTTTATAACTTATCGTCGTTTTTTCTTACGACTCTTTAAAATTAATTTTGTACTTGGTTTATTTTTTCTTCTTGTCTTCACACCTAGTGCTGGTTTGCCCCATGGGGTTTTTGGATGCTTCATACCAATTGAATTAGCTGCCTCACCACCACCATGTGGATGATCTACTGGATTCATAACCTTACCACGAACTGTTGGTCTCCAACCAAGATGACGTTTGCGACCTGCCTTACCTAATCTTACATTACCATGATCCATATTACCAACCTGCCCAATAGTAGCCGAACACATCTCTCTAACCAAACGAATCTCACCAGATGGCATACGAAGTTGTGCCATACCTTTATCAACACCCATAACTGTAATACCACTACCTGCTGCACGAGCAATTGAAGCTCCTTGTCCTGGTTGCAATTCTACTGCATGCACTACTGTTCCTGGTAATATATACTTCAATGGCATTCTGTTACCAATTTCAAACTCACCTTTGGTATCTGTAGACATTATTGTCATTCCTACTTCCAACTTATCAGGAGCAATTATATAAGATTTCGCTCCGTCTGCATAGTGCAATAATGCTATGTGCGCGCTACGATTTGGGTCATACTCAATAGAAGCAACTTTTGCTGGCACACCATATTTCATTCTTTTAAAATCAATCTCGCGATACAAACGTTTAACACCACCACCACGATGACGAACTGTGATACGTCCTTGGTTATTTCTACCTGCTTTTGACTTATTCAACTTAGTCAATGACTTTTCTGGTCTTTTGTTAGCAACAATTCCTTTTGTTACTAATACTGAAGACTTTCTTCGTCCAGGTGTAGTTGGTTTGTATTTCTTGACTGGCATAATTATTATCTATTAAACTCCTTCTACTGTTGTAATACGATCGCCTTTTTTCAATGTGACGATAGCTTTTTTCCAAGCTTTTCTGAGACCCTGTGTACGTCCAAAACGAACTGATTTTCCGCGTTGATTTAATACATTCACAGATACAACACTAACGCCGTATACAGTCTCTATAGCTTTTTTAATCTCAATCTTATTAGTATCACGAGCAACCTCAAAAAAATACTTATTTTGAGCTTGTTGTAAAGCACCTTTTTCTGACACAAGAGGACGCACAAGTACACGATAGCTTGCATCAAATTTTGGCAAAACCTTCTTCTTTGTAGAAGTCTTTTTCACAGGTACAACAGCTTCCTTTTTTTCTTGAGGCTGCTCATCATTCTTTTTTAATTTACTAATCAAACTTGTCATAATACTAATTTTCAAATCTATCAATTACATTTTGCAAAGCTTCTTGACTTAAAATAACATTATTATACTTTGCTAATTCAGCCGCGTTAATATCACCAGCTAACATCACATCAGTCTTCTG
The DNA here is from genome assembly GCA_015485655.1 of Patescibacteria group bacterium. Taxonomy (GTDB): domain Bacteria; phylum Patescibacteriota; class Patescibacteriia; order S139-126; family S139-133; genus S139-133. The sequence goes on along the minus strand of WFTG01000036.1, from coordinate 6,930 downwards.
AATATTAGCTACTGATTTTACGATTTTTTCATCTACAACAGGCATCAAAATCAAAGTAGAACGATTATCTGTTGGTAATGCTTGTAAAAATTCTACTACTTTCTTGGTCTTGATTTCAGAAAATTCCAAGTTATCAATAACAAACAATTTTTCATTCTTTACCTTATCAGACAATAACATTTTAATTGCTAAACGACGAACTTTTTTGTTAACTTTTTTACTAAAATTACGATTGTTACGTGGACCAAATGTTACACCACCACCAATCCAAATTGGCGAACGTGATGAACCAGCACGTGCCCTACCTGTTCCTTTTTGCTTCCACGGTTTGCGACCACCACCTGAAACCTCACTACGATCTTTGGTATGAGCATAATTCATTCTCTGATTAGCCTGAATAGCTACAATAACCTGTTTGACTACTTCAGGTTTTAAAACAATATCAAACAATGATACAGGTACATCAATCTGCTTAACTTGCTTTCCTTCCATATTGTAAACTGGAACTTTCATAATAACAAATATAATTACTTAGATTTAGATGAAGAATCACTACCACCTTCTGCTTTTTCTTTAGACTCGCTTGTCACTTCTTTACTTTGTGCTTTTTCTTCTGTTTTATCTTCTTTGTTTTTTTCTTCAGACTTATCATTTTCAGAACTATCTTCTTTGTCATCTACTTGCTGATCAGTATCAGTATTTGTCTTAACACTATCTTCAGACACAACTTCTTCAGAAGTAACAACTGTCTCTGGTTTATCTTCTACAAAAGTTAATTCTCCGTCAGCTTTCAAAGATAACAAACTACCGCGCGCTCCTGGAACAGCTCCTTTTAGAAATAAAATATTATTCTCTAAATCAACTTTTATAACTTCTAAATTAGCAACTGTTGATTGTGCATTTCCCATATGACCACCCATACGTTTACCTTTGAAAACACGAGCAGCGTCTGTAGCTCCAATAGAACCAGGCATACGAAGCTGATCCTTGTGTCCATGACTTGCTGGAGATCCTTTGAAACCATGACGTTTTACAACACCTTGAAAGCCTCTACCTTTTGTCTTGCCTACAACCTTAACTAAATCACCAACTACAAATGTACTAACATCAATTTTTTTACCTTTTTCAATACCATCTACACTATCTACACGAAATTCTTTCAAATGTCTGACATTTAGCCCTTTTAAATGACCTTTCATTGCTTTTGTCATTTTCTTAGCACTATCAAAACCAATTTGTACAGCAGTATAACCATCACGATCTACTGTCTTGATATCTGTAACATAACACTCACCACCAGATATAGCTGTAACAGGCACCGCACTTCCATCATCCATAAAAACTCGTGTCATATTCAATTTTTTGCCTAATAAAAATTTCATACTATTGGTAAACTTACTTAAAACAAAAGTAAAAACCGTGATTTGTACCCAATATAACCATCTAGATGCAAATCGCGGTTTTCACAACATTCCTCCCGTTTGTTGTATTTCTTTAATTTGTTACAACGTTCTTTTAATCCTTTTGAAAATATGCTAGTGATGAGTGGTTTCACTATATAAATGACCTTTCTCATTTCTAACTATCTTCTTTTAAATAATGTATGAGTATTGTACTCTACAATAAATATATTGTCAATAAGATTTTACATCTTTATCTCAACATCCACACCTGCTGGTAAATTCAAATTTTGCAAAGCATCAATAGTTTTAGGTGTTGGCTCAAATAAATCAATTAATCTCTTATGAACACGAATTTCGTATTGATCACGTGAATCTTTGTGTACAAATGTTGAACTCAAAACTGTAAACTTTTTCTTCTCTGTTGGAAGTGGTACTGGTCCAGAAATCTTCGCACCTGATCTTTGGGCAGTTTCAATAATCTTTCTAGTTGACTGATCAATAATCTTATTATCATAAGCACGAATCTTGATACGGATTCTAGGACCTGCTTCAGTTGCAGTTGTTTCTTCTTTTGCTGTAATTTTTTCTGACATGTAAAAAAATTTGATAAAATTAATTTTCATTATTTATGTCCCTTGCTATAAAAGCAAGGGACATAAATTATATGTTTATTTGATAATCTTAGTAACTACACCAGCACCTACTGTTTTACCACCTTCACGCAATGAAAAGCGTAATTGCTCTTCCATCGCAACTGGCTTTTGTAATTTTGCAGTCACTGTAACTGTATCACCAGGCATAACCATCTCAGTACCTTCTGGTAATTCAACCTCACCTGTTACATCAGTAGTACGTACATAGAATTGTGGTTTGTAACCTTTGAAGAAAGGAGTATGTCTACCACCTTCATCTTTTGATAGAACATAAATCTCAGCTTCAAATTCTGTATGAGGAGTAATGGTACCAGGAGCAGCCAAAACTTGTCCACGTTCAATATCTTCTTTCTTAATACCACGTAACAAAATACCTGCATTGTCACCAGCCATACCTTTGTCTAATGACTTATTAAACATTTCAATACCAGTAACAGTTGTCTTAGTAGTTTCTCTCAAACCAACAATTTCAACTTCATCACCTACATTTAGCACACCACTTTCAATACGTCCAGTTGCAACAGTACCACGACCTTCAATTGAGAAGATATCTTCTACTGGCAATAGGAATGGTTTATCAACATCACGTTCTGGAGTTGGGATATATGAATCAACAGCATCCATCAACTCTTGCATTGGTTTTTGCCATTTTTCATCATCTGGGTTTTCTAATGACATAAGAGCTGAACCACGAATTACTGGGATTTCATCACCAGGGAATTCATATTTTTTCAAAAGATCACGAACTTCTTCTTCTACCAAATCAACTAACTCTGGGTCATCAACTTGATCTACTTTGTTCAAAAATACAACAATATAAGGAACATCAACTTGACGAGCAAGCAAAATGTGCTCACGAGTCTGAGGCATAGGACCATCAGCTGCTGATACTACTAGAATAGCTCCATCCATTTGCGCAGCACCTGTAATCATGTTTTTTACATAATCAGCATGTCCTGGACAATCAACATGAGCATAATGACGTTTATCTGTTTGATATTCAACATGAGCTGTTGAAATAGTAATACCACGCTCTTTTTCTTCTGGAGCATTATCGATTTCATCGACAGCTTTATTTTGAGCTACACCACCCTTACCTACTAGGAATTTTAGAATAGCTGCTGTTAAAGTTGTCTTACCGTGGTCAACGTGACCAATAGTACCAATATTGACGTGAGGTAATGAACGATCAAATTGTTCTGCCATATATTTTTTTTCCTTGAATTAGTGATCTCTTTATTTATTATTTAAAGAGTTTTACCCAATCACTAATATACTTATTAATTAATTTATAAACTTATAATAAGGCTTCAAAATTTTTGAAGCAAAACCAAAAACAAACTCTGGTCATTTTTGGTGTATCGTGATCTATGATAAACAATTTTCAAAGAATTGTCAATACATAAATCATGTTAACACACTGTGTATAACTCAACAATATTATCTGATTTCAACTGGCTCAATATGAAACTCGCTATCTTGATCTTCTTCAGAAACTTCCGCAACTTTCGGTTCTGCAACCAAATGCTCCCTTTTAATATCCTCTGCTATTTCATCTTCTTTTTTTTGTGTTAATTTTGCCTTTAATAAAGCCACTTCTTTGTTAATACTCTCTAAGGAATCATCATTTCTTACTTGATTTTGTTGTTCAAGTAATAATTCATAATGATCTAAAGACATAACAACATATGTTCTATTAGCACTAAAAAAGAAAATTTTATCTCTTGTTCTGTCTACAATATCCAATAACTTCTCCCAATAAGTACTCATAAAATAATAATTTAATAATTATTAAGATTTATCCTTGCCTGTATCTTCTTTTTCACCAACAATCTTATCAACAACATTTTTTGGCACTTCTTCATAGTGGTCAAATTCCATACTATAACTACCACGACCTTGAGTAATAGAACGCAAGTCTGTAGCATAACCAAACATTTCAGCTAGTGGAACATAAGCTTCAATAGCTTTGATATTATTACGATCTTTCATCTCAAGAATTTGAGCACGTTTTCCATTCAAACCACCAATAACTTCTCCCATATAATCCTCAGGAGTAACTACATCAACTCTCATAACAGGTTCAAGCAAAACTGGCTGAGCTTGTTTAGCAGCTAATTGAAATGCTTGTGAACCAGCAATCTTAAAAGCTACTTCTGAAGAGTCAACATCATGATAAGAACCATCATAAACAGTAACCTTAACATCAATCATAGGATAACCGGCAACCACACCGTTCGTCATTGCCTCTACCACACCCTTTTCAACAGCTGGTACATATTCTTTTGGAATTGCACCACCTTTTAACTCATCAGCAAATTCAAAACCTTCGCCTGGCTCTCGAGCTTCAACACGTAAAAAACAATGACCATATTGACCACGACCACCAGACTGACGAGCATGTTTATACTCTGCCTCTGCTGTACCTTTAATAGTTTCTTTATAAGCAACTTGCGGATTACCAATATTAGCTTCCACATCAAATTCTCTTTTCATACGATCAACCAAAATTTCCAAATGAAGCTCGCCCATACCTGCGATAATAGTCTGACCTGTATCATCATTACTACTAACTTGGAATGTTGGGTCTTCCTCAGACAAACGCTGTAGAGCAACACCCATCTTATCTTGATCACCTTTGGTCTTAGGCTCAATAGCAAGAGAAATAACTGGTTCTGGAAATGAAATTGACTCTAACACAACTGGAAAATCAGCTTCTGATAATGTATCACCAGTCACTGTCTTTTTTAAACCTACAATAGCACAAATATCACCAGCTTCAATTTGATCAATTTCTTCACGACGATTAGCATGCATACGAAGCAGACGACCTACACGTTCTTTTTCACCATTGGTATTGTTAATAATATAACTACCTGACTTCAAGGTACCAGAATAAATACGGAAAAAAGTGAGCTTACCAACATATGGATCTGTGGCAATCTTAAATGCTAATCCTGCAACTGGAGCCTCGTCTGCTACCTCAAGCTTAATAGTTTTCTCTTCATCTTTAGGATCATGACCAATTGGAGGTTCAACATCAAGCGGTGATGGCAAATAAGCATTTACAGCATCAAGTAGAAACTGAACACCTTTATTTTTCAATGCAGAACCACACATAACAGGTCTAACACCACCTTCAATAACTGCTTTACGAGTCAATCTATGAATTGTTTCAATATCTGGTTCATTTCCTTCTAAATAAGCATTCATTGCATCATCATCAAATTCAACAATACGCTCAATGAATTTTGAACGGTATTCTTCTACTTTCTCCTTCATATCTTCTGGAACACCTGTTTCTTCCCATTCTGTTCCCATATCATCTTTATAAATAACAGCCTTTCTATTAATAATATCAACCAATCCAGTAAATGTTTCAGCTGCACCAATTGGAAGTTGAATTGGGTATGCATCTTTTGTTAGACGCTCGTGAATACCTTCTATATCCTTATAAAAATCTGCTCCCATACGATCCATCTTATTGATGAAACAGATACGTGGAACATTATATTTATCAGCTTGATGCCATACAGTTTCTGATTGTGGCTCAACACCAGCAACACCATCAAATACTGTCACAGCACCATCCAAAACACGCAAAGAACGCTCTACCTCAGCAGTAAAGTCAACGTGACCTGGAGTGTCTATGATATTAATACGACAATCTTTCCAAAAACAAGTAGTTGCCGCAGATGTAATGGTGATACCACGCTCTTTTTCTTGTTCCATCCAGTCCATTTCTGCCTCACCTTCGTGGACCTCACCAATTTTATGTTTTTTACCTGTGTAATAAAGTATACGCTCAGTTACAGTAGTTTTACCTGCATCAATATGAGCAATAATACCTATATTACGAGTTTTTTCTAATGCATAATCTCGTGCCATATAATTTAAATTATAAAATAATTAGGGGATTTATTTTCGTCTACCAAAACGAGCAAAGTGAGCAAATGCGCGATTTGCTTCTGCTTGTCTCTGGACGTCTTGTTTTTTCTTAATTGCCTCACCTTCGTTTTCTAAAGCTGCTAATAACTCATCTGCAAGTTTAATATCCATTGGCTTGCCTTTTCTACTCTGAGCTGCGCCAATAATCCAACGAAATGCAAGTGCGTATTTACGATCGCCCGTTACTGGAATTGGTACTTGATAATTTGCACCACCAACACGACGACCACGAACTTCAATTGCAGGAATGACATTATTCAATGCCTTAGTAAAAGCATCAATTGCAGGCATACCTGACTTTTTTTCTAAACGCTCAAAACATCCATATACAACACGTTGTGCTACTGTTTTTTTTCCAGATCGCATAACATAGTTGATAAATTTAGCAACTACCTCACTGTTATATTTAGGATCTGGAGTAATTTTTCTCTTGGGAGCTTGTTTACCTCTCATACATTTATATCATTAAAATTAGTTGCTTATTTCTCTCGTTTTGCACCATAGCGTGAACGACTTTGTTTTCGTCCTTCTACACCTTGGGCATCATATACACCACGAACGACCTGGTATCGAACACCAGCCAAATCTTTACGACGACCACCACGAATAAGAACAACTGAATGTTCTTGTAGATTATGGCCCTCACCTGGAATATAAGCTGTTACTTCCTGTCCGTTAGAAAGACGAACACGAGCGATTTTTCGTAGAGCTGAATTAGGTTTTTTAGGAGTAGTTGTTGTAACCTTGACACAAACACCTCTTTTAAAAGGAGCTCCTTTTGGTAGTTTTCTTCGTTCACGTCGCAACACATTGAAAGTAGTCTGCAAAGCTGGAGACTTACTTTTCTTTGTCTTAGTCTTGCGTCCGCGTCGCACTAACTGATTAATTGTTGGCATTTTATATTTTGATTAATAATCTTGCCTTCC
>WFTG01000035.1 GCA_015485655.1 Patescibacteria group bacterium | reverse complement strand
ATTCTGGTTGCTGTGATAGGGTATTTTTATATTGCCAAAGGCCAGTCTCAAAATTTATCTAGATTAGGCAAAGATTTAGAAGTTGTAGGTAAAGGTGTTATTAATGGTGGTTTAACACTCAGCATACAGCAATCTCCAAACGCTCTTATAATACCTTTTGACGGTGGTAAAGTTGGTATTGGTTTGAAAGATCCACAAGCCAGATTTCATGTGCTTGATGATATTATGTTTGGTACCAGCACTTTACAGCTAGCAGCTGGTAAAAATTTACTTTTAGGTCAAATAAAAGGTAATGCTGAAGGTAATTTTGTATTATTAAAAAAAGGTAATACAGAAGTTTTTAAAATAAATAAAGATGGTAACATTGATACTAGTGGCAATGTTAATATTATTGGTAATATTAATACTAGTGGTAATATTGATACTAACAAAATTGTTGTAGATGAAGTAGATTTAAATCCTCCGGCTTCAGTTCCTAGTGCACCAGGTACCATTGTTATTGTAGCTGGTTCTACTTGCCCAACAGGCGCTACTCTGGCTAAGAGATATACTAGCAAAACTTGCAATCCTAATGATAATTCTTGTGATAGTTGTACAGTAGGTGGTGATTGGTTTGGTGCTAATTCTACTGATCCTTCTTGTGCTTATCAAGACACATCAGATTATTATACTAACAGTTCTAATGCAGGTAATTGCGATTTGAGTAAGGTGTGTACAGCTACTAATATTGAGGCAGTGTTGTGTATTTATTAAAGTAATTAAATAAGTATTAATAATTTATTTATGCAAGTAAATATCAAAGCAACAAATATAAAATTAGATTCAGAGGATAAATTATTAATACAGGAAAAAATGCAAGCATTAGATAAATTTTTTCCTGGAATTCAACAAATTCGTTTTGAAATAGAGGAGTCTATACTCAAGAGCGCTGGTCAAGTATTTCGAGCAGAAGCAAATATAGTAATACCAAAAAAATTAGTTAGAATAGAAAAACAGGCCAATGATTGGAGAAAAGCTATGGAAAAGGTTAAAGATCATGCCAAAAGGGTTTTGTCAGAAGAAAAGAAAAAGATGATTGATAAGCAACGAAAACAGAAATAATAATATAAAATAGCTGATATACTGATAAATATCGGCTTTTTTATTTAATTATGTTATGATAATATGTACTATGCTTTTATATTGAATTTAAATTATTAAAATATGAGTTTTTTAGACAAATTATTCGGCGATGCAAATGCAAAATATCTCAAGACTTTGCAACCTTTGGTGGATAAAATAAATACACTTGAAACAGATATAGAAAAATTATCTGATGTTGCCTTGCAAGCTAAAACAGAAGAATTTCGTAATAGACTAGATTCTGGAGAGACATTGGATGATATTTTGCCAGAAGCTTTTGCAGTGGTTCGTGAGGCTTCTAGGCGTGTAACAGGTATGAGGCATTATGATGTGCAGTTAATTGGCGGTATTGTTTTGCACAAAGGTCAGATTGCAGAAATGAGAACTGGTGAAGGAAAAACTTTGGTTGCTACTTTGCCTGTTTATCTAAATGCATTGGCAGGCAAAGGTGTGCATGTAGTTACAGTAAATGATTATTTAGCAAGACGTGATGCTGTTTGGATGGGACGTGTTTATAATTTTTTAGGACTTAGTATTGGTTGTATTCAACATGATCAGGCTTTTTTGTATGATGCTGATTATATACCGCCAAAACCAGAGCAATCAGATAGTGTAGATGTTGTATCTCCAGTTGTGACAGTGGATATGGAAAATTTGCGTCCTGTGGCACGTCAACAAGCCTATGGCGCAGATATTACCTATGGTACTAATAATGAATTTGGTTTTGATTATTTGCGGGATAATATGGTGGCTGAATTAAGCCAAAAAGTACAGCGAGGTTTGCATTATGCAATTGTTGATGAGGTGGATTCTATTTTGATTGATGAGGCTAGAACACCTCTTATTATTTCTGCTCCTGCTGAGGAGTCAGCGCAAATGTATTATCAGTTTGCTCGTTTGGTAAAAACTTTAAAAGAAAATGAAGATTATAATATTGATGAAAAATTACGAGCTGCAACTTTGACTGACAAGGGTATTGATGTTATAGAAAAGGCTTTGAAAGTTGATAATTTATATACTGAAGGTGGTGTAAAACTTGTTCATCATCTAGAACAAGCTCTGAAGGCAGAAGTTATATTCAAAAAGGACAAGGATTATGTTGTAAAAGATGGGGAAATTATAATCGTGGATGAATTCACAGGTCGCCTTATGCAAGGTCGTCGTTATTCTGAAGGGTTGCATCAAGCAATTGAGGCAAAGGAGAATGTAGAAATTCAACGAGAGTCACAAACACTTGCTACTATTACATTTCAGAATTATTTTCGAATGTATGAAAAATTATCAGGCATGACTGGTACAGCTGAAACAGAGGCAGAGGAGTTTAGTAAAATTTATAATCTAGAGGTGACTGTTATTCCAACTAATAAACCAATTAAGCGTATTGATCATCAAGATAGTGTGTATAAGGTAGAGTCTGGAAAATTTCAAGCAATGATTGAAAATATTAAAGAAATTTCAAAAACTGGTCAGCCAATTTTAATAGGTACTGCTTCTATTGAAAAAAACGAACTTGTATCTGCATTATTAACTAAAGCTGGTATAAAGCATGAGATATTAAATGCCAAAAATCATGCCAGAGAAGCAGAGATTTTAGCTCAAGCTGGTCAGTTGGGAGCTATTACAGTGGCTACTAATATGGCTGGTCGTGGTGTTGATATTATTCTTGGTGGTACGCCATTTGACCAAAAAAAGCATAATGAAGTTATTGCAGTAGGTGGATTGCATGTAATAGGTACAGAAAGACATGAGTCACGTCGTATTGACAATCAGTTACGAGGTCGCGCTGGAAGACAAGGCGATCCTGGTTCAACTCAATTTTTCTTATCTATGGAAGATGATATGATGAGAATTTTTGGTTCTGAAAGAATGAAATCTATGTTATCACGCCTAGGTGTTCCAGATAATATGCCAATTGAAAATAGTATGATTACTCGTTCTATAGAACAAGCTCAGAAAAAAATAGAAGGTAATAATTTTGATACTAGAAAACATTTAGTTGAGTATGATGATGTAATTAACAAACATCGTGAAGTTGTCTACAAGCGTCGTAATGAAATTCTTTATGCTTATAATTCTGAAAAGCCAACTGATCTCAGAGATATGATTTTTGAATTAATCTCTCAAGAAATTGAACAAGTAGTATCATTTCATACTTCTGCAAAAGGTTTAGAAGGTGGTGATTGGGATATTAAAGAAATTTATGAAACAATGCAGACTATTTTTCCACTGGCAGAAAATGAAAAGAAAAGTATAGAAAGTTTTGAGCAAGAGCATGGCAGACTTACTGATGTAGAGATTAGAACTAGATTGATAGATTATTTAGTAGATTTGGCAAAGAAGAAATATGATGAAATGGAAAAGAATTTAATAGAAAATACAGGCAATGGAGATCCTATGACAATGCGCAAGTTAGAAAAGGCAGTGTATTTACGTAGTATTGATACTTTATGGATTGAGCATTTAGATGGTATGCAACGTTTGCGTACAGGTATTGGCTTGCGTGGTTATGGACAGCGTGATCCTTTGGTTGAATACAAGAAAGAGTCTTATCAAATGTTCAATACATTGATGGCTAGCATTCAAAATCAAGTTGTGTACGGTATTTATAAACTTGTACAAGCTCAAGCTTTGGCTGTAAAATCTCCACTTGAGCGAAAAGGTGTGACTATGTCTGGCGCTGCTAAAACTATGGGAAATTCTAATAGTACTGTTTCTCAATCTCAAGTAAAGTCTGACAAAATTGGTCGTAATGACCCATGTCCGTGTGGTAGTGGTCTTAAATATAAAAAATGTGGCATGATTGGCGCGCCACAACATAAGGGTTAATGCATATATCAAAGTGAATAAATTTGAGAAGTATAGTAAAAATAAGAAAATTGAAAATATCTATAGCAAAGATGTTGATTTAGCAACTTTGTATCATGATGATCAGTTAGATAGAGTGTCAAATCTTTGGCAATCTAATCCTGAACTGATGAAAAAACGTGATGAAGAACGTTTGGCTAAGGTTATGTCATTGATAGAGAATGATAAATTAATCACTAGCACTGACTATTTGCAAGCTGCTATGATTTTACAACATGGAACTAGCACACAGCATTATGAAACAGCTCATTATTTAGCAAAAAAAGCATTTGATATGGGACATGAATCAAAAGATGATGAACCAGATTTATTATGGTTGATAGCCGCTACTAAAGATCGAGCCTTGATGTCAGATGGAAAGCCTCAAATGTATGGCACTCAATATAAACTGGGTGAAGATGATAAATGGTATTTATGGGATGTGGATGACAGTGTAACTGATGAAGAACGCGAGAAAATGCATGTTGAACCTTTAGCAGAGGCTAAAGCCGCAGCAGATAAAATGAATCAAGTTGATTGATTAAAATTGAAATTTGTAAAATAAAAAACCTTCCACTGTGGAAGGTTTTTTATTGAATCCTAAAGAGATTTAAGCAGCTCTATCTGTTGGATTATCATCTTGAGGATTTGTTGGCATTTCTTTAATTTTTTCTAAGATAGCATCTCTTTCTGCTTTTTCAGCTTGTTGTGTATTTCTGATTTCTGGTTCACTAGTTTTTGGAGCTTGTTCAAAATTTGCTTGTTCTGCATTTGTTAGTTTTTGCTCTCCAGTTATACTTTGTTCAGCTGCGCGTTGTAGTAAATCAGCATTTTGTTCATTGATTTTTACAGGAGCATCTTCCTTTGTTCCGTCAAATTTTTCTTCAGGATTATCAACAGCATTTTGGAAACGTTTTTCCATTTCTTCTCTTGTGCCTTCTGTTTTTTCAGCTTTTAATCCTTTGCCATTAAAGAAACTTTCTAATTTTTTACCAAAATTCATATATTTATAATAGTTATTTGTTAATATATATGTATATATCATATATATTACATTATACCATTTTTGCTTAATATAAGCAAATAATATATAATATATACATGAAAGATAGCAAAGTAAGTATAGAATTATTATCTCATTTTTCCTGCCGAATTTGCAATAAATGGTGGAGTATTAGCGATGCTCCTAAACAAACGAAAGAATGGTTTTGTCCTTGGTGTGGTGAGAAGCAGGTATTTGTTTATAAAAATGAAATTTAAGGATTATTGATAATTTATCAGTAAAATTTGGCAATCATTGCATTTTTTTTACTAGTGTTGTACCATTTCTACAGTCGGGTACGACTTTTTTATTTGTGAAAATATTATATGTCTATAAATAATGAAGTTTTTTTAACAGGACGTCGCAAAGTCTGGATGACTTTTGTAGGTATTTTTGTTTTAGGCTTATTTTTTGGCGGTATTATTTATCCCAAACTTCCAGCCCAAATTCCTTTTTCTAATTGGTTTAATAAATTTGAAGTTAAGCTTGGTTTAGATTTGCAGGGTGGAGCTCATCTTGTATATGAAGCTGATGTGAGTCAAATTCCATTATCTGATAGAAATGATGCAGTAGAGGGAGTGCGTGATGTTATTGAACGTCGTGTAAATGCTCTAGGAGTTTCAGAGCCTTTAGTTCAGACTAATAAAATTGGTGATACTTATAGAGTTATTGTTGAGTTGGCAGGTGTGACAGATATTAATGAGGCTATTAATCAAATTGGAGAAACTCCATTACTTGAATTTAAAGAAGAAAATCCAAATATTTCTACAACAGATGTTGAATTAACAGAAGAAGAGCAAAAACAATTGGATGAGTATAATACAGATGCTAAAAAACGTGCTGAAGATGTTTTAGCACGATTAAAAGCTGGAGAGGATTTTGAAGCTTTAGCACGTGAAGTAAGTGAAGATCCAGGTACAAAAGACAATGGTGGTGATTTGGGTTTTGCTAGTAAAGGTTCTTTTGTTCCTGAATTTGAAGCTGAATTATTTGATAATTTACAAGATGGTCAAATTAGTGACGAGTTGGTCAAGACTCAGTTTGGTTATCATATTATACAAAGAGTTGAATCAAGAGATAAAACAGCTGCATTTGAGGCAACAACTACAGATGGTGAAAAAATAAATTTAGAAGGAACAGCAGATAAAGAGGTTCATGGTAGACACATTCTTATTAGAACAAAAACTGCTTCAGATATTCGTCCGCCAGTTGATCCATGGTTGAGCACTGGTTTGTCTGGTAAAAATCTTGAAAATGCTAGAGTTGTTTTTGATCAAAATTTAGGCGCTCCTCAGATATCATTGAAGTTTAATGAAGAGGGTAAGCAGTTGTTTGCAGATTTGACAGAAAAAAATATTGGTAAACCAATTGCAATTTTTCTTGACAACGAACCTATTAGTATCCCAGTTGTCCAAAGTGTTATCTCCAATGGAGAAGCAGTTATAACTGGTAATTTTAGCATACAAGAGGCTAAACTTTTGGCTCAGAGATTAAATGCAGGTGCTCTGCCTGTTCCGATTGAGCTTGTATCACAGTTACAAGTTGGGCCTTCTTTAGGACACGAATCAGTTGCCAAGAGTATTACAGCTGGTATGTGGGGCTTGATATTTGTGATGATTTTTATGATTTTAGTTTATAGACTACCAGGTTTATTAGCTGATATTGCCTTAATATTGTATGCTATTGTATTATTTGGTTTGTTTGAACTAATTCCAGTCACATTAACATTGGCAGGTATTGCTGGTTTTATACTTTCAGTAGGCATGGCAGTAGATGCAAATGTTTTGATATTTGAACGTATGAAAGAAGAGTTGAACTTAGGAAAATCTTTAAAGCAAGCTATAGAAGTTGGCTTTACACGTGCTTGGAGTTCTATTCGTGATTCTAATATATCCTCTTTGATTACAGCTGCTATATTGATATGGTTTGGCTCTGCTATCATCAAAGGTTTTGCTCTTACACTTAGTATTGGTATTTTGGTCAGTATGTTCTCTGCTATTACTGTAACTCGTACATTTTTGAGATTGCTGGCTACTCCACGTTTTGAAAAGATGTTGTGGTTGTTTGGAGTAAAAAAATCATCAATTAATAATCAGGACTAAATATAAATATATGCATTTTCAAATTATTGAAAAAAGAAAAATTTGGTATATTGTTTCTGGACTACTTGCCACATTGTCTGTAGTTGCCGTCAGTTTATGGGGATTGAAACTTGGTATTGATTTTACAGGTGGTACTTTGATGGAGGTTAGTTTTTTAGAAAATAGACCATCTATTGAATCTATACAAAATGAATTATCAGGTTTAGATTTAGGAGATATTACAGTACAGCCAGCAGGTAGTAATGATATAATATTGCGTCTTCGCAATGTCACAGAGACAGAACACCAGGAAGTTTTAGCAGCTCTGAAAAAATCATCTAATTCAACAGAAGAATCTATAGATAAAGTTTTACAAGAAAATAGGTTTGAGACAGTTGGTCCTTCTATTGGTCAGGAATTAGGTAAAAAAGCAGTTGGTGCATTGGTATTATCAATTATATTTATTATTTTTTATATAGCATATGCTTTTCGTAAGGTTTCTCAGCCAGTTGCTTCATGGAAGTTTGGTGTAACTGCAATTATAGCATTGGTGCATGATGTATTGATTATTACTGGTGTATTTGCAGCATTGGGTTATTTTTTTAATGTAGAGATTGGCGCTATGTTTGTTACAGCATTGCTTACAATATTAGGTTTTTCTGTTCATGATACTATTGTAGTATTTGATAGAACACGTGAAAATTTATTTAATACTAGAAATAGAGAAAGGTTTGAAACTGTTGTTAATGATTCAGTAAACCAAACTATTTGGCGTTCAATTAATACGTCATTTAGTACATTGATTGTATTAGGCGCTATTTATTTTTATGGCGGTGAATCAATTAAGTATTTTACATTAGCATTGATACTCGGTATTATTATTGGTACATATTCTTCTATTTTTCTAGCATCTCCTGTTATTGTTGATTGGTACAAGATAGGATTAAAGAAAAGAGATGTATAAATAAACATTTGTCTATTTTTTGTTTAAAGCCCTTATTTATATAACTAGGGGCTTTTTTATTGACAAAGTTTTTATTTTGTGATATTATAGTTAATACTTAATAAAAGTATATTAAAGGTTATATGTTTTTGTGCTAATTATAGCCAAAAATATTGAATTATAAAGTATATGTCTGATTCAATTTTAGATACAATTATAGACTCTCAGCACCAATCTCGTATTGATAGTTTTGATATTGAAAAAATTTTAAATGAACTACTTAGCATTTTAGATGAAAGAGAACGACAAGTTCTTGATTTTCGTTATGGTTTTTCAGAGAAAAAATCGCGTACTTTAGAAGATATTGGTCGTAATTTTTCAATAACTAGAGAACGTGTTCGTCAGATTGAATCAGGGGCTATTAATAAGATTAAAAGTAGTGAATTGTTTGAAGCTCGAAAAAATACTCTTATTGAAATGATTGAGAGATTGCTTGAGAAGGTTGGAGGATTGATGGCTGAAGAAAGATTGTTATTACATTTATCAGAATTGTCAAAAACAGAGCAAGCAGAATCAAAAATTCGTTTTATTTTGCAAAAATTACTCAATGATCATTTTAACTTATTAAAGCAAAATGCAAAAATAGTAAAATCTTGGTCATTGAATTCTGTGACAATTTCAAAATACGAAAAAATCTTAAGTCAGGTTGAAAATATTTTACATGAATTAGATGAAATTATTGCGTTAAATGATTTGTATACTAAATTACATAAACATAAAGAAAGTAATGAAGATTCTGTAGATGAAGATGTTTTTGAAAATTTGTTACATGTATCTGCTACAATTGAAAAAAATGCATTTGGTCATTGGGGATTGAAACATTGGTCACTAGTCAGACCAAAGCGTATGAATGATAAAATTTATTTAGTTTTGAAAAACTATGGAAAACCACTGCATTTTACTGAAATTGCAGACAAAATAAATGAAACTAATTTTGATCACAAAAAAGCTCATCCAGCTACAGTTCATAATGAGTTAATACTTGATAATAGTCGTTATGTATTGATTGGTAGAGGTATTTATGCTCTTAAGGAATGGGGTTTCAAATCTGGTGTTGTCACAGATATCATAAAAGATATTTTAGAAACAGAAGGACCATTGAAAAAAGATGAACTGATTAAAAAAGTTTTAAAACAGCGTATAGTCAAGAAGTCAACTATTGTTTTGATGTTGACTAATAAAAAGTTGTTTACAAAATTGCCTGACGGAAGATATGATTTAGCAGAAAAAGCCACTGTTTAATTTATCTATTTTATAAAAGGTGGGCGTATCTCTGTTTTTTTGTTAAAATAAATACAAATACAAACAACAATTTCCATGGAGATCGATCTTACATTTCTATCTCAGCTTGATCCAAGTACTGTCAAGAACATAGTTATTGGCCTGATTGTTATTATATCAGTGTTTTTTTTGTTTGCAATTTTAAAAGCTTATCATAGTTGGATTTGGTTACCTGCTAAACAATTAAAGTATTTAAAATCAATTGATTATATTCTTTTGGCTATTGATGTGCCAAAAGAAAATGTACAAAGTCCAAAAGCTGTGGAAGCAATTTTTTCAACTTTGTGGGGATCTTATTCTGGTCCAAATAAAAAGCAAAAATATATAGATGGACAGCTAGTACCGCCATTTTCTTTGGAGATTGTGTCTATTGATGGATATATTCAGTATCTTATTCGTACACCAAGACATTTTCGTGATATGGTGGAGGCAGCTATATTTTCTCAATATCCAGATGCGCAGATTACAGAGGTGAATGACTATGTTCCTACAATTGACCAAAAATATCCTAGTGATGAATATCAAATTTGGGGAACTGAGTTAAAACTTTTTAAGGAAAATGCATATCCTATCAGAACATATCCTTTTTTTGAACATAGTTTGTCACAAGAGTTCAAAGATCCAATGGCTGCGTTATTGGAGGTTTTTTCTAAGTTAGGTCAGGGTGAGCAAGCGTGGTTGCAGTTTGTTATCACAGCTGTAAAACCTGCTGATTGGTTGTCAGAAGCAGAAAAAACAGTAGCTAGGCTCATTGGTGCCAAGGTTCCTTATAAAAAAACTTGGGCTGATAGAATAACAGATCCAATACTTAATTTTTTTCATTGGTTAGCTGATACCACAGTTGTGACAGCAGAAAAAAATGACCCTATCACACCGTCTACAGAACTTAATAATCTGATGTATTTAACTCCAGGTGAGCAAAATCAATTAAGTGCTATACAGATGAAAATGTCAAAATTGGGTTTTGAATGTTCTATGCGTTATATATATGTTGCTAAAAAGAAAAATTACCAACCAGCCAAAGGTATAAATCCTGTTTTTGGAGCTATTAATCAATTCAATACATTGGATCTTAATTCATTTGTTCCAAATGGAAAAACCCTTACCAGTGTTGATTATTTTTTTGTAAAATCTAGAGTAGCAAAAAGACAAAATAATTTGTTGAGAAGGTACAGAGATAGAATAAATCAAGCAGGATCTGTTACCAAGCCTTTTATTTTGAATATAGAGGAATTGGCTACGGTTTTTCATTTCCCAGATACAGAAGTTGTCAAAACTCCTTTGATTAAAAAGACAGAGTCAAAGAGATCTGAACCGCCAACTTCATTGCCTGTTGAGGGATTTGAAGAAGAGGAGGAAGAAGAAAGTTTTTCAGAATCTTTTTCTAAAGCAAATAAATTACAAAGCACACAATCCATCAAGGAGGAGTTGTCTATGGATTTGAATAATTCTTATTTTGAAGATCGTTTTGCAAGATCAGAACCAGTTATAAATCCTAATTTAAGTCAAGATATTAGCAAAACTCGTGATGCGACTGTGTTAGAGCCAAAATCAAAACCTAAAACAACCAAGCTGTCTGAAGTTACAAATAAGCCAAAAAGGTCTAAAAATAATAACCAAGACAATGGACAAGCTCCACCTAATTTACCAATCTAAATTATGGAAAAAATAGATTACAATGCAATAGATCATGAAAGTAAAATTGTTTATTTTGGCAAGACTAATTTTCGTGATCAACATATAAAATTTGGCATCAAGACTGATGATCGTCGTCGTCATATGTATGTTATTGGTAAGACGGGTATGGGTAAGTCAACTTTGCTTGAGAATATGATTATACAAGATATTCGTATGGGACATGGTGTGGCTTATGTTGATCCCCATGGTGATACCGTAGAAAAGTTGCTGAATTATATCCCAGCGCATCGTATTAATGATGTTGTATATTTTAACCCCGCAGACATTGACTATCCAATTGCGTTCAATATTCTGGAGTCTGTTGATGATCCTATGAAGAAGAATTTAGTATCTTCTGGATTGATTGCAGTGTTTAAAAAACTTTGGTCTGATTCTTGGGGTCCTAGGTTAGAGTATTTGCTACGTAATTCTATTTTAGCATTATTGGATTATCCAGGTGCTACATTACTAGGTGTCACTAGAATGATGACTGATAAAGAATTTAGAAAAAAAGTTACAGATAAGATAAAAGATCCAGTTGTAAAATCTTTTTGGCTAGATGAGTATACTAAATATTCTAGTAGTTTTCAGGTTGAGGCTATTTCTCCGATTCAGAATAAGGTTGGTCAATTTTTGTCTATGTCTTTGATTAGAAATATACTTGGACAGATTAAGTCATCTATAGACATGAGGGATATTATGGATAAAAATAAGATTTTGTTATTGAATTTGTCCAAGGGTAGAATAGGTGAGGATGCCTCAGCCTTGCTTGGTGCTATGATGATTACACGTATACAGCTAGCAGCTATGAGTCGTGTTGATATGCCAGAGAAAGAGCGTCAAGATTTTTATTTATATGTGGATGAATTTCAGAATTTTTCTACAGATAGTTTTGCTAATATTTTGTCAGAAGCTAGAAAATATCGTCTTAATTTGATTATGGCTCATCAATATATTGAACAAATTGGTGAGGTTGTTCGTGCAGCTGTATTTGGTAATATTGGAACAATAGTGGCTTTTCGAGTTGGCGCAGAAGATGCAGAGTTTCTTGGTAAAGAATTTGCCCCTACTTTTACAGAAACAGATTTGGTTAATCTCACCAAATATGATATGTATCTAAAACTCATGATAGATGGTGTTACAAGTAATCCATTTTCTGCCACTGGTCTTATGCCAGAGTTGGGTTCTCATAAAGAAGGCAACAGTGAAAAAATTATCAATGTATCTCGTGAGCGTTATGCATCTAGACGTGAAGTTATTGAAGATAAAATAGCTAGATGGACAGGTGCAGATATGGAAACTGAAGAAGAAAAAGAAAAGAAAAAACAAGAAGAATTAAAAAAAACAGGGTTTAAGGCAAATTGTTCTGTTTGTAATAAAGAAATTTACACAAAATTTGAACCAGATGGCGTGAGACCAGTATTTTGCGCTGATCATTTGAAAGACTTCAAAGAAGGTAAGTTAGATCGTGAGAAGTTTGTAAAGGAACCATCACCGGATGAAAAAATTTCAAGTAATACAGATAATCCTCAGAGCAAATCTAAGCAAAAATCATCATCCAAAGATAACTCAAAACCAAAAAACAAGCCAAAATTATCACCTGCTGAATTAACGTTAGCGGAAGCTTTTGAAAAGGGTTCTATTTCTTTTAATACTGCCAGTAAGAAAAAGTCTACAGAAGCTATATTGGATACAAGTAATAAAACAAAGTCAAATACTATAGATAATAAAAAAATAAAATCTAATAAAAATCTTAACACCAAGTCACCTCAATCTAAGTT
>WFTG01000034.1 GCA_015485655.1 Patescibacteria group bacterium | reverse complement strand
TCAAACAATGTAAATGTATGAGGATTGATTTTATCTTTGTTTCTTGTTAATATAAGAATGCTTGGGATTTTTACGGGCTGTGGCCTAGTGGCTTAAGGCGCCTGCTTTGGGAGCAGGAGATCGTGGGTTCAAATCCCACCAGCCCGACAAGTTATTTTCAATTTTTATTACTTTTACTATGAAAACAAATTCAAGACAATATCTAATAGTGATAATATTTATATTGTTATTTATAGTAATAATATTATCAAGTTTAGATTCTAATAATGTTAGTTATCAAGATAATAATGTCTTTGTACAGGATGTAAATTCAAAATTTACAAACAACGTGGATAGATTAAGAATCATAATAGATAAAGAAAATGATGTTGAAATGTTGGATGTGTACCATGCTATTGGTAGATTGACTGATGTAGATATATTTGAATACTCATTCTATGCCTTTAAAGATCCCAAAGGAAATGGTTACATTGGCATATTATCAGGTATTAAATCTCCAATGGAAGTATAAATGGTAAAGCTGTGTTTTTGGTATCACCAAAAGCTTTGAATCAATTGAGAAAGAGTGACTTGGAAAAATCTATTAAAGCTATTAATGGATTAGCTAAGTATTTTAATAAAAATATTGAATATGTAAAAGGATATGATTATTTAGAGATTATTAAGTTTGTTGATAGAAAATAAAAAGTGATTATTCTTGTATTTTTTAAGATTATAGTATAACCAAACCCCTTCTTTGAAGGGGATTTGTATTTTGGTTGTTAATATTGTATATTGATTTTAATTTTAGTCTATGCTATAATTGAAGTGTATGTTAATTTTCGCATAATTTATGATTTTTTATGTATATTAAGAGGAAAATTGAAGATAAAATTTTACGCTATCTTGACAGACCAGAAATTATTGCGCTGGTTGGACCAAGACAGGCAGGCAAGACAACGACCTTAAAAAAGATATTTCAAGGTTTAGATAAAGCAATATTTTTATCTTTTGAAGATCGGCAAGTTCTTTCTCTGTTTGAAAATAATATTAAACAATTCGCGGAAACTTATGTGGTGGGGAACAGATTTGTCTTTATAGATGAGTTTCAATATGCAAAAGAAGGTGGTAAGTTATTGAAGTATTTGTATGATACATACCCTGATGTAAAAATGGTTATTTCTGGTTCTTCTGTTATTGATATAACAATTAAAGCTATAAAATATCTAGTAGGGAGAGTTTTTATTCTGCAAATGTGGCCTTTTGATTTTTATGAATTTTTATTAGCCAAAGACATAAGCTATGCAAGAATTTATGAAAAGTATAAGATTAATCTAAAAAATCCACATTTAAATTCTCTGGCAAAAGAACAATATGAAACATTACAAAGATATTATGAGGAATATGTTATATTTGGTGGTTATCCTCAGGTTGTTATCACAGAAAATAGATTAGACAAACAAGAAGTGTTAAGGAATATTTATAATACCTATTTTTTAAGAGATGTAAAAGGTATTTTAGATTTAGCTGATGATTATAAATTTGCTAATTTATTGAAGGCTTTAGCATTGCAAATAGGAGGGGTGGTGGAATACAAAAGTTTAATGGAATTATCAGGCACTTCCTTTCATACTTTGAAGCGTTATTTGAATATATTATCAAAAACATATATTGCTGATATGGCTCGTCCTTTTTACACTAACAAAAGGAGAGAAATAGTAAAAAACCCCAAAATGTTTTTCTTTGATACAGGGTTAAGAAATTTTATTGTAAATGATTTTAGATCTTTGAAAGACAGGCCTGATACAGGTTCTTTACTAGAAAATGGTGTTTGGATGCAATTGGTAAAAAACAATTATACACCTAAATATTGGAGGGATAGAAATAAAAATGGAGTAGATTTAATAGTGGAATTAGAAGATTCTAAAATAGTGGCTTTGGAGATAAAAAATAATATATCTAAGTGCAAAAAATTTCCTTTAACTTTTGTTAGAAATTATCCCCATATTAATACTTATTGTGCATATTTTTATACAAAAGATTATCCAAACAAAGACAAGATGTTCGTTGCTTTGATATAGGCAACAACATGGATACAACACAAAACCCCCTTTTTAAGGGGGTTTTGTGTTTGTGGTAGATATCTGTGGTTAGTATTTTTTGAGTATATTGGTTATGACAGGAGGTGTTATAAGTGTGGTTATAATAACCATTATAATAATAACAGAGAATACTGCATCATTGATTACTCCAAGCTGTTTACCAATGGTTGCAAATATAAGACCTACTTCTCCTCTTGGTACCATCCCCCATCCAACAAGAGCTTTCTTTACCTTACCAGCTGCAAGTCCGGCCAGTATTTTACCTAAAAACGCTGCAATAGTAACACCAAGCGCAACAAGCAGAACTTGACCATTGAACAGTACTTTAATGTTTACTGCCATACCTGTTACGATAAAGAATAGAGGCACCAAAAACACACTTATAGGCTCTATTAGATCTTCTATATGTCTATGGGAGTATGATTCTATAACATTGTTAATCTTTTTCTTTTTATCTTCTTCCAAATCGTCTATATCTTTTTTAATATCTTCAACCAGATGATGATTTTTAAAATATCTGAAATGAACAGGATCAAGAACCAATCCTGCAGCAAATGCACCTACAATAGGAGCAAGTCCTATAACACCAGCAAGATATGCAAATATAAGTCCAAATGAAATGGCCAGTGTCAGCTTCATTCCTACTCCTGTATGTATTTTAGAGAAAAATCTGCCCAGATAGGGTGCAATTAGTATACCTACTACTATGGATCCTACTAGGAATAACACAGCTTTTGCTGTAATCCATGAAATGGTTCCTAGACTTACAGCTCCCATGGTGGCAATAGCAGATACAATTGCAAGTATAATCAGGCCCATTACATCATCAAACACAGCAGCTCCAAGCACGATTCTTGCTTCAGGTGTCTGGAGTTTGCCTAGATCTTTAAATACTCTGGCTGTAATACCTACAGATGTTGCTGTAAGAGATGCACCAATGAATAGATATGCTTTTGTGGAAAGACCGGGAAGAAGCCAAGGGCCAACTATGTAAGTGCCGAGTACAAAAGGAAGTACAACACCTATTACAGCTACAAAAAATGAATTAAGTCCCACTTTTTTCATTTCATATATATTTGATTCCAGTCCTATCTGAAAAAGAAGTATTACGACACCGAGTTCAGCAAGAAACTGTATTATTTCATTTGCTTTTAGTGCGTCAAAATAATGTATACCTAAAAGCCCTAAGTTTCCCAAAATAACACCCATCACAAGTTCTCCTAGAACGGACGGCTGTCCAATTTTTTCTACAAGAGATGATATTTTGGCTGCAATCAGCAGGACAGCAATACCTAAAAAAAGAGCTGCTGCCTGATGTTCGCTACTTCCTCCTTTGTCCTCTGCGGCCATAATAACAGCAGGAAGAAAAAGCATTGCTATTGTTATGTATTTTATATATTTTTTACATAACCTTGTAAAAGGAGCAGATATACTGCTTTTAATCTCCGATAATACTGCGCCCATATGTGTGGGTTTGAGATAGACTGTTGGCAAACTGTTGAGTTCCTTGAACAGCCTGTCTCTTAAATTTTAATTTTGGCAATAAATTAAGTTCAACACGAGTTGAACTTAACTGCTTTTTCTATTTTAAAAAGCACCAGTATTATATAGTATTTTAAAATAATTTTCAAGTAGTATATAATGTGTGTATGAAGAGAACTTTTACTCAAAAGGTAATAGATATAGTAAAAAGAATACCATCGGGGAAGGTGATGTCCTATGCACAAATAGCTGTTTTAGCCGGGTCAGAAAGAGCCGCAAGGGCAGTGGGGTATATTTTACATAATATACGGGATTTATCAGGTATTCCATGGTACAGAGTAATATCTTCAAAAGGATACATCACCACAACCTGCAAGGAACATACTCACATAACCCAAAAACAACTTCTTGAAAAAGAAGGAGTAGAGGTTATATGGGATGAGAAAAAGAGAATGTATTGGGTTGATATGGAAAGATATAATATTTTCAAGCTTTAAATAAAGTTTATTATTGTTGTAATTTGCGAACTATTTGGTATTAAATAAAACACAGACACCATGATCGTGGTATTTGTGTTCGGAAAAAGAAGGCAAAATTTAAATTTTTCAATTATCCAACCCAGCTCCACTTTTCAACATTATCTGCAGATATGTTGCTTTAAATTAAATTATACATCCATTGGCTTTATAACACAGATTTACCTCAAAAAGTGGAGCTGGGTGAAGCTGAGCAAGTTGACCAATATACAGTGTCAAAGCCAAAACTATCATTATTGTTATTTTGGATTTAGGACTTGGGGTTTGCATGCCATGGCGACATGCCGTGGATTTGTCATTTGGATTTTGACATTTGGAATTCTTATATTTAGAATTTTTCTCTTTACACAACCTCACTTTGGTAGCATTTTTCACAGTATACTATTTCAGGCCTATCAGGACTATATGAGGTATAGAATTCATTGGGACAGGGATCTGATCCATGAGAATGTTCTACAGTGTTAGTATAAACATTGTTTATTGAGGTTTTTCCATTGCACATACACCTTCTTTTCCATAACTTCAAGGGGTTTCTTTGTTTAATTCTTTGATAATGTCTGCAGTTAGGGCATAATCTGGGGATTGGAAGATTCATTTTTTTATAGAATTCATATTCTTTGGGGATTATTTTAAAGGCAGTTGTGCATTGTTCATTGCAGTTTTTATTGTTATG
>WFTG01000033.1 GCA_015485655.1 Patescibacteria group bacterium | reverse complement strand
AATTAATAGAACGAATAAAAAATCGTGAAAGAGAAAAATTTTTAAAACTGACAGATGTAAATATTTTAAAAAAAATAATCTCAAAATATGATTACAAGACACCAATTCCTTTTGGTAAAACTTTAAAAATTGATAATACTAATTTATCCCCATTACAAGTTGCAAATACAATCATTAACAAAACTGGAATTCAAAAAATATGATTTTAGGACCTTATAGAGCTAAAAAAAATGGAAATATTAGTTATGTTGGTAATAAAATTTTCAAACCAATTGAAGATATTTCGTCTGTATGCTTCAACAGTAATTTATATAAAGACAGAGTAATTGCTCTTGCAAAAAATCCAATATGGAAACATCTAAGCAAAATAAATAACACTATCAATTTCGCATCAACAAATTATTTTAATAAATTACAAGCCTTGTTTACTATTCTTCCCCTAACCACAAGAATGATTTCATCACCAGGTGCTGTTTATGGAGAAAAAGTAATTAATTACACAACAGATACTTCACCAATTAGTTTAGATTGGTTTGAATTAGATAAAAAAATTTTTCTTGCCGAAAGTTCACAAATTTACTTAGAATTAGCGTTGCTTCAGAAAGATATAAATCATGTTTATGCAATTTATAATTCATTCAGAAAAGAGAAAGCTGATTTTTGTCATCTTTCAGAATTTCATCATATAGAATACGAGGGAAAGGTAACTCATGATCAAAATTTAGTAATTGCTTTGGGATTAGTAAAATATATATTAAAATCATTGCTGTCAAAAAATATAGAAGATTTGAGTTATTTTTTATCCAATCAAAAAATTGAAATGTTAAGCGAATATTCTAATAATATTGATAAAACACCTAATATTTCATTTAAGGAAGCTCTTAATTTATTATTCGAACAAACTAAAGATGATAGATTTTTAAAATTTACACAAGAAGATAACTTTGGTGCATGGGAAGAAATTCTATTAACCGAAATAATTGGCGGTCATGTAATCGTATCTGAATTTCCATTATTAGAAGTTCCTTTCTATCATGACATAAAAAAAGGCAGTAACCCGAAAGTTGCAATAAATTCTGACTTTATATGGAGTGGATATCGTGAATATTTGGGAAGTGGACAAAGAATTGGAGGAGTAGAAGATTTAAAATATAAAGCAAAAATTTTTAATCTACCAAAAAATGATTATAGACCTTATCTTCAATCAAGAGAGTTAGAAAACTATACCCAAACATCAGGTTTTGGATTGGGCTGGGAAAGGTTTTTGCAAGGCTTATTAGAAATGCCTTTCATTTGGTCTGTTTCTCACTTTCCAAGAGGACATAAAAAATTAATACCATAACCTTAAAATCAAATCTAATGAACAATTGTATTTTTTGTAAAATAATTAGTGACAAAATTCCGTCTTACAAGGTTTGGGAAAATGAAGAATTTTTAGCAATCCTTGATATATACCCATCTGTCAAAGGACAAACCTTAGTTTTGCCCAAAAAGCATATTAAAAGCTACATATTCGATATGCATTATGATGAATATTTGAAATTTATGTCAGCAACCCAAACAGTTGCAAAATTTATTGACAATAAACTTGGAACAAAAAGAACTTGTATGGTCATGGAGGGCATGGAAGTAAATCACGCTCATATCAAACTGTATCCAATTTATAAAATTGGGAATAATACTGCAACAGAAACATTTGATATGAGTGTTTACCCAGGCTATCTAACAACATTACATGGTAAAAAAGCAAGTAAAAAAGAACTAAGCAACGTAATTGATGAGATCAATGGAATCAGTAAAAAATAAATATGTTATACTGATACATGGAGGAGCAACGAATTTAACATTTTTCAACGAGAAAAGTAGATCAGTATATATCTATCAATTAAAACGAGTGTTAATAAAAGCAAAACAAATCTTACTAAATGGTGGCTTTGCAATTGATGCTGTAGTTCAAGCAGTGAAAGACTTGGAGGACTGTGAGTTGTTTAATGCAGGGAAAGGAGCGGCTTTAAATGAAATAGGTGAAACAAGATTAGAAGCATCTTTGATGGAAGGTGAATTCAATCATTTTGGCTGTATCCTTGACACCAAACACATAAAAAATCCCATTCTTTTATGCGAAAAAATACTGAAAGAGCAACAAAAACTAATTCTTTGTGGCGAAGGAGCAGAAATATTTGCTAAAAAAAATGATCTTGACTTAGTAAAAAATTCTTATTTTATTACTTCTTCAAGACAAAAATATTGGAAAAATAATCAAAAAGAAAAATTTGGAACTGTCGGAGCAGTTGCAATAGATATATATGGAAATTTATGTGCAGGCACATCCACAGGTGGCATGCCAAACAAAATTATAGGGCGTATTGGAGATAGTGGATTAATAGGAAAAGGCACATTCGCAGATAATAAAACTTGTGCTATATCCTGCACAGGTGATGGAGAATATTTTAGTCAAATTGATGCGGCATATAAAGTTGCTTCATTAATTGAATTAAAAAAACTATCGCTTAATGACGCAATCAAAACAGTTCTTGAAGAAATAAAAACAAGTGGAGGTCAAGGTGGAATAATTGGAATAGATAATATCGGAAATTATCATTTTCAATTCACCACCAAAGGAATGTATAGGGGGATTGTTTCAAATAAAGAAATTAGAATTGAAATAGAATAACACAGAGTAAAAATCTACCAATGGCATATAAGTATATAAACTTTATACAAAAATCATAATATATGTATGATTTGAAAAATTAACATTATTTTTAGCTAGTTTTGGACAAAGAATCAATGAATTTATATATAAGTATTATATGTAATTAATTATAATTTTTATGACTCTTTTTGAAGGTAAAAAATTTTCAACAATATACGATGAAATGCCTAGTCGACAATGGGATGAGACTAAATTTTCTTCTGATTGGGAATCGCAATTACGCGAAAGGAATAAACTTTGGAGAGACGATGAAATTCAAGTAGCAAAAGAAACCATCATCAAAAAATTCTATTCTACATACGAAGAACTTCTCATTATGTTAGATGAAGAAAATTTGTTAGAAGATGAAAAAAAATCAATCATAAAAAAAATCAACCTTGCCATGGTAAATATTTTAGAATATGGACAGAGAAGAAGTGCAGATATAGTTTCTAGTCTTCGTAGTAGAAAACTATCCTCAGATGAAACTGATTCAGACCTTTTTAACGGCATCATTGACAATCTTATATTTGAAGTCGAAAAAGCAGATAAAGAATTTAATGAGGAGCTGGATAAAAGAAAAAAGACATAAAACTATAATTAACTTGCTCCGCTTCGGGAAATTACACTAATGAACAAATAAAAGCTTTAACTGAATTTCAAGAAAGATTCTTTGAATCAGAGATTGTGAGAAAATCAACAAATTTAATTTAACTCTTACAATATATAGTTATGAAAAACAAAAAAATTTGTATCACATTTGCTGGAGCTGTCGGCAGTTCAAAAACTCCAATATCAAATTACCTGAGCACAAAACTCAATCTGCCAATATTCAATAATGACGCTATTCGTTCAGAAGTTATTGAAGATTTAGAAATTTTTGACAGTGAAGAACACCTCAAAAGACGCAATGCTAGGTTAGAAGAAATTATAAAAAATAAACACTCTTTTATTTGTGATGTCAGTATTGATAGAGAGTGGGAAGAATTTAGAAAAAAATTAATTTCTTCTAATTATATATGTTTTATTATAAGTCTTGATTTAAGTAAAATGTTATTAACAAAACTTTATCAAGCTAAACAATATTTCGAATCTTTAGAGCATATTAATGAACTTATACAAGACCATGACAACTTTTTAAATAAATATTCAGATGATGTTAATTTACACATTACTGATAAAGATTTTATAAACAGAATACATATTTCATACAATGCAGCAAAAAAATATTTTTAAAAAATAAAATTTGACCTCCCCCAAACCTTGACTTTTGCCCTAAACTATGCTAATATAAGTATATATAAGGTAAAAGCCTTAAAAAATTATCTAAATTCCAAAATAGAATCTAGATAAAAAAACAAAAACAAAATGTTATTCAAAAAACAAACTGAAAAATGGTATAGTTTTTTACCATTTTATAGAAAAGAAAATATTTGGCAACGTTATGAACCTCTATGGTTTGTGCTTATTGCTATATCTGTTGTAACAATACTAGCAATTGGTCTTCGCACAGCAATAACTCACCAAGCCAAAACAAAAGAAAAACTATATATCAGTCCGTCTTCATATTCATTTGAAGCTACGGATTTTTTTATGAAAAAAACTGGCTTTGATGAACTAGATGTATTTGGCGTGGCACCTGCTCAAGCTCAAGGAGAAACAAAACCAAAACAACAAAAAACAAAAATAATTATTATCCAAAACAAAAATGACATAGCCCAATGCCCTAACTTATAAATTTTTATAAGTCCATAAAAAAACCACTTCCCTTGTAAAAAGAGAAGTGGTTTTTTATTTGAGATTTTATTTTTCTTCCTTTTTTTCTGCTTTTACTTCTTCTGTTTCTTCTTTTTTATCTGCCTCTTTTTCATCTTTTGCATCCTTGGTTTTTTCTGATTTCTTATCTGCCTTGTTTTCATCTTTTTCTTCAATTTTTTTCTCAGCTTTTGGAGCTTCTTGCTTTTCTTCTTCCTTTTTATCCTCTTTTTTAACCTTAGACACTTTCAAAGACAAACCAAGACGATGTTTGTGTGGCTCTAGAGACACAATTCTAAATTCCTTTACATCACCAATCTCCAATACCTCAGAAGCGTCTTTGATATCATGCGCTGACAATTCTGATAAATGAGCCAAGCCATGAATATTATCATCAAGCTCAACAAAAGCACCAAAATTATTTAATTTCAAAACTTTACCTTTTACAACATCTCCTACTTTATACTTTTCACCAACCTCTACCCAAGGATCTTTGTGTAAGGCCTTGATTGACAATGAAATCTTTGATCCATCAACACCAATAATTTGTGCTTCAGTCTCATCACCAACACGTACTACATCACGAGGATCATCAATTCGTTGCCATGCAAGTTCTGAAATATGAACCAAACCTTCCATATTATCATCAAAACTAACAAAAGCACCAAAATCAACAACGCCTGTAACTTTACCTTTTACCACTGTGCCAACTTTGTATTTAGCTAATAAATCTTGTTGTTTATCTTCCCAAGCTGCTTTTTCAGAAACAATCAATTTACCTTCACGCTCATCCACATCAATAACTTTTACATCAAATTCAACGCCAGTGAATGATTTTAAAATATCCAATATTTTTGTTTTATCACCACCCTCAACACGTGGATAATGCTCTGGAGTGAGTTGTGAGACAGGTAAAAATCCCATCACACCACCAACTTTCACCATCAAACCACCTTTATTAGCATCAATAATCTTAGATGAAATAACTTTTTTCTCTTCCAACATCTTCTGCAAATTATCCCAAGCACGCTGATGTCCAGCATGTCTAAATGACAATTCCAAAAGACCACGCTCATTCTCTAATTCCATCACTGTTGCCTCTACCTCATCTCCAACCTTTAAATTGCTATACTCACCTGACTCATCTTCTAATTCACTACCACGGACAATTCCTGTGATAACACCATTGACATCTAGCAAAACCTCATTTCGTCCCGCATTGATAACAACCGCTTTGATAAGCTCGCCTACTTTGGGCAAAAAATTCTTCTCTGTTTGGGCAAGCAAATCAGCCATTGCTGAATTCTTATTCCCTGTTTTTGTT
This sequence comes from Patescibacteria group bacterium, assembly GCA_015485655.1. Classification (GTDB taxonomy): domain Bacteria; phylum Patescibacteriota; class Patescibacteriia; order S139-126; family S139-133; genus S139-133. The sequence goes on along the minus strand of WFTG01000033.1, from coordinate 12,835 downwards.
TGTGACATATTAATAATTAATATACAATTAACCTAAAAGTGATTACACTTTCAAGTTCCGTTAATTAAAAAAGACGCTAATTGTCAGATAATGCGTCCAAAAACGGATTTGATTAGACTGTCACTATTCTACACAAAAAATTAACTTTTGGCAAGTATTTATGGCTTTTTGGAATTCTACAAAACTACCAACCCCACCCAATGCTGGGCACCTAACTGCTTCTCAACAGCGCAGTATTCTTAGTGAAGCAAAATTAAATAAAAATCAAATAAATCAACTTAAAAAAACGCTAAAATCAGCCAAAGATGGCAATAATCTATTAAATAGAAATAAACGCATTTCTCTTGGTAAAATGCAAGAAATCATCAAGCAATATGACCCAAAACTAGCCCAAAAGCTAAAACAAGGCTTTGATAAGTACAATAAACAAGTTCAAAAAAAACTAAACCAAGTTGCTGATAAAAATGTTGAACACTCACTTATTGCTGAAAATATCAAAAAAACCAGAAAATACGACATAAAACGTGAGCGTAGTCTAGAATACATGAAAGAAAAATTAGCTAAACAAAAACTAAAAGGCATAGACCCAAATGCCGAAAAAGAACATAAAGACAAATATGGCAAATATCACGCTCTAGATCGTCCAACAACTAGTATAAGTAACATAAAACCCAAAAACTCATGGACAACAATAGCTCATTCCGCACAAAAATCAGCTCAAAAACAACCAACAAAAACCATGGAAGAATTAAAAGAAGAAGTAAGAAATTTACCAGATTTGCCAATTTGATACGCATCTATTACCACAGATCATCTAAATAAATGGTATAAAAATTCAACCACTAAATTAAACGTATAAATTACCATTTTGTAAACATAATAACCAAATAACAATCTTTACCTTTTACCTAAAAACTGCTACTATACTACTATATTGATAAAAAAATTATGCAGATATTACACTACGGAAATACATTTGTGAAATTTATTGTAAAATCACCATACCTTGGTGATTCAACTGTGTTAATAGACCCTTTTCAAACTAAAACTTGGGGTCTGCGACAACCTAAAATGGAAGCTGATGTTGTGCTTTTTTCACAACCTGATTATGACAAAAAACTAGTTCAAAAAAATAACTTTGTAATATTTCAACCAGGAGAATATGAAACTAGAGAAATTTCTATATATGGAATGAATGCTGGTGATGCTGGAGAAACTATTTTTATATTCAAAGCCGAAGGTATTACTGTTGGTCATATTGGTTCGCTCAAAAACACTAATATATCAAATGACACTCAAGAATTGCTCAATGGTGTAGATATTTTATGTGTTCCAGTCGGTGGCAATGACAAATTAGATGGCAAACAAGCAGCATCTCTAGTACAAATTATTGAACCTAGAATTGTAATACCAATATATTACAAGTACAAAGGAGCTATAACAAAAATAAATGATGAAAAAACTTTTCTAAAAGAACTAGGCGCTGCCAAAACAGAAGAATTGCCAAAATTAAATATCAAGAAAAAAGAATTGCCAGCTGATGAAATGAAAATAATTCTATTACATCAATAGAACATAGTTATGAAACACGCGAGAGAATATAATATAAAATTTCTCGTCAGTATTAGTACGCTAATAATTATTACAATTTGGATAGTATGGATTATTAAATTCAGTCCTTACACTTATAATAAACTAGACGTTACACAATCCGATACACTAGACCAAACTATCCAAGCTACAAACAACTGGCGCGAACAAATAAAAGAATCACAACAACAATTAGAATTGATAAAAAAATTCATCAGCAACCAACAAAATACTACAATCAGCAACGCAAGCACAACCGCAGAATTAGAAATATCACCTGAAATAATAAATAGTATGAAAGCATATATTGCATCAAGCACAGCAACAACAACACCTCTTTAGAGATTAATCCTAGAATGTATGGCAAAGAAAAATTCAAAAATACAACCTAATAACCAAGATACAACCAATACAGAAGATAGAAAAACAGCTATTGGACAAATTAAAAACCAGACAATAACACAAGAAATGGAACAGTCATATCTAGACTATGCTATGAGTGTTATTGTTGCGCGTGCCTTACCTGATGTACGTGATGGACTAAAACCTGTTCATCGCCGTATTCTCTATGCTATGTGGACCAATGGCTTGCGTGCTGGGGCAAAATTCAGAAAATCAGCCAATGTAGTCGGTGAAGTTATGGCAAAATATCACCCACATGGAGACTCTGCTATTTATGAAAGTTTGGTTCGTCTAGCACAAGATTTCTCAATGAGATATACACTGGTCAATGGCCAAGGAAACTTCGGATCTATAGACGGCGACTCTGCAGCTGCTATGCGTTATACCGAAGCTAAAATGACACCTCTATCTGAAGAATTGCTACATGACATTGAAAAAGACACAGTAGACTTTGTGGCTAATTATGATGGCTCACAAAAAGAACCAACTGTACTACCTGCAAAAATTCCAAACCTTTTACTCAATGGTGTTACTGGTATTGCTGTAGCTATGGCAACTGCTATTCCCCCACACAATCTCACTGAGATACTAGATGGAACAATTCATCTTATGGACAACCCAGAAGCAGATGTAGATGATTTGATGCAATTCATAAAAGGACCTGACTTTCCAACAGCAGGTATTATATTTAATAAAGAGGATATAAGAACTGCTTATGCTACTGGCCGTGGTCCAGTAACTGTACGCGGACTAGCTGATATTGTTGAAGAAAAACCTGGGCAATTCAGAATTATCATCACAGAAATTCCGTACATGGTTAATAAAGCTAATTTACTAGAAAAAATCGCTCAATTAGTAAAAGATAAAAAAATCGAAGGCATAAAAGACTTACGCGATGAATCAGACAAAGATGGAATTCGTGTTGTAATTGAACTAAAAAAAGACGCCTACCCTAACAAAATACTCAATCAACTATACAAACAAACACAACTACAACAAAATTTTCCATTTAATATGGTAGCTCTTGTTGATGGGATTCAACCACGCACACTTACCCTAAAACAAATCCTAGAAGAGTTTATAAAACATCGTCAAGTTGTCGTAGTTAGACGCGCTGAATATGACCTTGCCAAAGCAAAGGATAGGGAACATATTTTAGAAGGTTTGATGATGGCTCTGGAGCAAATTGATAAAATTATTGCAGTTATTAAAAAATCTAAAGATCGTGATGAAGCTCGTGGTAATTTGATGAAAAAGTTTAAAATGACTGAACGTCAAGCAATTGCGATTCTAGAAATGCGTTTACAAGCTCTGGCTAATCTAGAGCAACTACGTGTAGAAGAAGAACTAAAAGCAAAACGAGATCTCATCAAAGAACTAGAAGCATTGCTGAAGAGTAAGAAAAAAATTCTACAAGTTATAAAGACAGAACTAGAAGAAATCAAAGAAAAATTCGGAGATGAAAGAAAAACAAAAGTTGTTGATACTGCCGTGGATTCTTTCAAACAAGAAGACCTCATTCCAGATGAAACAACAATTGTTGTAATGACTAAGAGCGGATACATAAAACGTGTTCCAACAGATACCTTCAAAACCCAAGGACGTGGTGGCAAGGGCGTTATAGGACTAACTGCCAAAGCTGAGGATATGGTTGATCAATTATTTACAACCAATACCCACGCTGATATTCTTTATTTCACAAACAAAGGACGTGTCTTTCAACTAAAAGGTTATGATATTCCAACTGGATCTAGGACTAGCAAAGGGCAATCATTGGTTAACTTTTTGCAGTTAGGACCTCAAGAAAAAGTCACTGCCGTGCGTGTGCTAGATCAAGACAGAGACAATAAATTCTTGATTATGGTTACAAAATATGGACAAATCAAAAAAACCGAAAGGTCTCAGTTTGACAATGTGCGCAGATCAGGATTGATAGCTATCAACCTCAAAGGTGATGATGAATTAGAATATGTAAAAGGAACATCTGGTAATGATGACATAAGTATTGTCACATCCCTAGGGCAAGCTATTCGTTTCCAAGAAAAAGATATCAGACCAATGGGCAGAACAGCGGCTGGAGTTCGTGCAATACGTCTTAAAAAAAATGACTACGTAGTTGGTATGGATATTATATTTGACGGCAAGCCATCACCAGATGAACAGTTGATGATTGTTACAGAAAATGGTTATGGAAAACGATCTGCTATATCAGAATACAAAGTCCAAGGACGTGGCGGGTCAGGCATAAAAACTGCAAATATAACAAAGAAAACTGGACATATTGTCTCCGCAGCTGTTGTAAATGACAAAGCAGAACAAGATATTATAGTTATGTCAGATCATGGACAGGTTATTAGATTACAACAAAAAGATGTATCAGTATTAGGTAGAGCCACCCAAGGAGTACGTTTGATGAAGTTCAAAGTCACAGATGATAAAGTTGCTTCCGTAACATTTATTAGTGAGTAAATAAATTACCAACAAAACCTTGTGTATTTTTTAGCACAAGGTTTTGTTGGTAATTATAAACAACACTTGATTGTTTAGGAGGTAGTCATGAAACTAATTCAGTACATTATCAATTTAATAATCTATAACCCAGTACCAAAAAACGAAAAACGTAAAGTGTTAAAAAATTTCAAAGAATATTGGGAATTGCAAATGAAATTTGCTGTTGATGCTCTAAGTAAAAAATGCACTGCTGAAGACTACCACGCCAACCAACCCGGCTATATCACACCAGATCATGAAGCTAGAGATCATTTTTTCTCAGTAGAAGGACCTAAAACATTTTCACAGCTCTACACATATAGAACCAAAAAGTGCTGGGTAATCAAAGCACAAAACATATATAATAGATGTTTTTTCTTTCCCGTATGCAGGGCTAAACGAAAACTTAACACAATACAAATATTATTTCAAAAAACGCGTCTCTAATCAGGAGCGCGTTTTTTTAACCACGCCATACAAATCACTAAAAAAACTATTAACTTGCAAAATATATAACTTTTTGCTATAGTTTTACTGCTAGATGCTGAAATCTCTAGCATTTATTTTTACAAATCCCGTGCTGAATTAATTAGTTATTAGATTGAAACAAAATGAGTGTTCCGAAAAAAAGACAAGCAAGCGGTCGTACAAAACGACGTCGATCACATCATGGCACTTCTATACCTCCATACAAAACATGCGCAGATGGATCAGTTGTTCCACGTCATCACGTATGTCCAGAAGAGCTAAAAAAGAAAAACTAATTTATTTTTTAGTTTTATTTTAACAATCAAAAACTTCTCAAAGGTTTTCATATGGCAAACAGACATCTGTCACGAACATTAGTACTACAGACCCTTTTTCAATGGGACTTCTATCAAGGCGACAAAGATACATTGTTTCAAATTTTGGAACATAATTTTTCGGAATTCGCACCTGAATTTGATGACAAAGACTTTTCTCGTCATTTATTAGAAAATGTAATTACTAACAAAGAAGCTATTGATAAGCTTATAACAAAATTTGCCCCTGAATGGCCTTTGGAACAGATCACACTTGTCGATCGCAATGTTTTGCGTATCGGCATTTTTGAATTAAAATTTTCCGAAAATATACCGCCTAAAGTAGCTATAAACGAAGCTATAGAGCTAGCTAAAACATTTGGCGGTGATACTTCTGGTAAGTTTATAAATGGCGTATTGGGCTCTATTTATAAACAAATGCAAGAAAAAGGCGAGAAAAAAGACATGGATAAAACAACAGGAGAAAAACAAGTATCAGCTGGCGGAGTTATTTTTTACCAAGAAAACAATAAGCGTTTCTATGCGCTGATTTTAGACGCTCATGGAAAATGGACTTTTCCAAAAGGAAAATCTAATAAAGACGAAAACCTACGAGACACAGCTATTCGTGAAATTCACGAAGAAATAGGCATAAACAACATAACACTATATGACAAAATTGGTGAAATTGACGTAGTTGTAAATGAACCAAATAAAAAACCAACACCAAAAACAATACACCTGTTCCTAGGAGAAACTGAAAAACAAGAGCTAAAAGTAGCCAAAACTCCAGAAATAAAAGAAGCTGCCTGGGTAGAAGAAAAAGACGTAATGAACAAACTTGGCTATGAACAAGCACAAAAAATATTTCAACAAATAATTACAAAAAACGAATAATATTTTACACAATAATATTGTGGTATAATTATTACATTAACAAATGTTGACAATCTACGACTATCTTTTGTCAAAGAATATATCCGTAGGTTGTGTAACATACTAATATTAGTATTTTATGCAAAAATATGACGAAGTAGCAAAGGAACTTGGACTTTCGTTCAATGACCCCACCCTACTAAAACAAGCCTTTGTTCATCGTTCCTATCTAAATGAACATCATAACTTCACTCTTGACCATAATGAGCGTCTAGAATTTTTAGGAGACGCTGTTTTGGAATTAATAGTGACAGATTTTTTATACAAAAACTACCCAAATCCAGAAGGCGAAATGACTAACTGGCGTGCTAGCCTTGTTAACTCTCAATCACTTGCAGAAACAGGCAGAGCTCTAAATTTGGAAAAATATCTTCTTCTATCCAAAGGAGAATCAAAAGACAATAACCCAAAAGCAAGAAACTATATCCTAGCCAATACTGTTGAATCAATTATCGGAGCTATATATCTTGATTCTGGATATGAGGCTGCGGCTAAATTTGTCAGTGAGCATATTTTGGTTAAATTACCAAATATCTTAGAAAATAAGCTATACCTTGATGCGAAAACACATTTTCAAGAACTAGCCCAAGAAAAATATGGCATAACACCCAACTACAAACTCCTTTCAGAAGAAGGACCGGATCACAATAAAATCTTCCAAATCGGCGTTTTTCTTAACGACGAAATGATTGCAGAAGGAAAAGGTAGTTCAAAGCAAGAAGCGCAAATGACAGCAGCTCAAGCAGCTATAAAAGCAAAAGGCTGGTCATAATTTTTTTACCCCATGTATCTTGAACATCTAACAATCAATGGCTTCAAATCTTTTGCTAATAAAACAGTACTAGATTTTCGCCCTACCAAAAATAAAGATTATATAGGCATAACAGCTATAGTCGGACCAAACGGCTCTGGCAAATCAAACGTGGTAGATGCTATACGCTGGGTGCTGGGAGAACAATCTGCTAAACAACTTCGTGGTAAAAAATCAGGTGACGTGATATTTGCTGGATCAGAAAAAAAACCACGTAGCTCATCAGCTCAAGTTTCACTAAAACTTAATAATGAAGACAATAAATTAGACATTGGCTATTCAGAAGCTGAATTATCCAGACAATTATTTCGCAATGGTGACAGTGGATACTCTATAAATAATAACAAAAGTCGCCTACAAGATATAAACTACCTACTTGCAAAAGCAAATATAGGACAAAAATCATACACAGTTATTGGACAAGGAACAATTGATACAGTTCTCAATGCCACACCTACTGAACGCAAAGATTTTTTTGACGAAGCGGCTGGTATCAAACAATACCAAATCAAAAAAGATCAAGCTGTCAATAAATTGAATTTAGCTGAAGAAAATTTATCACAAGGTGTAATTCAACTTGCAGAAATAACCCCTAGGTTAAAATCATTAAATCGCTTAATGAAGCGTTTGGAAGAACGAGAAGAAGTTTTAGAAAAACTAAACACAAAACTAATCCAATTCTACTCCAAACTTTGGAACAATCTAACCTCATCACTAGAAACCCAATTAAATGCAAAAATAGAAACAACTAAAGAAAGAGACGTTGTACAATCAGAACTAGATGATTTGCAAGAACAAATGAAAAAACTTGCTGAAAATTCTGCTGAAGATGCTGAATACACAAACCTGCAAAAAAATTATGATGAGCTATTACAAAAACAAAGAATACTAAGTCAAAAACGAGCTCAATGGCAAGGCAGACTGGATAGCAATTGGGCACAAAACGGTCAGCAAAATTTAGCTTTTTTAGACCAGCAAGCAAGATCTCTGGAATTGGAAATAAAAAACCAAAAAACAACCCTTACCAATCTTTATGAAAAAATAAAATCTACAACCAATAGACAACAAAACTTACAAAAAGAATACAAAATTCTAACCAACAAAATAGGCAAACTTCAAGAAAAACTATTTGCTCGCCTAGAACCTAATCAAACACTCAAAGGCGATGCTGTACAAACCATCAAAGAAAATATTGAGGGGCTACTATCAGCTATAGACAATACTCTCACAACAGCATCAAAAAATAACCAAACATTAGCCGAGGTACAAAAATCTCTAGATAATATCGTAGAAGATATTCGTCATCAATTAGATCAAATCCCTACTCATGAAGACTCTGTCAATGTTACTTCTTGGCAAGAACAATTACAATCACTAGAAAAAGAAAAAACAAATTTTGACAAAAAACTAATTGATACCAATGCAACACTGCAATCACTACAACAAAATGTAGAAAATATAACCAATAACATAAAATTCAAAGAAAGTGAATTACAAAGCATACTTGATGAAAAAAAACCTTTAGAAAACTCCTCTACAGACAATAACGACTCTGATAAAATAAAAAAAATGCTATCAGACCTAGATTCTGAACTAGAACTTTTAGAAAAAAATATACTCAATACAAAAACAAAACTTGAATCAATCAATGAATCTGAACAAGCAAAAAAGCAACAACTATTTGATATTCAACAAAAATCTTCCACCCTTCAAAACAATTTAAACACAATCAACCAACAGCTAACCAAATATGAGATTGAACTGGCTAGATTACAAACCAGACTGGAAGATTTAAAAAATAATGCTGAACATGATTTTGGACAATCATTTTCACTTATTGAAACACAATTAAAAGAAAATAAAGATCATACTGAATTTTCCATTTCTGAATTAGAAATGGACATAGAAAAACTAAAAACAAAAAAAGAACTTATAGGAAATATAGATGATGAAACAAAAAAAGAACACGCCGAAATCACAGAAAGACATGAATGGCTTAATACGCAAATTACAGATTTAGAAACAGCTATTACCTCTCTACGTGATGTTATTGATGATCTAGACAAAAAAATTGAAAAACAATTCAATGATAATATTAAAAAAATTAATGAAAAATTTTCACATTATTTTTCAATACTCTTCAATGGTGGAAAATCAGAATTAAAAATAATAACCAGTGAAACCATAGACAATGAGGATGAGGATAAAGGTGAAAATAAAAACAATACAAAAACAACAAAAAGCAAACAAAAAGCAATAACAGGTGTAGATATTGTAGCTACTCCTCCTGGCAAACGGCTACAAAGCATCACTATGCTATCTGGTGGTGAAAAAGCTCTAACATCAATTGCGCTTATTTGTGCAATTATTGCTAATAACGCCTCTCCATTTGTTGTTTTAGATGAGGTTGATGCAGCTTTGGATGAGGCCAACTCAAACCGTTTTGCTAACATCTTAGAAGAACTATCCAAAAAAACACAATTTATAGTTATTACTCACAATAGAGCCACAATGGAAAAAGCCCAATTATTATATGGTGTAACCATGGGTGACGACAGTGTATCAAAGCTTATTTCTATAAAACTAGAAGAAGGAAAACAATTTGCAAATAGATAGCCATTGACAACCACTGTATAATCAGTTACTATATCATTACTTCTCCTCTGCAAAACCTGCAGAGTTTACTATATAGAATTAAATCCGTCACAACCTTTAATCACTTTATAGTACAAATTAATTATGTTAAGCATTAGACTAGCTCGTTTTGGCAAAAAGAAACAACCAAGTTATCGTGTTGTTGTTTGTCAAAAACACAAAGATCCATTTGGCGATTATATTGAAAGTATTGGTCATATTAATTATTTTGGCAATACTAAAAATATCACTGTAGATGCAGAAAGGGCTAAACATTGGATTTCTGTTGGCGCACAACCAACTGACACAGTTCACAACCTATTTGTAGAACAAGGCATTATCAAGGATAATAAACGAAGACCAGATGGTACTCGTAAAATCATTGAAAAGAAAGAAGATGACAACGCAGAAGAAAAAAATGGCACAGCTGAAGAAACAACAGAACAAACAGATGACAGCACATCAGAAACTAAGGAAGATGCACCAGTAGAAGAGAAAAAAGAAGAAAAAAATGGCACAGCTGAAGAGGCTAAACCTGAAGAAACAAAAGAGCAATCTTTAGAAAAATAATTTTACTTTTCCTACAAAAACCCTATATACTATAGATATAGGGTTTTTGTTTTGTTAAAATTTCAATGCTATTGACAAACAATACTAGATATAGTATAATATAATAATTCTTTAACAATCAAATACATGACCTTTTTGGTCAAAGGAGGAAATCATGAGAAATTTATTTTTAACTTTTATTTTTGCAGCTTTGTTAATGAGTTGCACTGTAACATCTCCGTTGCGGACCGAGCAAGCGGCTGTGTTAATAACCGGCAATGACACCACGAAATTCGTGGCTGTCAATAGCGATATTATCAGCGCCGCCAACGCTTTAACAGCTGTTAAAACCGGTCGGTTTGCTCCAACCAAAAAAAATGGCGTGAGGGTGTATTATAGTAATTACACCAACACCCATCAGAATATGGCAGGTGCTAAACCGAGCAAAAAATGGATTGGCACCATCAACTTAAGAGGCGTTAATTACAAAATATACAAAACCGGAGATATCTGGACCATGGATGGGACCAGAATAAAAAGAAGAACTTTAAGAAGTCTGTTGGCTGGTCATATGGCCACAGATTTTAATGGAGATGAAGAATACAGGAAGATTTATAAAAAAATAAAATGGCAATAAAAAAAGCACCGGCTTAAATTAAGTCGGTGCAATCTTTTTGTACTAAAAATTTTTAATTCGTTGTTGTTGCGTTGATAATGGTGTCAAAAATAAAATCAGTCAAAGCATAAGCAATTACAATAACTAGCAGACCAACTGCGGCTTGGGTGATAATTTTTTTAGCTTTACTAATATTTTCATCATTACCTGCTGCAGTCATCCAAAGAAAACCACCATAAATAATCAATACTAAGAAAACAGCACCTAATAAACCAAATAATCCACGCAATAAATCACCAATAATAACTGTTAATGATTTTTGTTGACCAGTAGAATTAGGATCTAAACCACAACTAGCAACTCTAGAATTAAGCCTAGCACATTCAGCAGCAGAACAATTATCGTCACATAATTCATTCTTATTAGCCTTATCTATAAGCTCGGTACATGATTGATTCACCTTAGTACTACAACCTGAATCTGTTCGTGCTTGGGCGTAATTAAAAACATTGAAAAATCCAAACATTGCAACAACTACAGCAAATAAAAATAAAATATTTACCTTACTTTTTATAAAATTATAAATCATATTTTCTTATTAATTATTAAAAACTATTATTTAGACTGTTGTATCTGTGTACTAGAAATAATAGTTCCAAAAATAAAATCAGTTAAAGCATAAGCAAGCACCATTACAAACAATCCTATAGTCGCCTGGGTGATAATTTTTTTTGCCTTATTTACACTCTCATCATTACCACTGGCAGTCATCCATATAAAACCTCCATACATCACTAATACCAAAAACACAGTACCAAGCAAACCAAATAATCCTCTCAAGATATTACCAACCATCAATGAAAAATTAGCATTCTCATTATTTTCTGGAAGAACACCTGCATGTTTAGCTGTATTATTTAAACTATCAAAAAACTCACCTTGCGCAAAACTGGTATGTGTTAAAAAAAACAAACCTGCAACAATCAAGCTAAATGCTAATAAATTTTTATAAAACAACTTATTCATAATATACCAAACAATCTATTATTAATTTTGTTGCGATGTATTTTCTGTACTTTTTTGTGATGAAGGATTATTACCAAAAATAACACCACCTATAAAACTTGTAATTGCATACGCCATAACAACAACTAGCAATCCTATTGATGCCATGCCTAGTATTTTCTTGGCTTTGGCTACTCGCTCTTCATTACCCGCTGCAGTCATCCACATAACTCCAGCATAAATAGTCAAAACTAAAAAAACACTTCCAGTCAACCCCATCAATGGTTTGATAAATTGACCAATTTTTACTGCCAATGAAACATCTCCCTGATTAGCTTTTATCAAACCTGATTTTACAGCCACATCCTCTAATCCATAATATGTATTTTTAGGAGGATCTTCTACAGCTTGAGCTGTTAAACTAAACAAGCCAAACACGGTGACCACAAAAATGGCCACCGTGAAGCTGTAAACTATTTTTTTTAATTGTGCACTAATATGCATATTAAATAATGTAATAGTTTGGTTTAATAAAAATTCTAACCATTTCAAACTTATATTAACCAGCTGTCGCATCTAGGATAGAGTTAAATACCCAAGTAGTTAGTGCGTAAGCCACGATAATAATAATCAAACCTGTAATACCTGCAGAAATAATTTTCTTAGCCTGTGCAATAGCATCGTCATTACCACCAGCAGTCATCCAACGGAAACCACCAGCAATAATAATAACCATAACAATAACACCTAAAATACCAAGGGCAACACGAATCAAATTAACAACAGTAACACGAATGTCTTGTGAACCAAGTCCAATACCAGTCAAATAATCAGTACCAAAATCAGCTGACTGTCCAAATGCTACCATTGGAGCTAAAGCTCCCAATAAAATAAAAAGAGACAATAATTGCTTTTTCATAATTACACCCCCTCTCTAGAATTTCTTCAAAAAAATGAAGATGGGATATTAATTCTTAAATTCTATATTCTTCTTATCCACACAAGATTAGAAGAACTGTT
>WFTG01000032.1 GCA_015485655.1 Patescibacteria group bacterium | reverse complement strand
TTGGTGGTCATTAGCATTAGGCGCTGATCTTGGCGGAAACGGAACTCTGATTGGAGCAAGTGCCAACCTGATTGTAGCTGATATTGCCTGTAAATCTGGCTATAATATAAAATTTAAAGATTTCTTAAAAATAGGCATCCCTGTAATGTTACTTACCATTACTATTAGTGCAATATATATTTGGATGAGATATCTGTAACAATCTTGACAAGATTGTTAAAATTCATTAGAATAGAACAAGTCTTTATTATTAAATGGTCAGACTATGTCAGACGAAAAGAAAACTAAAGAAACTAAGGAAGTAGACACAAGTATTGATCCAACCACTATAAAACCTGGTATGATTGTACGTGTTCACCAACGCATCAAAGAGATTAATCCAAGAGGCGAAGAAAAAGAACGTATCCAAGTATTTGAAGGTACTGTACTTTCTAAAAAAGGCAAAACTCTTGAAAATACTCGTATTCTAGTCAGAAAAATAGCCAGCAACCGCATTGGCGTAGAAAAACTTTTTGCCCTTGCTTCTTCTAATATTGCCAAAATTGAAATTGTAAAAGAGTCAAAGGTTAGACGCGCAAAACTATACTTCTTAAGATCATATAAGAAAAAATTAAAGGAACGTAAAAAATAACTTTACAAAATATCACTGATAAAAAACTCGTCCATTTCTCAACAGACGAGTTTTTTTGTATAACACGACAAACATTGAAATCATTAGAGCTTCTTGCTAAACTACTGACTAGGGCGGATGTGCTGGAACTGGTAGACAGGCCAGGTTGAGGGCCTGGTGGGAGCAATCCCGTGGAGGTTCGATTCCTCTCATCCGCACCACAATCTGACTTTCTGATTTTCTTGATAAAATAAGTTCAAGCTTGGTTGTAAATACAACTTGCGCCAAAACTATTGAATTTTATGTACAAAATGCTATAATAATAACAAAGTCTTTACAGGCTGTATTTTTTTTGCTATAGTTAGCATCGTATATAAGATATTATGGGCGATTAGCTCAGCTGGTTAGAGCGCCTCGTTTACACCGAGGAGGTCGCAGGTTCGACTCCTGCATCGCCCACCAGCCTACACCAAGGCTTTGGCTGGCACGCCATTTCAAAACTACACCTAAAATAATATATTCCTTATGAATATCATCATAGGATTAATCATGGTTGTCATTGGCTTTGTGTTGATAAGATACACATTGTGGTTTGTGACTAATTTTGGTAGAATACCATCATTTGAAAAACACTTACATAGTTTTGGTGGCACATTTCTATTTTATAAATTATTAGGCTTGTTATTTTCTTTCTTTGGAATATTGCATATGACTGGACTTTTACAACCATTTATTGGTTGGCTATTAGGCTCACTATTTGGTCCAGTATTTCCAGGAATAGCACAATAATACATGTAATTAATATGGGCCCGTAGCTTCACCCTACGTCTAACGACTTCGGGTGACACAGCAGCTTCCAGCTTCGCTACGATAAGACCTATGAATCAAAATTGAATAATACATTATTAATTAACTATTTTAGTTAATCAACTATGGGCCCGTAGCTCAGCTGGCTAGAGCGCCTCGCTTGCACCGAGGAGGTCGCAGGTTCGACTCCTGTCGGGTCCACCATAATCAAAAACACCCTTTTTACAAGGGCGTTTTTATTTTTGATTAAATTTTACTTTATAACCCTCGCATCATTTCAATATTAGCACCAAGTTTATTAAGTCGTTGTGCCAAATCCTCATAACCTCTACTAATAGAATAAACATTAGACAATACTGATTCTCCTGGCGCGGCTAACATACCTATAAGAATAAGCGCTGCCGGGCGCAATGCTGGCGGACAAACAACTTTTGCTGGTACAAAATCTGTTTTTCCTTGAACATAAACACGGTGTAAATCAGCTTGAATAACATCAGCACCAATTTTATTAAGTTCCCTATAATATATTGCACGATCCTCATAAACCCAATCATGTATTAGAGTTCTACCCCTCGCCTGCGTTGCAATAAGCGCAAAAAATGGCAGATTATCTATATTAATACCAGGATAAGGTCTTGATTCAATCTTCTCTTCCAAAGCCACAAGTCTGGAAGGATAAGTTATTATATCTACTAATTTAGTATGACCATTATCAGCTATATAAGATTTTGTTATTTTGTATTTAAAATTCATTTTTTCTAATTTTAAAAGCTCCAACTCAAGAAAGTCAATTGGACAACCTTGTAACTTCAATGATGAGTTTGTCACAATAGAGGTTGCTAAAAAAAACATAGCCTCTATAGGATCTTGACTTGGAGCATAAGAAATATTCTTATTGATATACTCTACTCCCTCTATTTCCAAAGTGGTAGTGCCAATACCTTTAATACTCACACCCAAACGTTCTAGAAAAAAACACAAATCTTGCACCATATAATTTGCAGAAGCAAACTTTATCGTTGTTTTACCTGGTAATAGTGCAGCGGCCATAATAGCATTTTCAGTTACAGTATCTCCTGACTCATACAAAACAACATCCGCTGTCTTTCTTTTGCCAATAGAAATAACATATTCACCTTCCGTAACATCAATATGCACACCAAATTTTTCCAAAGCAAAAAAATGAGGCTTCACTGCTCTCTTGCCTAAACGACAACCACCTGCTTGTGGTAAGCTAAATTCATCATAAAAATGAATCAATGGTCCAAGTAGCATAATAATACTTCTTGTTTTTTTAGCTGCTTCAACATCTAAAGACTTCAGAGATAATTCCTCTGGCGGAGTTATTACAATATCACTATCTCGCCACTCTATGGCCACTCCTATACTTTCCAAAACCTCTAATATTCGCTCAACTTCTGCAATTTGAGGCATATTTTTTAAAGTTGTAACACCTTTATTTAGCAAAGAGGCGCACAAAAGAGCTACAGCTGCATTTTTTGACCTGTTGATAGTTACAGTACCTTTTAGCTTTTTACCACCACGTACTCGGAAATTAATCGCATCACCTGATAAAGTGATAATGTCATGCTTTAGCACACTACCAATTTTAACCAACATCTCTGTACTAAAATTCTGCTCACCCTTCTCCATTCGCGCTATTGCTGACTGACTAGTTTTTAATGCTTTTGCCAAAGCAGTTTGAGTCATACCTCTTTTTTCTCTGTATTGAGAAATAAGA
>WFTG01000031.1 GCA_015485655.1 Patescibacteria group bacterium | reverse complement strand
TTTTTACTAAGCGCTTCAGCAATAACTAATTTTCGTATTTTAATAATTAAATTTCTATAATCATCACTCCCAAATTCAAATATGTTTGAAACCAAATCAACAGTAAGATGATTATGAAATAATTTATAACCTGTTAATTTTGACAATTCTTTTGCCACTGTAAGTTTTCCAACTCCAGGTGGTCCGTATATGTAAATGAGTTTCATTTTTTTAATTAGTTAAAAATCATGCATATACTATGATTTTTGTATAAAGTTTATATATTTCAGTATAGCATTTTGGTTTTTTTCGTAAAACTACAATATTATCTACTAAATACAAAATGTTATATACTATATATATGCTAAAAAAAATATTACAACATAGTTTGATTCACGCAGGAGGCAGAATGCTAGGACTGGCTGTAGGAGTGGTGAGTATGGGACTTATGGCTCGCTATCTCGGCCAAGAGCAGTTTGGTTGGTATGTTATTAGTTTTACTTGGTTGCAGTTTTTTTCTATTGCGGTTGATTTTGGATTGTATTTGGTTGGTTTGAAAATGTTAGGAGAAGTTTCAGAGGTTGAAGAAAAAAGTATTTTTTCACAAATATGGTGGTTGCGATTGTTTTCAGCTATAGTTTTGGTATTGCTTTTACCAAATATTATTTGGTTGATGCCGTATGTTATTAGTATTAAGATCGGCGTGTCTGTTTTGGCTGTTTCTTTTTTCTTGGCAAATCTCAATCAGCTTCTGACAGTAAGTTTTCAAAAAACAGTTCATATGCAAGTAGTTGCAACTGCAGAGATATTGGGAAAAATCGCAACTTTAGGAGTTTTGTATTTGGTAATTATTTTAAATCTCGGGTTTATTTGGGTACTAGCTACTGCCAGTGTGTATGCAGGTCTGCAGTTTGTTATTTTGTTTTGGAAAAAATCTAAACAGCATAATATTATTTGGGTTTGGGATCGAGATATTATAAAAAAGATATTAATCCAAGCTTGGCCACTTGGGGTTATTATTTTGTTGAACACTATTTATTTCAAAGCTGATACTATTATGTTGTCATGGTTTGTGCCGGCATCAGATGTTGGATTGTATGGTGCGGCTTATAAAGTTTTGGAAATTTTAGTTTCATTTCCAGCTATGTACCTTGGACTTTTATTGCCGTTCATTTCTAAATGGTGGAGTGAAAAAGATTTGTCAACTTTACATTCATATGTACAACAAAGTTTGGTGATAATGTCGGCATTAGCATTTCCTATGGTGGCTGTTTTTTTAGTATTTGCCAGCGATATAATAGTATTGATTGCTGGTTTTGATTTTGCAGATGCTGGTTATTGGTTGCAGATTTTAAGCCTTGCCGCTGGTAGTATATTTTTCGGGCAGTTGTTTGGTTATATTCTGGTTGGTGTAGGCAAGCAAAAATTACAAATGAAAATATATGCCCTCACTACCACCATAGCTTTGGTTTTATATAGTCTGTTTATTCCTAGATTTGGAGTACAGGCAGCGGCTATTACAACAGTTGGAGTGGAATTATTTGCAATGGCTGTAATGGGTATGATGGCAATCAAAATAATCAAATGGAAAGTGCAGATTAAGCCCGTGTTATTATTCGCATTATTGAGTGTGGTTATGTATAGTATAATGAGTTTGGCTGGTCAGTTTGTGCCGTGGTGGTTGGCTATTGTTTTTGGTGGTGTTGTTTATACAACTTTGGTGTATTTCTTAAAGTTAATTCGTATAGAGCATATAAAAAGTTTATTTAGTTTTTGAGTATGGATTATTTGATTTTTGTCTTATTATTTTTATTTATTGTCACAGTTATTAAAAAGCCTTTTTGGGGCGGTTTGATTATTGTGGCTACTTTACCTAGTTTTTTGTTGCGTACTTCTATTGCTGGCATTCCGACTACACTGTTGGAGTTGATGATTTATGCTTGGTTTTTTGTGGGCTATATAGCAATTATAAAACATGGACAGTGGCATGATTTTGTTATAAAAGTTTTAAAAAATAAAATTGTTTGGGTATATGGATTATTTGTTTTGGTTGCAGGGTTGCAAGTTTTGGCGGGTGATGATATTAGACTCGGGTTTGGAGCATGGAAAGGTTGGATGTTTGATCCTTTTGTCTTTTTAATAACTTCAGTGTATTTTGATTCTTCTATGAAAAAGTTACACAGTCTGGTGTATGCTACTTTTGGCACTGTGTTGCTTGTTAGTATTTGGGGGTTGGTGGAATATTTTGGCGAGTTTGGTATGCAGATTCCAGGTTTTGTTAATGCAATGTTCACTTCAGCTAATTATGTTTCATTGTTACTTGTTCCATTGATTTTGTTGTTACTTGGTTTGACTTTGGAACAGGTAAGGAAAAATAAAATAAATAACAATCATTTGATTGTGTTGATAATTTTGTACTTATTTGTATTTACAACTATTGTCTTGACTCGTTCTTATGCAGGAATATTAAGCCTTGGTATTGCTGGTATGATGATGATTTTTTATTTACCTAAGACGTTTAAGTTTAAAAAGCATATTATAATCACTGCAATGATTTTAAGTATTTTTGTTTTTGCGAGCATTGTTACACAAGGAAAGTTACAAAGTTATTTTAATAACACTGATTATAATTCTTTTCAAACCAGACAGCAGATTTGGAATGTTACTTGGGAGTTAATTTATAAAAATCCTGTTTTTGGAGTTGGTTTTGGCAATTTCGAACCTGCTTATTATGATAAAGCTTTTGAACTTTATAATCCGCCATTGGAGTGGGAGGTGCCACGCGCACATAATTTGTTTTTGCACACTTGGGTAGAAGTCGGCTTGATAGGTTTTGGTATATTTTTATACTTGTTATTTATTTTGTTTAAAAAGGTTATTATAGAGTATAGAAAAAATGGCAATATATTTTATTTAGGAGTATTGGCAAGTTTAGTGAGTATTGTTGTTTATGGATTTTTTGATACTCCGTATTACAAAAATGATTTAAGCATTGTTTTTGTTATATTGTTGGTGTTGGTTAGCTATCTACACCAGACGTCAGATGAATTAAAGTTAGGATAGATAGAATTTTACATTGACAAAAGACATATTTTAGTTTATACTTATTATACCTTTGACAAAAGGAATAGTTATGCAAGTTTATAGCTCATAGCTATTTAATCATTAAACGATTTTAGATAAGCGTATGTCAGAGAACGTAAAAGATCAGGAGTTTGTTGAATATGTTGTTAAGTCTATTGTAGACAATCCAGACGATGTTTCAACAGAACGTACTGTAGATGAAATGGGTGTTTTGTTGACACTCAAGGTTAATCCAGAAGATATGGGTAATGTAATTGGTCGTAGCGGTCAGACCGCACGCGCACTTAGAACATTGCTTCGTGTCGTCGGCGCAAAGAACAATTCTCGCGTTAACCTAAAAATCTATGAACCAGAAGGTTCACGTCAGGCTCATCAAGAGCGCAGAGAAGCAGCTCAAGCTCAATCTGAAGCTCCAGCTGCAGATACTGCAACAGAAGATGTTCCAGATCCAACTAGTCTTGATGATCTTAACCTTTAGGTTATTTTTATCTTTTTGTAAATATAAAACCTCGTCCTATTTTTATAGGATGAGGTTTTTTAATATAAAAAACCCCACTTTATTTGACGCAGGGTTTATGGTAGAGATTGTATTTTTGTAAATATTGTTACAGTTCTGACTTTTTTTAGAATGGATAATTTTTTTATATATTTTTCAAAAACTGGATTTGTATTTGTTTGTTTTTGTAAATATATAAAGATGTTCATAGTATTTATTTTGTTTAATATATTTATAAGCGATTTTTTAGACTGACAGTGAAATATACAAGCAGAATGAAAATATTGTTTGATTTTTTGAGTCGTTTGTTTGTCAGTGTTGATTAATATAATATGCATTTTACATCTCCAATATTTGATTTTTAATTTACAAACCATTATAGTGCAATTATGCGATTTGACATTATCACAATTTTTCCTGAAATACTAGACTCATATCTTGATGAGACTATTTTAGCGCGAGCAAAGTCATTAGGATTGATTGAGATTTATACGCATACACCACGTGAATTTGCCACTGACGCACATAAGTCTGTGGATGACAAACCTTATTCAGGTGGAGCTGGAATGGTGATGATGTTTTATCCAATTGCTAAAACAATTGAGAAAATTCAGATTGAGACATCGAGTTTGAAAACAAAGATTTTATTAATGTCACCAACAGGTATTCAATTTTCACAAAAAAAAGCAAAAGTTTATGCAAAAGAATGTAATCATATAATACTGATTTGTGGAAGATATGAGGGTTTGGATGCACGATTGGAAAAAATTGTAGATGAAAAAGTTTCTATAGGACCTTATGTTTTGGCAGGTGGTGAATTGCCAGCACTAGTTATAACAGAGGCGGTGAGTAGATTGATTCCAGGTGTATTGGGTAAAGAGGCGTCATTGGCAGAAGAGAGTCATAATCAGCCAGGATATTTAGAATATCCTCAATACACACGTCCAGAAGTAGTAAATTGGAAAGGAAAGGAATATAAAGTTCCAGATGTATTGTTGTCTGGCAATCATGCAGAGATAGAGAAATGGCGCAAGGAAAATGCTGTGCAAGGAGAGTGATTTTGTAGCTAAAATTGTATGTGTACAGATTGTGGAAGAAGAACGCTCAAAACCCTTGACAAAAATATATAAATACGGCTATAATACCAAAGCTTTTAGTATATAAGCATTAATACAAGAAATCACAGGTTTAGGCGTTGTATTCACAAATATATAAGTTCAAAGCCAATTTAGTAAAAACAGTGAAGCTCATCTTTTTTCAAAAGTTTGGTTTCTCTGTTTTTATTAACGTTAAAAATGTTTATTAAAAACAATGCACGTTGATAATTAAAAAGTGTTCGGAAAGTATGTTTTATTTTATAAAATATAGCTTTCTGTTCTCTGTTCAATTCCTTTTTGGTAGTTTTTTAAAAAAACTATCGCAACCTAAAATTATATTTAGTTAGAGATTTATATTCTCATTTTATTTGAGAGTTTGATCCTGGCTCAGGATGAACGCTGGCGGCGTGTCTAAGGCATGCAAGTCGAACGATCTCTTCGGAGATAGTGGCAAACGGGAGAGTAACACATTGGTATCTACCCTCAAGTCGGGGATAATCACGCGAAAGTGTGACTAATACCCGATAGTCTCTTCGGAGTAAAGTTTTTTCGCTTGAGGAAGGGCCTATGTACCATCAGCTTGTTGGTAGTGTAATGGACTACCAAGGCAATGACGGTTAGCGGGCGTGAGAGCGTGACCCGTCTCACTGGGACTGAGACACTGCCCAGACTCCTACGGGAGGCTGCAGTCAAGAATCTTCCACAATGGGCGAAAGCCTGATGGAGCGACGCCGCGTGCAGGATGACACCCCTAGGGGCGTAAACTGCTTTTATTAGGGACGAATTAGTGACGGTACCTAATGAATAAGGGGCTGCCAAACTCGTGCCAGCAGCAGCGGTAATACGAGTGCCCCGAGCGTTATCCGGATTTATTGGGCGTAAAGCGTGAATAGGTGGTTTAATAAGTCATTGGTGAAATACCAGAGCTCAACTCTGGAAACGCTGGTGATACTGTTAGACTTGAGGCTAGGAGAGGTAAGTGGAATTGCCGGTGGAGGGGTTAAATCCGTTGATATCGGCAGGAACACCAAAGGCGAAGGCAACTTACTGGAATAGTTCTGACACTAATTTCACGAAAGCGTGGGGAGCGAAGAGGATTAGATACCCTCGTAGTCCACGCCGTAAACGATGAATGCTAGGTATTGGTAGTATCGACCCTATCAGTGCCGTTTACAAAAGCTAACGCGTTAAGCATTCCGCCTGGGGAGTACGGCCGCAAGGCTAAAACTCAAAGGAATTGACGGGGACCCGCACAAGCGGTGGAGCGTGTGGTTTAATTCGATGATAAGCGAGTAACCTCACCAAGACTTGACATATAGCTGCAAGCTCTAGAAATAGAGTCGCCTATGAGGGTGCTATACAGGTGCTGCATGGTTGTCGTCAGCTCGTGTCGTGAGATGTACGGTTAAGTCCGGTAACGAGCGCAACCCCTATCGTATGTTACAATTTCATATGAGACTGCCCAGGTTAACTGGGAGGAAGGTGGGGACGACGTCAAATCAGCATGGCCCTTATGTCTTGGGCTACACACGCGCTACAATGGTCAGTACAATGGGCTGCTAAGTCGTAAGACGGAGCTAATCCCAACAAAACTGATCTCAGTTCGGATTGAGGGCTGCAATTCGCCCTCATGAAGTTGGAATCGCTAGTAACCGCGTATCAGCTACGGCGCGGTGAATACGTTCTCGGGTCTTGTACACACCGCCCGTCACACCAAGGGAGTCGGTAATGCCCGAAGCCTCAGTTTATCTGGGTCCAAGGTAGGACCGGTAACAAGGGTGAAGTCGTAACAAGGCATCCGTAGCGGAAGCTGTGGATGGATCACCTCCTTTCTAGGGAGTTTTCCTAGTAGGTAGGGGTGTGTGATGCGATTCGCTCGTATCACAACGAACTACTGAATGTCGAGATGTATATTTTATACATCGTAAACTTCGGTTTGAAAAAACCAAGATTTACTTTTGACATGAGAATGGATAAGCGTTTCCGAACACTTTTTAGTTATTACTTAGAAAGCTCTATATATTTAGTATATAGAGCTTTTATTTTTTATTAGTCCTTGATTTATTCAGAGAAATTTGTTATTTTGAGTAGGCTGTAGTGTGTATTTTTTACATGCTTATTTTATAAATTGTAAGTAGCTGTTTTTATCAGTTAGGCATCTTAAAAATTTAATTCCCATATTATGGGCGATTAGCTCCCTTC
>WFTG01000030.1 GCA_015485655.1 Patescibacteria group bacterium | reverse complement strand
ATCACAATACAACAAAAAAATCAAGTTGTCATAAAATCACAAAACCATGATCATTATACAGAATGTTTAAATTTTTACTTTGAACGTCTAGTTCTAGGCTTGCGTTTACTTTTATCAAATCCACCACCACTGCGACTTCTGCCTCTACCATCGCTACGTCGTCCGCTTCCACCACCGCGACTACGATAACTACCCCCTCTCTCCCTACGGGAGACCTCCCGTAGGGAGGTAGAATAACTAAATGTTCTGCCTGTATCTTCTTTTATCAAAACTTTTTCACCACGAAAACTAGAACCTGACAGCGCTCTTATAACCTCGCCAGCACGTGCTTTATCAACTGAAAAAACAGAAAACTCAGGCATAAGATCAATTTTTCCAATATCAACACCTTTTAGATTTCTTTGTGAATTAATCATCTTGAACAATCCCTTGATATCAAAACCGTGTTTTCTGCCAATATTAATTTTCAAATTAACCTCATCTGCACTTAAACGATTATTTTTATCACCTCTTCCCTCTCGTCTTGAACCAGAAAATTTTGGATTGGCATTGAGATCTTTGATATTTTTTGATTCATCCATAAAATGATTAAATTTATTCTGCAAAAATAATTTAATCAATTCTTCTTTCTTAAACTTTTTTAATCTATCCATGATATCTGCAAAATATTTTTCATCACCAATATCTTTGACTTCTATAGCTTCTATCTCATCTATAAATGCGTTAATTTGATTTTGGTAAATATCCTGACCAAAAGGAACTTTTTTGAATTCAACTGGCTTATGAATTATTTTTTCAATCTGTTTCATTCTATTAACTTCCTTGGGACTGACCAAAGAAATAGAAACTCCACTATTTTTCGCTCTACCTGTTCGCCCACTTCTGTGTGTATAAACTTCATTTTGATCTGGAAGATTGTAATTAATAACATGAGAAAGATTATCAACATCAATTCCTCGTGCCGCCACATCTGTTGCTATTAACAAATGCACTTTTTTTTGTTTAAACCGATTCATAATTTTGGTACGCTGAGTTTGTGACACATCGCCATGCAGAACTTCAGCATCATAATTATTAGCTTTTAATTTATCTGCTACATCTTGGGTCTCTCTACGAGTACGACAAAACACAATACTATAAACCCCAGGTAATGAATCTAGAATTCTACGCAAAGCTTCAAACCTATCTCTAGGTTGTACTACATAATATTCATGAGATACTTTATCTGCTCCTATATTTTTTTCACCCACACTTATCTCTTCAGCATCGCCCATATACTTCTTCGCAATAGAGCGAATGCTTCTAGACATAGTGGCAGAAAATAACAAAGTCTGCCTGTCTGCAGGAGTTTGTTCTAGAATTGCATCTAGGTCATCCTTGAATCCCATATCTAGCATCTCATCAGCTTCATCTAAAACTACCCACTGAATATCTTGGAGCTTGAGAACTTTTCTTCGAATGAGATCATGAACACGACCTGGTGTACCAACAACAATATTAGTCCCTCGCTTCAGTGTTCTAATCTGAATATCTATTCTTTCACCACCATAAACTGGTGTGATTGATATATCTTTTGAATGCTTAGAAAAGTTTTTTAAGTCTTGTGAAATTTGTAAACACAATTCACGAATTGGACAAATTATAATCGCTTGTAATCCCTCATCTGTATCAATCTGGTTTAAAATTGGCAAGCCAAAAGCCGCAGTCTTGCCGGTTCCGGTCTGCGCTAGAGCAACTAAATTATTTTTTGATTCCAATATAAAAGGAATAGCTTTGGCTTGAATTGGTGTAGGTTCTGAAAATCCTAAATCATCAAGACCCTTCATTAGGTCTTTGTTCAGACCTAACTCTTTAAATGTTGTCATATACTTTATATGTTATATTCAATTAAGTGTCCTAAAAAATGTTAAATCTTACAGGACCCTGACCAATAGATCCTAATTGTATAACATATAAAATTCTCTCCCCAGAGAATTATTTTAAAACATAGCCCTAACTATTACATATTTTTTGTTTGTTGTCAAGACTAGCCTAGTATCAAAAAAATGATCAATCTGAAAGATTCAATAACAATCAAATTAACTTTAGCAAATAATAGCCGTATATTTCAAAAGCCCCAACTCAAAAGAGCGGGGCTTTTTATTTATACAAGATAAAACTATTTAGTTTTCTTAGCTGCTGCTTTATTTTTCTCTACTTCAGCATTAGACTTAATCTTATAATTTTTATTAGACTTTCTCTTAGCCACTATCTTAGCTAATGTCTCTGCTTTAATTGCTAATCTTTTAGCTGTTTTACGAGATTTTGACTTTTGTGGAGTACCAACAGCTTTTCTACGTTTTGCCATATAACTATAATATAAATAATAACTTGCTTGATACTAACATAGTTTAGGAAAAATTTCCAGGCCTTATCTCTAAGTAAGCTAATTTAGCTTTATCTCAAAAATATTTATTTAACAAATTGATTGCCAGTCAACTGTACATTGCCATAAAAATTTGTATGAATAAAAGGTTGTTCAACACCATTTGGCAGAATTACACCTGTTGGCACAGGGCTATCTACAGGACCATTTGGAGAACCTTTCTTTGGTGGCATAGCTAAATGAATCTCTAATTCATCTGGATTAGCAACATCAAACCCAACTTTAAAATTATCATCTCTAGTTCTTTCAGAAACCATAACATGAATAATTCGACCTTGATCTACTAATTTTCCATCTTTATAAAAATCTCCAATACCCCAAAGAGTAATATAAGAAAACTCTTCAGCTACCAATGGCGTTCCAATACCTGTAGATCCATGCATTAAAACATCTGTGCCAACACCACCAAACATTTGATGTTCACCACCTGTAGAAATAAGTTTTTTGAGCACTACTTTAAAATCTTCGCCATTTGGACCTTTAAAATTCGCTTCTACACTTGCCTTATCCTTAGAATTTGGACCATCCTTTGCTGTTAAATCTTCAACTGAAATTTTTATAGAACCAGTTGTTTTAGCAATATTATTAGAGAACATTGCAGGTTCTTTGATTGTTGTATAAGATTTTCCATCTTCGCTGACCAACCTATTATCTAGAGGCAATAAATCAACATTCAATGGATTTTGTGGAGTTCCAAAAATTTCTGGATCTAATTCCCTTTTGTCAGGAAATTGCCAAATAGCTTCACCGTCTGCCTCAGATGTCATAGCATAAGCAGGACTGACAACAGTAGACAAATCATTTGTCTTGGCTAAATCATCAGTCTTGGTGCTGTTAGAGCCCAAAAACCAACCTACAGCCAAAATAACAATACTGGCTATAATAAAAGATATTTTTGACATATATTTTATGTAAATAATTAATAATATTAATCTTTTAATTGGAAATTAAAATTAAATAATTTCACAATTTCATTTTTTTTATTTAATAAATAACAAACCATCTGACCCATCTTCACACTATAAACACACCCGCTTTGTTCCATCAAACTTAACTGGTGAGATACTGCGCCCATACTAATACCTAAAATATTAGATAAATCAGTCACACAAAGTTCTTTATTCAATTTTAATAAAAATAATATTT
>WFTG01000029.1 GCA_015485655.1 Patescibacteria group bacterium | reverse complement strand
ACTCCTCAGTTTGGCGCAGTTCGTTTACCACAGATAGCAAGTATTGTTCTTATTATACTAGCTGTTGGTGTAGTTTTTAAAAGATTTAGACGTTAGGTTTGAGTTAATTTATTCACATAAAAAATCGCCCAAAAGGCGATTTTAATTTATGGCGGACCGGACGGGACTCGAACCCGCGACCTCTGCCGTGACAGGGCAGCGTTCTAACCAACTGAACTACCGGTCCAAATTTATTATTATACTAGATTGAAGTAAAAAATATTTATTATTGTCAAAATAAAAACTACCAAATAGGCAGTAATTCTATTATACATAAATAGAAAAATTATGCAAGATTAGTTGAGTACCTTGAATACTTCTTTGAGAATAGCGTAGCTTGAGAAAATAACTATTAACCCAATCGTAGCCCAAATGAATACATTTTTGCCTTTTGTTACCTGTTCTGAATTACCTGCTGATGTCATCCAGAGAAAACCACCATATACAAACAAAAGCAAAGCAATAGATCCAGTTATGCCAAGGATAAATTTGATAATGTTGGCTATTAAATCTTCTGGAGTTTTTACATTGATTGGATTAGTTAGCGCTACAGCTGAAGCGCTGTATGGCAATGCTAACAAAGTTAAACTCAATAGTATTTTTTTGATATATTTTTGCATATTTTAATTATACTGTATTTATGTTTTTGTGACAATTGGTTGTGTTGACGTGTAGCCAGATGATTAATATTGCAAAATGTGTTATTATATAAGTGATTATATAATAGGTATAAATACTTATTTGATTTTATATTAACACATTTTATATGTCATCAAATCCTATTGATCAATTTATTGATCGTCTTATAGAGCAATCTGGGCTCAGTGAAGTGTCTGAAGACAAAAAACAAGAATATCACCAAACTCTTTTAGGTCTTGTTCAGCAAAAACTTGGCATGGAATTTATGAAGATGTTGCCACCTGATAATGTTGATGAATTTGTTTCTTTGGCTGAGAAAGAAGCATCTTCAGAGAAAATGTTGGGTTTTTTCCAAAAAAATATTCCTGATTTTGAAAATAAAGTAGTAGATATATTAAAATCATTTGAACAGGATTTTATTCATATTTTGCAACAGTTTAATTCTTTTTCACAAGGCAAATAATTATGAATGCTTTTGAGTACAGCAAAATAAAAAAACTTTTGGATATTTATGATCGTTTTTACTTAAATCTAAATAAACTCAAAAACGATTATTTTATGTTTTTAAAAAAACAAAATCAATCTGCGTCCGAGGCAGAGATTGATAATTTGCGTAAAAAAATTCAAAATTTATAATTAGTTTAATAAATTTATGGCAGGTGATAAGAATAAAAAAACAAAGGAATCTGTTAAAGTGCCATCAAAATCAGTAGAATTGGAAAATGATGATATGTCTATTCAAGATATAGATATGCGTATTAGACAGATTATAGGCCTAGGTAATAGCATTGATGAATTGTCTGATGTTGATATTGATGATTCTGATGATATAGATAGATCAAAAAAATTGCAACAACTACTTAAAGATTACAAAGCAATTACTGGTCAGGAGTGGCAAGAAGATGTTTATATTAGCACTATGCAAGATGAGTTGAAAGATATGACAGACAATACTGAAAATACCAATAATACAGAGAAAGTATATTCTAGGCTAGAAAAAAAATTATTTGATATTGATAAAGTTTTGCGACAGATTGACAAAGAAAGTGATGATTATCAGAAATTAAAAAAAGAATTTGCCAAAACTGCTGGTTTTGATTGGTATGATGGCATAAGTCATGATGTAATTTCTGATAATGTAGAAAAGATAAAAGTTTTGCAAACAGAATTAGAAAATAGAGGAGTGGATGTAGAAGTTATTACGGGTGATGGAGTGGCTACAGCTATGGTAAAAAATATAGATGCAGATGTTGTGACTACAGAAGAAGCCATTCAGCCACAAGCAAAAGAATTAGCAGAAAAGACCAAGGAACAAATACAAAATGTTGTAGAATCAGGTTTGTCTAGAGAAGATTTTGAAAAAGAATTATTAAAATTTTGGAATAATGGTATAGCCAGGGCCGTAGGTGTTTTGGATAGAAAATTGCCTGAAGATATTTTGTACAGTACTGATTTTCAAAAACAATTTCAAGTCGCTCTTGATGTTTTTATTAAAAAATATCCTAATTTAGACAAGGATATTATAGATATAAAGGATAAGGATTTTGTTGTGTATCAAAATGCTTTTTTTAATGCTGCTAAAGAATATATCAATACTTTATCAGATAAAGAAGTTGGGGCTATGCGTAGTGCAATACAAGATGCTGTATTATCTGATGCTGACAAGAGTAAATCTGACAAAACTGAGCCAGAGGCAAAAGCCAAGAAAAAGACGATTTTTTCTTCTAAAGCAAAAACCAAAATACTTGGATCATTTGGACCAGATGGTAAGGTTGTAACTTCATATAGACCTGGTGATCAGAAAATAATTTATGAAAAAAATAACAAAAAATCAGAAAGTGTTTCAAAAGAAATTGATAATAATGAGGAAAAATTTGTAGTAGTGTTGGAGCAGGCTGAGCAAGAATTAGAAAATTTTAAACAAGAATTGGATAGCTTAAATTCAGCTGGCAAATTATTGCCTAGTGAAAAAGATCAATACGTAATTTATGCCGAGCAGGCTTTGGCAGAATTACGCCAATACAATGGAGATGAAGCAGATGAGGCTTATGATAAATTCTTAAAAGAAATTGAATTACGTCGCGATCAACTAGAGTTGAATAAAAATTTAGATAAGGAAACTAGTATAGAAACTGAAAACAATAAAGAAGTTGAAGAAACGCCAGAGTTGGAGCAAAAACTAGACGAGTTAAGAAGTACTAACTTTTATGACATACATAAACAAACTATTTTAAATTCTTTACGTGAAAACCCAAGTTTCTCTGAAAATAAAGATGTTATACAGAGTATGTTGAGTATATTTAAACAAGAGATATTAGATGATATAAATCAGGGTGTTGAATGGAGTGTAGCGGATTTGAAAAAACATGCAGAAAAATTAGCCTATTTTGAAATATTATTAGGTAGAGAGGTTGACAGTGATGAGTCTAGAGAAACTGAAGATAATGGTTTGGAATTGGCTAGTGTAGAACTAAATCTTAGTGATATAGAAAATGTTTTTAATGAAAATCCAGAATTAATTAATGAGTTAAAAGCTTTATTAGCTGGTCGTGAAGGTGGTGGTAGTGAAAGTTTAAAAGGCGCTATTCAAGAAGTATTACAAAAACATTTTAGAGATATACTTAGCCCAGAACAATTTAAATCAGTAGAGGGACAAATAGCAGAGATATCCTCATTGGCTACCGAGCAGATAGTAAAAGCATATAATGATTCACTGGATATTAGAGCAAAAGATGAAGTAGGATTTTTTAAGAAAATGTTTTCTAAGATTACTGGTAAACGTATGATAAAAATGGCAGCTACTATTTTAGCTGGTATCGGAGGTGCTGCTTTAGCTGGCTTTGTAGCACCGGCTGGGTTGTTAGCAGGAGGTGCTATTGCTATGGGTGGTAGTTTTGCTGGTCGTACTGGCTTTAGCATTTTTATGCGTAGATTTGGATCTAGTAAAAAAGGTGTGGATAAAGAATTGGCTCATTTAGAAGAAAAAGAACAAGAAAATATTCAGAAAGCAAAAGAAAAAATCATAAATGAGGGTTATAAAATAAAAACAGGAAAAGATGAAAAACGAGTTGAGTTATTTACAGTAGAATCACTAGCTGCCAGTGTTCGTAACGCTGTTAGAATGGAAACTAGTCATAAATTACACAATCTAGATGATGTCATGGATGCAGAAGGTCGTGTGTCTAGAGAAGCAGCTAAAGTGTTATTTGATAATATTAATGATATTGTTTATCACAATACAGCAAAACGATTAGAAATAGAATATAACTTACGTCAAAAATTAGCTAGTGAAGGTAAAAATTATGATGAAATGTCTAAAGCAGATCAGGATAAGTTATTAGAAGAAGCTCTTGCAAGAGAGGCAAAGTTTTTGTTTGAAAAATATTCTATGGAATTAATAGGTAAATTAGAAATGGAAGAAATGATGTATAAAGCAAAAGAGAGCGGAGCAATAAAAGTTATCCAAAAAGTACAAAATGCAATGTCTGGTAACATAGTGGAGTTAGGTGGCAGAAAACGAAGTGATTCAGTAAAAGAAGATGTAGCTCATGTAGCCGGAGCCAGCGCAGTTGGTATGACGTTATATTATGCTTATCAACATAGCTCAATTTTAGCTGGTGTTAGCACAGCAACTACTGGTGCTATGATGGCACACGAATATGGAAAATCAAAGGAACAAAAAGCTATAGCTGAAGCTTATATGGATGAAATGAAATTAATATTGTCAGACGCAGAGAAAAAACTTAACAATGCTATAACAGGAGGTGAGGATAATTGGGGTCAGGTTGATGTAGCAGCTAAAAGAATCCAGGGACTGTTAAGTATGACGCGTCCGCGTAGTAACAAGGAGGCTCCTTTGGTGAATTTTATAGATGATCCAGTATTGCGTAATGCTGGTATAGACTTTTTAGATCGATATAATAGAGCAAAGTTAGAAAGTGGCGAGGCTAAAGCTATGACATCTGAAGATAAATTTGAGGAAGCTATGGCAGTTTTGCAAGACCAGATTAATATAACACGTGAAGATGTTATAGGGCATATAGATAGTCGTATTGCCGATGTGGTAAAGAATCAAAGAAAGATTACTGCTCTTTATACTGCATTGGGTGGTATAGCTGGATATATTGCAGGTCATGCATTAAGAACTGTTTTACATCATGATAAACCAGATCATGCTAGTAGTGACGCTAATATTCATGATAATCCTGAAGTTTCAGATAATGGCCCTGATGATACAGAAGTTCAACCAATTATCAAAGATAGTATGTGGAATACTATTGAAGCAAATCTTAAACATAGTTCGGCTTATAGAGCTATGTTAGAATACGCTATGAAACAGGGCGGACATAAAGTAGATTTGAGCAGTTTGTCAGCAGAACAGTTAGATAAACTAGATTT